>NZ_DEIR01000016.1:0-64948 GCF_002352555.1 Psychrobacter sp. UBA2769 | reverse complement strand
CGGGGTTTATCACAAACTTGCTGTTAGGTTTAATTGCTTATTGCTGGTTTCCCTATAAACCCACCATCAAAAACATGCCTCAGCAGAGACAGGTAGCCACATTGTAAATAGTATCAATGAGTTACAATGTGGCTTATCCCGAACTGGGGTTAAGTAATCATTTATTTAAAACTGAAAACCCACCTAACAATATGCTAGGTGGGTTTTTAGTTTTGGACATCACAATCTGAGAGTATGATTGTTATGTCTTAGTTTTTGATATAAATATTAACGGCTAATATCAGCTTTTAGTACTTACTTCTAGTATTTACTTTCTGCCGCAATTTTACGATCAACGGATGACATTTTATATTCATCACCAAAGGCGTCTTCTGGTTCTGCCAACCAGAAATAACAGACAACCCATGCAATCAGCGCGCCGACTGCAATGATATAAAAGAACTGATTGGGCTCTACAAAGGTATAAATAAATAAGTAGAATACCGCACCAACGTTACCATAAGCGCCTGCCATGCCTGATATTTGACCGGTCAAACGACGCTTAATCGAGGGGATAATCCCAAAGGTCGCGCCTTCTGCCCCTTGTACAAACACTGAGCACAGAATGGTAAAGACCACGGCGATAAATAGCGGCCATTCGGCATTAAGCATACCCATCAGCGCAAAACCAATACCAATACCGAACATATAAATCAGCATCACCAAACGACGATTACCGACTTTATCGGAGATATAACCGCCAAGTGGCCGCGCCCATAAGTTGACAAAGGCAAAGGTAGAGGCAATCAAACCAGCCGCAGTCGGATCAAGTTTCCAAGTCGCAGCAAAGAACATCGGTAGCATAGAAACCACCGCTAGCTCTGCGCCAAAGTTGGCAAAATAGCTGACATTCAGCGCCGCCACCGATTTAAACGGGTATTTATCATCTTCTGGAATACCGGCTTTAAGCATGGGCACATTGACGCTAATAGCCTTATAAATCTGATAAATGACCATCAATACAATCACGCTATAAGCAATGATAGCGCCCGTCGCACTTAAAAATCCCATCGCTTGGGTGCGATACACCAGCAACCCCAATACGCCGTATAAAGGAACGATAAATAAGCAATATAACCACAAGTCTTTCCAAGTCGACACTTCTAACGCGCCAGCTTTACGGGATTTTTTATGCGTACCAACTTCTGGTCCATCGGTGATTAAAAACCAATAAGCCACGCCGTATAGCGCCATTAATAGACCAGATAGTGCAATTGCCCAGCGCCAACCATCATCGCCGCCAAAGAATTGTAAGGCAACGGTTGGAATGGTAATCGCCGCTGCCGCTGAACCAAAGTTTCCCCAGCCAGCATAAAAGCCTTCAGCAAAGCCAATATCTTTTGGTTTAAACCATAACGCCGTCATATGAATACCGACGACGAAGCCTGCACCGACGATAGACATAAACAAGCGCGAGACGAATAGTTGCATGGCAGAGTCGCCAAATGCGAAAAACCACGTCGGTATAGCCATCACTACCATTAAGATAGAAAACACGCGACGCGGACCAAAGCGGTCCAATGCCATGCCAACGATGACGCGCCCCGGAATCGTCAACGCGACGTTGGCAATTAAAAATAATTTGATGTGATCAGGGGTTAAATAGCTTTCCGTCTGTAGCATCGAGGTTGCTAGCGGTGCCATATTAAACCAGACATAAAAGGTGAGAAAAAAAGCAATCCACGTATAGTGAAGCGCCCTTATCTCACGGCGTTCAACCTCGAGTAATTCTTTTGCATGCATGATAATGTCCCCATTATAAATTCTGATGCCGGTAATGGGCACAAGATAGCAATAAAGGGGGCGTCATAACTATTGAGCGAAAGCAGTATAGGGTCTACTTTCTATACTACTTAATGGGGAGTAGGTAGGCATTTTCGGGCGTTATATTTTTATTAATAATCAAACTCATACAAGGCTGGTAAAGCCTTTTAAAAAGTGCTATTTTATATTAATGATAATTATTCTCAATTGAATATTAACCTTTAAGGCAGATTGAGATAAAAATCTACAGCAAGCAAACTAGCCAAGGAGTTATCATGAGTGCCACTACAAATAATACGAATACTAAAAATACCACTAGCACCACCAATCCCAATCCCGTCATTCCAAGCCATTGGAAAATAAAACGTTCAACACACTTCTTCACCAAAGATAAAGTGCCTAACGCCTTGTTAACCCATCACAATACGGCGGAAGGCGTCTACGGACAAATTTGTGTCATGCAAGGT
Source organism: Psychrobacter sp. UBA2769 (assembly GCF_002352555.1). Lineage (NCBI taxonomy): Bacteria > Pseudomonadati > Pseudomonadota > Gammaproteobacteria > Moraxellales > Moraxellaceae > Psychrobacter > Psychrobacter sp. UBA2769. Next base: position 62,678 of record NZ_DEIR01000016.1, on the reverse strand, counting down.
ACGGTGACCTTTTATGGCTTTGCTGATGAAGCGGCCACTGAACCAGAAAAGACAGTGGTTATTAACGCTGGGCAGTTTGCGGTCAGCCCGCCTCAATATTGGCATCGTGTAGAATTAAGTGACGATGCCCAGTTTAATATCAACTTTTGGACAGAAGGTGATAGCGGTAATAAATCACTGTTTAATAGCTCGAAAATCCATAGTAAACCTATCGAGAAGTTATTTGATAAACCAGAGGAATCTTAACCAGATAAAGTGATTGTGCTATACAGTTATGGTGCTATGACAAGCGCTTTTGTCATGGCACAATCATGCTAAATGTTGCTAAGATGATTATTTACCTATTCATCTATTTATTTACCTATCTATCTATGGGAACTAAGCATGTCAGCTTCTAGCAATCAACCTGCCCATAAAAACACGAGCAGCGATACCCATATTGAATCGCAAAATTACCGAGTAATGATTGAATCGCTTGCGGCTACCAAGACATGGTTATTTGTTCCTGCAACGCGGATAGATCGGGTAGCAAAAGCCTTTGCTAGCGGGGCAGGTGTGGTGATTGTTGATTTAGAAGATGCGGTGGCACAAGTAGATAAAGCCCAAGCTCGCGTAGCATTAAAAGCATATTATGATGCTGAGCATGACGCTAAAAGCTATCGTCCGATTTGGCTACGTATTAATCAAGCGAGCAGTGCGGAATTTGTTAAAGATTTAGCGCTATGTCAGCAATTGCCTAAGCTAGCAGGTGTTCTGTTAGCAAAAGCTGAACAGCCAGCAGATATCGAAAGGGTGTATCAAGAAACGAGACTGCCCGTGATTGCGTTGATAGAAAATGCCATGGGCTTATACCGTATTGAGGAGATGGCAAAAGCTTCAGGGCTGCTTACCTTTAGCTATGGTTTTTTAGATTTATGCAATGATTTACAAGTGCAAGTGGGCACAGCGTCAGCGGATATTATTGCCAATCAAATTCGTTATCAGCTTATCCTGACCTCAAAAGTCCATCAATTGCTCGCGCCGATTGATAGTGTGTATGCAGATTTTAATGATAATGAAGGGCTGCATCATCGTGTGCAACTATGGTCGCAGATGGGCATGTCCGGCATGCTTTGTATCCATCCTAAGCAAGTTGACGTCGTCAAGCAGTCACTGCAACCAACGGTTAGCGAGCTTGAGTTTGCGCAGCGCGTGGTCACAGAATATGAGCGCAGCGGGCAGGCAGTCTTTAAAGTTGACGGTAATATGGTTGATGCGCCGGTGATTGAGCGTAGTTATCAGGTGTTATCAAGCGCTAAATAATTAGCACGATATTGGTTTTAGAGTAATTTAACCACGTACCAGATAGTTCAATGCTATCTGGTTTTTTTATGCCTATTCATTATGCATAATCCATTAACTGGCTTTGATATTCGCCCCAATGTTTTGGAAATTTATGGCGAGGTTAATGGGTTGTTTTATAAAGAATGAGCGGTACAGTTTATTATGATAATAAGAATAAATAGAAATAACTCTTAACATTCATATTAAATGAATGTTATTATATTTCCAGTTTGATGCTAGATGTAAATATCCATCAAATACTTTTAGCCATCGAAGCGATAAAGTCTATCAATTGGTCAGTGAGGTAATCTTAAATTTAAGCTATTAACCTTTACTCTTACCTAAATATCAAAACTAAGACTAAGACTAAGGCTAAGGCAGTAGGCTTAATATTTGCAGAACTATTAATCAGAGCTATCAATAGACTTATCGCGCGGGCAACATTATTTTTTTCATTTTTGGAATCATGACGCTTATAAACATTCATTTTAAATGAATGTTTAAGTGTTCAAATTATTTATCTAGCCAGTAGGAGCAAGATATGGGCGAGTACAAGAAGTATTGGTGGGGCTTAATCGCCGTCCTCGTGGTTACCTTTACCTTTTTAGGTTGGGGCGGCGTGGAAGTGTATCGTACCGCACCTCCTATCCCTGATCAGTATATTGATAGCAATGGGAAGGTTTTAATCACAGAAGAAGATATTTTGGATGGTCAATCTGCTTGGCAGCGTACTGGTGGCCAGCAGCTTGGCTCAGTGCTCGGGCACGGTGCCTATCAAGCACCCGACTGGACTGCAGATTGGTTACATAGAGAGCTTGTCGCTTGGTTGGACATCAGAGCACAGGAGTTATATGGGCATGATTTCGCCGCCACCACAGACGATCAAAAAGCGGTGCTCAATGCGCAGTTGAAAAAAGAATACCGTGGTAGCAATACCAATGATAAAAATCAAGTGGTGTTGTCCGATACGCGTATCGCTGCCATCAATGAAGTGGCGCCTTATTATATTGGCTTGTATGGTAATGAGCCGTCCTTGCAAAAGTCGCGTGAAAACTTTGCCATGAAAAACAATACCTTGGCAGATATTGAAGACAGACAAAAACTGACCAACTTTTTCTTTTGGACCACTTGGATGGCGTCTACCGAACGTCCGGGTACCAATGCCACTTATACTAATAACTGGCCGCATGAGCCGCTGATTGATAACGTCCCAACCTCAGAAAATATCATGTGGTCTATCGCCAGTGTGGTGTTCTTAATTGCTGGGGTGGGTTTCCTTATTTGGGGTTGGTCATTTTTACGTAAAGAAGAAGACGTTAAGGAAATCACACCAAACGCTGATCCATTAACCAAAATAGCGTTAACGCCGTCGCAAAAAGCCTTGGCGAAATACGGTGTTTTAGTCATGGGGCTGTTTGTCTTTCAGGTATTTATCGGCGGTTTTGTCGCGCATTATACCGTTGAAGGGCAAGAGTTTTATGGTATTGCCGTCGCCGATTACTTCCCGTATTCACTAGTGCGTACGTGGCATATTCAGGCCGCATTGTTTTGGATTGCTACCGCTTTCTTGATGGCAGGCTTGTACTTAACACCGCTTATCAATGGCGGTAAAGATCCTAAGTATCAAAAATTGGGCGTTGATATACTTTGGGTGGCGTTAATTATCGTCGTCGTTGGCTCATTTATTAGCCAATACTTTGCTATTGCTGGTATTATGCCTGCGAAATATAACTTCTGGTTTGGTCATCAAGGCTATGAATTTATTGATCTTGGTCGCTTCTGGCAGATTTTAAAATGGGTTGGTATATTGTTCTGGTTGGTATTAATGACCCGCGGTTGCTTACCGGCATTTAAACAACCGGGCGATAAAAACTTACTCGCGATATTCTTTGCATCAGTTGTTTGCGTTGGTTTATTTTATGGTGCTGGCTTGTTCTACGGCGAGCGTACACATTTAACCATCATGGAATACTGGCGCTGGTGGGTGGTACATTTATGGGTAGAAGGCTTCTTTGAAGTATTTGCCACCGTATCATTGGCTTTTATTTTTTATAACTTAGGCTTGGTTAATAAAAAAATCGCCACTGGTTCTGCCATCGCTTCTGCGGCGCTATTTATGCTCGGCGGTGTACCCGGTACCTTCCACCATTTATACTTCTCAGGCACAACCACGCCAGTCATGGCAATCGGCGCCTCATTTAGTGCCTTAGAAGTGGTACCTTTAGTGGTACTAGGTTACGAAGGGTATGAGCATTGGTCTATGCAGCGTCAAGCGCCCTGGATGGATAAGCTCAAATGGCCTATCATGTGTTTCGTTGCTGTCGCGTTTTGGAATATGTTGGGAGCAGGCGTGTTCGGCTTTATGATTAACCCGCCTGTGTCACTGTTCTATTTACAAGGGTTAAATACCACAGCCGTTCACTCACATGCCGCTCTATTTGGGGTCTATGGGTTCTTAGCAATCGGCTTTGTCTTACTGGTCATGCGTTATATTCGCCCAGATTATGTGTTTAGTGAAAATCTTATCAAAACCGGTTTTTGGGCATTAAATGCAGGCTTGGTATTGATGATTGTCACCAGTTTATTACCGATTGGTATTTTCCAAGCGCACGCATCAATGACCGAAGGTCTATGGTACGCTCGTAGTGAAGGCTTCTTACAACAAGATTTCTTGCAGACACTGCGTTGGATTCGTACCTTTGGTGACGTGGTCTTGATCACTGGTGCCGTTTGTGTGGCATTGCAGGTGGTTAAGTTTGCCTTTGCAAAACCATCACATTCAAACTACCAACCTGAAAACCCAGTGAACGATTAATATCTAAATTATTAACAACGCTAAAAATAACAAAGCTCTGCAATGGCAGGGCTTTTTTAGGGCTTAAATAAAGGTCTTTTCTAATAAAAAACGGTTAATAAAAAGCGGTTAATGAAAAGGCAGTTTAAGTTCAGATTCTTTGCTTTTTTTATTATGCTAGCGCAGTTGCGATATTCCTGAATTTTCTGCCATCAATCATAGAATAATGTGAGCGCTATTCCTATGCTAAGCTGGCAAGATGACAAAATTGTCATCTTAGCGTCATCTGCTTGTCAGACTGATGTTGTTATACTTTTTATTTAATATTTTAATGCTAGAGCTTTATTGCTCTAACTATTACTACAACTATCAACGCCATGCATTTCTAAAAATACCTGCCATTTTTATCATTAACGAGACATTTACTATGGTTATCCTTGCCACTAAATTTAGTCGTCAATCTAAATCGCGCCAGCTAAAACCTAATCAGCTCGTAAAGACAGCCCTACGCGGCAGCTTTATAGTATTAGCGGCGTCGACGCTTTTTGCCTGTAATCAAGCAGATATTAAGGCAGATACTAATGCTGATAGCAGTGCCGCTGATACGAACTCGGCGCAAACCCAAGTTTCGCTGAATAATACGTCGGCGGATAATTTAGAAAACCCTAACCAGTCTGCTACGATAAATGCTAAAGCTCAACATTCTGATTTACTCAAAAACGTCTCAGTGACCGTCTATAAAGATGTCAATTGTGGCTGCTGTAAAGACTGGATAGAGCATGCGCAAAATCATGGCCTTACAGCGACAAGCCAGCATCCAAAAGACTTGTCATTATTCAAAGACCGTTATGGCGTGCCGACAGAGATGCGCTCGTGCCATACTGCGGTGACAACCGACGGTTATGTATTTGAGGGGCATGTACCAGCTAAATATGTCGCTCAGTTTTTAGCCAATCCACCGGCACAAGCAATCGGGCTTGCTGTTCCTGGTATGCCAGTCGGCAGTCCGGGTATGGAATATCAAGGTCAATTTGCACCTTATCAAATTATGCAAATAAACAAAGATGGTACAAACCAAGTATATGTAGATATTGAATCTGCTGAGCAGCAGTTATAAGCTCATACAATATGAAACTCATAAAAGAAGCTAGTAAAAGAAGAAGTACCTTTTACAATAGGTTGACTTTTAAATAGCCTAAGCCATATAAAGGCAGTCATAACAACAATCATAACGACCTGAGTCGTGTAGAGGGAGACTGCTTTATGAATCATTCAGAACAAGAAAAAATGAACCTATATGTGAAATTCTCACTGATGATTCTAACGTAACGGCGTTTAGCACATTCGTTTAATAGTTTTTTATTGGTAAATCTTAACTGATTTACCATTTTTTATTGTCTACTTACATAAAGGATATACCATGAAAATCACTCATCATTCACGTCTTGTTGTTCTCACTGCTAGTATCAGTGCGGCATTGCTGCTTAGTGCCTGTCAGCCTACCAATGACAAAGTTGAAACTGCCCCTGCTACAGAAGAGACAGCGGTCGTTAATGATACTGATAATGTTAACGATACTGCAGCCGCCACAGATCCACATGCCGGTCACGATATGTCAGCGGGCACGATGGCAGGTGCTAAACATATGACGCCGATGCATCAAGCATACAATGACTCTATGGTAAAGATGCATGACGAGATGATGGTTGGGATGGAGTATAACGATCCAGATGCCGCCTTTGCCAAAGGGATGCTAGGTCATCACATTGGCGCCGTTGATATGGCAGAGATTCAGCTGAAATATGGTACTGATAAAGAGATGCGCCAGCTGGCACAAGACATCATCGATGCTCAACAAGCTGAAATTGAGCAAATGCAGGCGTGGCTAGCCAGTTATCCCGATGCAGCTGAGGCCACACCCGATACCAAAGCCATGCAACAAGCCTATGCCGATGGTATGGATGCTATGCATGATGAGATGATGGCGGGTATTGCTGATCCTAATCCTGATATGGCATTTGCACGTGGTATGTTGCCGCATCATGTCGGCGCGGTTGATATGGCAAAAGTGCAGCTGAAATATGGCAAAGATGCCGAAATGCGTAAGCTAGCGCAAGCTGTTATAGATGCTCAGCAGTCTGAGATTGAGCAAATGCAAAACTGGATTGCCAAACAAAATAGTTAGAAGTTTGGTGTAAAAAGTAGCTAGAAGTTTGCCATAATATACTTTATGTAATTAAATTTAAATAGAAAACCCAGCTAAGAGATTCTTAGCTGGGTTTGTTTTTTAGCTTATTATTAAGTTATTAATTAGTTATTAAGCTTTCGATTTGTTATGCTTTTAGACGTTTTTACCATGCTGTTTTTGCTGAATATCTTTTGCCAAGTTATAGCATTCATTGATATGGTCGGTGGCGATTTTTTTGAAAATCATATAACCCATGGTTGCCGCAACCATTTGTCCGCCAAGTGGGATAAATTTGGTCACTTGCTTGGCTGCGATACGACCACCAAAGCCTTGGACGGTCTTTTTCACGATACCACGTGTTGCCATTAAGCCTGCAAAGTCAACGGTACGGTCTTTTAGCGCCGCCCAATGAATGGCGCGTGACTCTAAATCAATGGCAGACTGACGACCTTCAATCAGACCAAAACGTTCGCTAATCTCAGGTAACAGCATGGTTAGCATGCTGGCATCAACTGCCACGTCAAAAAATGGTACTGGAACGATGGCAACACCCGCTGACAGCTTGGCGCGTTTTTTGACCAATTTTTCGCAGTCTTTTTTAACTTTTTCAAGATCTAAATTTGGATCGATGGTATTAGGCAGTTTTTCAGCAAGCGGAGTGGTTTTCATAAAGCGTCCTTAAAATGTTTAAAAAACAGAAAATGGTTAATATATTAAAAGAAAAAATTGCAAAATGATAAGTATCTTATGATTTTCTAATAAGTCATCTTAGATGTTTACCATTTTATGGATTTATACGCCCCATACAATCATTGCTTTGTAGCAAAATGCAGAAAATTACAGTCACTCTGCACCGTTTTTGTAAATAAGTAACGGCTAAGAAAGAAGGGATTTAGAAATGCGCCATATATAACCCTTGTTTGGCATAGAGTAAATTTAATACACACAAAATACAGCGGCGCTTGAATATGTTTTCTGCCGCCTCTGTCTGCTGTAGGCACAGCAAGCAAAAAAAACCTATTCAAGCCGCGCTTAATGATTTAGTAGATTCATTTTATTTAAAGTTGACGATAAAATACATGGAATATAAATTACGCCATCAGACCCACCAACGCAATCGCTAAACCTAAACGACAGTGCTAAAAATTCCCATTGTGGCTATCTGCCAAAGCCAGTAGAATACCAACATGCTAAATTTAACCCCCCGTTATAACAGCACTCGCATCGACGAGTTGCCCGCCGCGTTGCAACCACTTGCCGCCCAATCATTTACCCTTGCTAGGCTTTATGCTGGTCGCGGTATCACTGCGCCTGATGAGCTTGAAACAGGACTGTCTGGTTTACTGCCAGCCGAAATGCTGCATGGCGTCACGGAAGCGGTGCGTCTATTAGATGTTGCTATCGATGAAGGGCAGCGTATTTTAATTGTCGGTGATTTTGATTGCGATGGAGCAACCAGTACCGCCTTGATGATGCGCGCGCTGACAAAGATGGGCGCAGTCGTTGATTTTTTAGTACCTGACCGTTTTAAGTATGGCTATGGTCTGACGCCAGAGATTGTCGAGTTAGGTATCAAGACTTATAAGCCCGACATGATTGTGACGGTGGATAATGGTATCTCAAGCCACGACGGTGTGGCGCGGGCGCAGGCTGATGGTATCACTGTCATTATTACTGACCATCACCTGACCACCAAAGAGACACCGCCTGCCGAAGCGGTGGTCAATCCCAATCAGCTCGGCTGTCACTTTAACAGTAAGGCACTGGTCGGTGTCGGCGTGGCGTTTTATGTGCTTGGACGCTTGGCAAAATTACGCCGTGAAGCAGGCAAGTCAAGCGTACAAGTGAGCCAGTATTTAGATTTGGTCGCGCTTGGGACGATTGCCGATGTGGGCGTACTTGATAAAAACAATCGCATTTTAGTCCATCATGGGTTAAATGCCATTCGTCAAGGGCGCTGCTCGCTTGGCATATTGGCATTGCTTGAACAAGCAGGTCGTGACCCTAAGCAATTACAGGCGCAGGACTTTGGTTTTGTTTTAGGTCCGCGTATCAATGCCGCTGGGCGTATGGATAATATGCGCATCGGTATCGAGTGCTTATTGACCGATGATTGGAGCACCGCACAGCGTTTGGCGCAAGAGCTCGAACAGCTTAACCGTACCCGCCGTCATGTCGAAGGCGAGATGCGCGCGCAAGCGGATAGCATTGTACAAGCGTTAGCTGCTACTGATTCTAATGCTAATGTGAATACTGGTGATATTAATAATAGGGCTGACGAGAGCGATGAAAATCTTATCCAGCCTAAAACTGAGAAACAGGCGGCTGATAATCAAAATCGCAGTATTATTTTATATCAAGACGATTGGCATCAAGGGGTTATCGGTATTGTCGCTGGACGTTTAAAAGAAAGCCATTATCTGCCCAGTATCGTTTTTGCGCCAGCAGACACAGAGCGCACGGGTGGTGATGATGCCATCAAAGGCTCGGCGCGCTCTATCGCAGGCGTGCATATTCGTGATGCGATTGAGCAAGTAGCCGAACGTTATCCTGATTTAATCAGCCACTTTGGCGGTCATGCCATGGCCGCAGGTTTAACCATCAAACGTCGTAATTTTGATGGCTTTGTGACTGCATTTAACGAAGTGATGGCGCAGATGGATGATGAGGTATTTGCCGAGCAGAAATTTACCGATGGACCATTGCAAGCGGCTGACTTTAGCTTATGGTTTGCGGAGCACTTAGCCAATGCCAGCATTTGGGGTCATGGCTTTGCGCCGCCGATATTTGACGGTGTATTTGAGGTATTAAGCTTTAAAGTATTAAAAGACAAACATCTTAAATTGTCGCTACGTTATCCCGATGTGCAATATCCGATTGAGGCAATCCAATTCAATTTTGATAGTAGTGCTTGGGATTACCGCGCCGAAAAAGTGCATTTATTATTTCAGCTAGACATTAACGAGTGGAACGGCAAACAAAGCTTGCAGTTGATGGTTAAAGATTTGGCGCTGGTAAAAGAAACAGTAGAGGAAAGCTAGTAGTTGCTAGGCTTGAATGCTTTAATATTTCCATTCAATGGTTGGAAATTGCCAGTCATAACGAATGGCAAGCATGCGCAAGGTAAAAATCGTCGCCATTGCCGAGATATCAGCAATCCAAGCGCTCACGCCAAGATTGTGCAGTGCAAAGTAGAGGATACCGCCCGTTAAAGCGGCGGTAATATAAATCTCTTGCTGTAGCACCAGCGGAATCTCATTACAAATCATATCGCGGATGATACCGCCGACAATAATGGTAATCACCCCCAGTAATAATGCCACCGGCACATTGGCGCCCATACTATCAGCAACCTTGATGCCGATTAAGGTAAAGGCTGATAGCCCAATGGTATCGGAGAGCTTGAGGAATTTATCAACACGTCTAGAGTTGGGATGAAAGAATATCTGCATCACCAGCGAAGAGATAGTAATAACCGTCAGGTAACTCATGTCTACCATCCAAAACAGCGGATGACGATCCAAAATCACATCGCGCACCGTACCGCCGCCGATGGCAGTCACAATCGATACCAGTAAGCAGCCAAAGACATCGAAATTCTTATGCTTGGCCAATATCGTGCCTGAAATACTACAAGCGACAATCCCAATCATATCAAACAGATAAATCAGCGAGCGCGGGTTAAAAGTAGTAATCAATTCAGAATCTAAAGCAATGGTGAGCATGCGTTTTTCTCATTAAAGCCTTGCTATTAAAGCCCTGCTATTAAAGCATGGATATTAAAACAGTGCTATTTTTTCGGCCATGATGATAAGCGGCTAAACGACTAATTCGTTAATCGACCAAGCGAATAGAAGGCAGATGCCAATCGAATTTAAGCGCCAGCATACGCACAGCAAAGATGATAAATAACATCATAAACTCATTGGTAACCGCGTCAACGCCCCAGTAATCAAGCGCCAGATACGTTACAGACCCTGCAATACTGGCAGTGATATAAATCTCACGCTGTAGCAGCAGAGGTATCTCATTACAGATAATATCACGTAATAAGCCACCAATAATCGCCGTCCAAACCCCCATCATAACCGCAATAACCGGCGACACATCTTGCGCCAAAGCCACTTTAAAACCAATCACACTAAAAGCCGCCAGCCCAATCGCATCAAAGAACTTAAGCGCTTTATCAATCTTATGATACAAATGAAAGAAAATTTGTAGAATAAGCGAGGTAACGGTAATGACGATGACATAGTTGAGGTCAGTCATCCAAAATAGCGGATGGCGATCGAGCGCCATATCACGTAATGTACCGCCGCCAATGGCATTGACCATAGAAACCAAAATACAGCCAGCAATATCAAAGCCTTTATGCTGCGCCAGCAAAGTGCCCGCAATGGCACAAGCAATGACGCCCACCATATCTAATAAATACAGCAGAATGTCAGGAAAAATAAAGTTACTTATCATGATTTATTTGAGCCTCAACCGTCTTTTGCAAACAATATAAGCCCTAGCATAATTAGCCCAATACCGACCAATCCCAATGCTGAGGGTAGCGTGTTATTCAACAATAGTATACCGCCAATTAAAGCAAAGATTACCTCGCTGGCTTGGGTCGAGTCAACGCCTGCCACCTCACTTGAGGTTACCGCTTGTTCACGTGCATAAAGAAATATGCTCGTCGCTGCCACTCCAGCCAACAGTGCGACTAGCAAGGTGTTAAAAATTTGTGTGGTTGCCGGTGGCTCGGGATGTATAAGTACGCCTAAAATTACCCAGAACGGCAAGCTACCGAGGGTCATGAGCCAGATTTTGTTAAAGGCATTTTGTAGGAGTGTCGTCTCGATAGCAGGAATACGGGCAATGAGGTTTTGTAAGGTAGAGGCGGGTTTAGCTTCTACGGTAGGATTTGTATTTAACGTCATGCTATTATCTGCTGCACTATTTAGGGCAGCAGATAAATCGTAAGCTTCTGAGATAAGCGCTTGGTTAGCATCGACGTTATGATTTTTATTGTTATGAAGTTTACTATCGGCTTCTCGCGCTGGTTGCAGCTTCTCGCTGTGTTTACGAGAATTGTGTTTGCGCGAGTTGTGGGAGACTTGCCAGACCAGCTGATTGCCGATTGGGTAACTGAAGGCAGCGATTAGTGCAGGTAGGGCACCGTAAAGTAGCATTTCTGCCATCGGCGCGCTATCAATATCGGCGAGGGCAGAGGCGCGTAAGCCTTCGCTGACATTGACCAATACCACCCCGATAAAAACCAAAAAGGCATAAATGATAAATTTCTTGTCAAACCTTTGTCCAAATGCCATTAATACAATAAGGCTTGTTACCACGGTAAACATAAAGGTAGCGGCAACGACCCAGCCTGCGACGTGGTCGCCCGCATAGCAAATGCCTGTATAAAATAACCCAAAGCCAATACTGCCGGTAAGGCACCAAAAACCCCAATGCTGACGAAAAATGGTCGTTAGCTCTTTGATGCGAGCAAAACCATGTTGCAGGATTATAATGGCGGTAATAATCAGCCACATAAAAATATAGCGTAGGCTTGCTGACCAAAACCAATGACCACCGGCATTACTCATCAGCTCATTTAAAATAAATGTCGAGCTAAAGAACGCCCCCGCCAATAAGCCCAATAAAATCAGTTTGACCATTCATGCGTCCTTGCAGTCGGCTCGTTAGCTATTTAGAGTGTATTTATCTTTAGGTTGCTGATTTATCTTATTTATTTTGACTGTCATTTTGCATGACTTATGCAGATATTAGACGGTTATTTACCTTTGGCATCGGCCCAAATAATCTTATGTAATTGCAATTGAAAACGTACCGGTAAGGCATCTGCCAGCATCCATTCAGCCAGCTCACGTGCCAGTACGGGCACCTCAGGGCTGCTTATTGCTTTACTATCGGCTACATCGTCTGCAACATTAAACATCGGTGAAAACCAAACCGTACCAACCAATTTATCGAGCTGATGCTCAAGTAGTTTTTCTTTCGCCCACTCATAATCAGCGCGGTTCATAATGACAAATTTGATTTGGTCGTGCGCCGTAAGATAGTCAAGATTTGACCAAAGATTCTTATCGACTTCACCTGAGCTTGGCGTTTTCAGGTCCATCACTTTACTGACTGCGGGCGGCACATTTTCGACCGTCAGCGCCCCTGCGGTTTCAAGTGAAATCTCATAACCCTCATTTAACAAACGCTGCATTAATTCAATGGCATTTGGCTGCGCTAATGGCTCGCCACCAGTCAAGCAGATACGTTTACACGGATAGCTTTTTATGGTCGTGATAATGGCTTCTAATGATTGGCGTTCGCCGCCACTAAAGGCGTATTCGGTATCACAATAGACGCAGCGCAGCGGGCAGCCGGTCAAGCGCACAAATATCGTCGGCAAGCCTGAGGTCAACGCTTCACCTTGCAGCGAATAAAAAATTTCGGTCAAACGTAACCCTGCTTCAGGGTCGGTGACAGGAATCAATGATGTGCGTAAAGATAACTCACTCATAATATTTTCAAATACGGTTAGAGATTGATAATGCCGTGAGCATTTATCAAATAAAAAAGGTTTAATAATCTGTCTAACGCTCGGAGTTTCAGTGTCCAAACGAGATGCAGATTATAACGTAATGTCTTACATTAAACTTGCCATTAAGCTGCTATTAACCTGCCATAAAGCATTAAAAAAGATGCTGGAGTCAGCCCCAGCATCTTTTATGATAAAAACAATTAACGTAATAAATAAAGCATTAGGCTAAACGTAATAACTCATTGACTGATGTTTTAGCACGGGTTTGCGCATCGACTTTTTTCACAATAATCGCAGCATATAAGCTGTGAGTGCCGTCTTCTGATGGCAAGCTACCGGGTACGACGACTGAGCCTGCTGGTACACGGCCGCGATGAATCTCGCCCGTTTCGCGGTCATAAATGCGCGTTGATTGCCCGATAAACACACCCATAGAAATCACTGAACCTTCTTCTACAATCACGCCTTCAACGATTTCAGAGCGCGCACCGATGAAGCAATTGTCTTCGATAATCGTTGGATTGGCTTGTAGAGGCTCTAAGACACCGCCGATACCAACGCCGCCTGATAGATGCACATTTTTACCGATTTGGGCACACGAACCAACCGTAGCCCACGTATCTACCATCGCGCCTTGGTCGACATAAGCGCCAATATTGACGTACGATGGCATCAAGACGGCACCCGCTGCAATGTATGAGCCTTTACGAGCAACCGCTGGTGGTACCACGCGTACGCCGGCTTCTTTAAACTGCGCTTCTGTCCAGTTGGCAAACTTCGTTGGCACCTTATCATAAAACTGCACGTGTTCGCCCGCAGCTTGGACATAGTTGTCATTTAAACGAAATGATAATAAAACCGCTTTTTTAGCCCACTGATTGACCACCCATTCGCCATCTTTTTTCTCTGCCACACGCAAGCTACCGTTGTCTAATTGCTCAAGCACTTCATTGATGGCATCGCGTACGTCTTTTGGCATGGTTGCTGGGCTATATTCGTTACGATTTTCAAAGGCTTGTTCAATGGTTTGTTGCAATGACATAAATATTCCTAAAATTGATGGAAGGTAAATAAAAACGAATAAAAAGAGCGGTGCTAATAAAGTGAATAAAAGCGTTTTAACTAAAAAACGGGCTTGCTGTATTGTCGCTAATTTGGCGACTTTTAGCAAATAACTTAAGCGCCAGTAGCAGTACTGTTATTGATGCTTAATGCAGTTATTAATTAGGAGTATGGCTCGTTATCCATTCTAAGATATCTTGATAAACCAATGCTTTATTCTGCTCATGAAGTGGCTCATGGCGCATGTGCGGATAAAGCTGAAGCTCGACATCACTAAAGTTCTGTTTTTCTAAACAGCTGGCAATTTTGCGGATACCTTTGCCCATATCGCCAATAGGATCGTTCTCACCACTGACCAATAACATAGGAAAGCCTTTGGCAATTGTTGTCGCCCAGTTTTTATTGAGACCAGCGTCCATTAAGGTGAATAAGGTCAAAAAGCCATTATTGGTAAAGTCAAAACCCGTCAATGGATCGGCTTCGTACGCTTCGATAGCCGCAGGATCTTCATTTAGCCACGCAAACTCTGAGGAAGAAATACGATTATCAAGCTTACTATTGAGCACTTTATTCATCACGTTGGCAAAGACGGTATTTGGCTTTCTAGGAGCGGCTTTTGCTAAGATTTTATTAATCGGCAGCAGTACTTTGGTCAATGGATTGGCATCAGCCGTGCCCATTAGAATTGCACCAGTAAAGTTCTGCGCATGATGCTTGAGGACGTTACGCACAATAAACGAGCCCATTGAGTGACCCATGACAAAATGCGGTACGTTAGGATGGCGCGCCTTTAGGCTGTCTGCCATGATAATAACGTCTTTTAATAACGACTGTACCGGATGCTCTTCAGCAAAAAAACCCAAATCATCGGCCGATTTAACGGTCTGCCCATGACCAAGCTGATCATAAGTGGCAACCGCAATGCCATTATCCGCTAAAAACTGCGCAAACTCTGCATAGCGGCCACTGTGCTCCGCCATCCCATGCACAATCAGTAAGGTGGCAGTAATCGCCGTACTAGCATCGCTTGGCTCAAAAAAAGTATGGTGTAAATAATGAGTGTTATCAGAAGAAGTAATTTGTTCAGTGTGACTCATAAAAATCCAGTCCTTGAATGGTGAAGGGTTAACATACAGACAGTATATATAGGTATAAAGGTTTATTATAAAAATAAATAATGGGGACGAACACTCTAATCGCCAAGCGTTACAGGGTCAAATTTTTTACTCGTTTAAGGTTATCGTACAATAGTCTGGGTATAAATGCTTTTGTTTTATGTTTTTAAGCATTTGTTTCAATACGGACAAATTACAGAATACAACTAACCTTTCTCACCATCAAACTGCCAAATCACCTGACCCCAATTATTATTAGGATAATTGGGCATGATATCATCCTGTTTGAAGTAAGCTCGGCTATCTGCTTTTGCTAAGGTAAACCAGTAGCCTGATTTAGGGCAAGGCTGATTCGCTGGGCAACGCCCTTTGGCTTGACTAGTAATTTCAGGTTTAGCTGTGGGCTGGTTTTCGTAGTAGGGCGTCATATCTTCGCCAGCTTCCTGACGCTTGATAAACTCTTCGTAAGTTATTTTATAGGGATCAATAGATACAAACTTACTGGTATCAATACCTGTCTTCTCTAGTACAAGGGGTAGGGTGTAGTCGGGCTGATCTTGTTGAATGTTTAAGCCCATCTCTAATGCTTGGGTCTCTGATTGTAATCTTGCTAGCGGTAAATCCTTGTATTCTTCTGGATAGTATTGATCCCAACTATTTCTGTTTACGGAGTCTACCATCTGTTGCACTAACTCTTTTTCACTAAGAATATCTAAGTCCATCAAGTAATATCGGTTGTTTGTGGCAGGGTCGGTTTGCCTGTTGTAACGTATATCCATAAAAACATCTGTACCATGGCGTAGTTGCCATGTATGTATATCATCTAGTTGCATCCATTCTTCAAAGGTGAGAGGGTAAGTAAAGTCTAAATTTAAATCGCTTGTATGATCCGCAATTGTAAAATCAAAGCTGTCTTGTTTAAAAAGACGTGGAGATCCAATACTATAATTAAAAACCCATCCTTTATTCTCAAGCTCATCAAATAAAGTCATAGTTTGATCGTAGGCTTTTTCGTCAGTAATATTATTACTTTCATCACGAAGAAAAAAAGATATGGAAAGAAACTCTAAAGAACGGTCATTATCTTTGAGGTTATCTAACCCCATAACCGTAACGACATTATTTAAAGTTATTTGCCCATTAGGATAAATAAAGGTGGTGGTTGCCATGTTAGAAGTAGGAAAGTTATAGCCTTGAAACGTAACTCCCATAGGCTGAGCATCGTTTTCTTGAAACGCTGTATATTCAGGATTGCTCTCATACAATGCTTTTGCAGTTGTATTTAAAACAATCTCTAACGGTTTATCAGGCATAGTGACCTCTGGTTCGGCTTGGCAAGAAGTAGCCGTTAAAATAATGGAGATATAAAAAATAAAATAAGTTAATTGTTTAAACATACTCATCTACTTATCTAATTAAAATTGACCCAACGGTCTGCCTTGTTGTACCAGCCTGCCATGGTTCGCAGCTGTGTCTCCATATAGGTAGTTTCAGTTTGCATCAAGCCATGAAATTTTTTAGCAACCTGATTGATCCATGTCATACGACTGTCATAATCATAAACTACAGTACCCTCAGGCGCATGTGAGATATATCTTTCAGTGTTAGTAGAGCAATCACTAGTAAAAAACAAGGCAACATTAGGTGCAAGCCAACTAAACATTCCCATTGAATCGATTTCACGCCTGTTTCTCCAGCCTTCGTATATTAGAGGCTGTAAAATCTCACCTTGTTCATGTTCAGCTATAATTAATAAATTTTGGTATTGAGCTTTTAGTTTATTGTTTTTAAGACGAGCATTCTCGAACTTCTTAACTTCATCAAAGCCTTTTTTTATAAATTCGTTGCTTCTGAGATTATTAATTTTGGGTAAAGATTCTGCTGCCCAGTCTGCTTTATCAATAGCTGATTTTATTTCAGGAACGAGCGTACTTGTATTGCGCTTATCTATACAGTTGAAAAAAACTGTTGATCCAAATCTACTATAATAATGATGCCATCCTGCGATATCTTGGAACAGCCAAAAATTGCCTTGGCCAAACCAATCACTAGCAGTAACGACAATGCCATGCTTAGTTGATGTCAGTGTCCAATGCTCTAGCGTACAAGCTACAGTTTTGCTCGCAAAGGCCCCGAGCGCCATCCAATAAAAGCGACCTTTTTTACTTGAATTACCATTTTCTTCAGTTTCCAAATAAAACCTTGCATAAGTACCTGCTATTCGTCTTGCTCTTACACTATAACTATCTACAAAATTGTAAGAGTTTGCTGATACTTCCTCACTCAAGCGTTTTAGGCAGAACTGTTGAGAGACAGACCATAACTCTTCACAGGTACATGTCGTTGGCAACCAGCTATTTAAAGTTGTATTGGTTTTAGCCTTTGCTTTGGTTACCATAATTTTCCCTTATTTATTGTTTTTCTTATTAAACTTAGACCAAACTAGTTTTACCTTTAGTTCATCCTCTTTATCACCCGAGTCTACGCGAGGCGTCTTACCTTCAATATCTGATTTCGCTTTAATATTTATATTCTTGCCCGTTAATAAGTAGTCTAAATCAGGTAATGGATTACCCATGGGGTCAACCAACTGGACCTGCTCATCAAAGAATTCTTTTTCTAGCAGCTTATCAAAAGGTAGGCGCGATAAATAACTACTATCAACTCCGCCCCCAGCCTTACTATGCTTCCCAGCTTTCTCAGTAAACTGCTTAGCCGCTATCGTAATATTTGCGCCATCCAAAGTAATACTCGCACCGCCAGCCGTCAGCGTAATCTTATTCGTTGCCACTATCTCAACCTCTTTGGTCGAGGAGGCGATATTCACATCCTGCTTTGCCGTCGCTTCCAGTTTTCCTGTATGCGCAGAAAGGGTGATATTTTCTTTCGCATTGGTCATACTAAATTGACCATCGGCTATTATATTGAGTGACTCGCTGCTGACTTGGTTATGGCTATCACCACTACTGATTATCATATCTTGCTGCGTGGTCATTATCATTTCACCCATTGACCGGTGAATAAGTAGGTCGTCACTGACATAGCCGGTATCAGCCGCACTATCAATCAGCGTGAATGGCGTTGTTTGATGGGTTTTGGTTTGCTGTTCCTCTGCAATAGTCTCAAGCTGGGTTTTAATCGCCTTATGGTCATTCACTTGTCTGCCAAGTCCCGTTGCTAGCTGCGTTAAACGCTCCGCTAAGTGCTGACCGCCAAGACCAGTTTGGGTGAGGGTCGGGGTGTGGTGTTGGTAATTATGTTGTCCTGTTTGTGCGTGCGTTTGCGGTTGAGTGGAAAGGGCTAAGGCTTCACCTGATTTGATATTAACTTGGGCGTTAGTAGCCGCATTGATGCCTTGACGCTTGGCGGTGTCTGATGGATTAATAACCCCCATTTTTAGACTGGCAGATATCCCGGCACTGTCTACTTTTAGCTGAGAGTAAGCTTGCTCTGTACGATGGTCAGTCACCCATTCAGATAGGCCGTTACCCGTGTTGCGATAACCGCTTTCGACCGCTTGTTCATTGTCCGTAGCAAATAGACTTGGGCGCGTAGATGACAGTAGGCTACCAATATTAATTAAATGTTCACCATCACCGATAGACTGCATGAGGGTTTGGTCATCAGCCCTATGGGTGAAGTGACTGCCGTAATTAGCACCTGCTTGTGCCTCTAATCGATTGATTGCTTGGGCGGGGCTATCTAATAAATAGCTTTTAGTCGGCGTCATATGATTACGGCTATCAATCTCATTTTGCATTTCAGTGATGCCCGTCATCGGTGGCAACGCGCGTCTACTATAGAGCTGACCGACCCACGGAGTATCAGCAGTGATTAATCTAAGTTGGGTTAGGTGAGTGCCAGCTTCTAAAGAAGAAGCGTGACGCTGATGATGGCGGCGGCTATTTGTTAATCCTGTCATATGAGCGAGGCTATTACGTGCTAAATGTACGATATGAGTGGTGCGGTAATGCTGATTCAGTGCGCTATGCTCGACTAATACAAAGGTGTCAGCGATATTCAAATCTGTAGCATGGGTGAGAGCATGATAGACGCTATACTGACTTCGATGGCTGTTTGCGATGATAGCCGCCTCATCTATGGCTTCGGTATCCGTCACTGGAGCAAAGGCGGCAGGACTGTCTAAAATCAGCGTATTGTCGTTGCCGTTATTTTGTTTAGGGTGGTTATCGCCAAAAATAATCTCAGCCGTTTGAGTAGGGTGTGCAACCTTTGCGGCATTGAAGCGTTGCATGATGACAGAATCAGGTTGTACCGTAACATGCTCACTGATTGCTAAGACAGGCGCATGAACACGATCATGTAGTACTTGCTGGTAACGCACTGAGCCTATATTCTGACTGATGTTATCACCATCGCTTGGATACGCTGAGGTTATGATGAGCTTTGGCGGGCGGTGCTCAAAAGTTTGCTGATGACGCAGGTAAGCGGTTAAACCTTGACGCGAGAGCCGCTCACAAATATGTGTCCAATCACTTATTTGCCATTGGGTCATACGTGCAGGTGTCCAGCTTGCATCTTCATTACTAGTACTGTCATCGATGACTTCTATGTCTAGCGCCGCTGTGCGCTGTGCGACAATCGTTTGGACAGAAGTTTCAGTATCTATATGGCTGCTTAAATGTTGATGCAAACGATAAGTAATAGGCTGGGCGAGTAGGCGGTAATACCCATAGCTGCCATCATGATCCAATTGACAAATAGCGGTTAGATATAGATGGCGATAGCTGCTGCCATTCGGCGTATCAAAGCATAAGGTTAAAGGACTACCAATTAAAGCAGTGCAAGAAGAGAAGGGTAAATGATGACCTTCATGAATGTAGACCTGTAATACATAAGTGTCGATACCATGCTGCTGATGCTGATAACCGCTATTAGGATTTAAGCGCTCAATGATAGCTGTCTCATACTCGGCATTGAGCAATTCATGTTGCCACGTTTGATGAACAGTAATATCTTGTTTGGCACTGGCATAAGGAGCTTGGCTACTGCCTTCACTGGCATAGAGCCTATCAAGATGCATGGGTAGCGCCGTATTGAGCAAACGTAGCATGGTTGTTGTCCCATTTTATTAAGCAATGTAAAGCAGTGCTATGAAGCGCATAAAGCGCCGGGTTTTATCATTCTGGATCAGTTATTACTGATAATGGTTACTAGTAAATAAAGGTTACTCAGCAAGGGTAAATTCGATACGCCGATTACGCGTGCGTCCTTCTTCATTATCATTGCTAGCAATAGGGTCTAAATCCCCCTTGCCAGTCGTACTCAGGCGAGCAGCATCGATATTGCGACCGATGAGATACTGTTTCACCGCTTCTGCACGCTGATTAGATAGTGTTAAATTGCCACCAGAATTACCGACATTGTCTGTATGTCCGGTGATAGTTACGGGTTTATCGCCGACCCGCTGTAATACCCCTGCCATATCATCTAGGATACCAAGACCCATTGGGGTTAAGTTGGCACTTCCTGATTCAAACTCAACGATACGATTGCCTAGGGTCTCATCTATGAGCTGTTGTTCGCCTTGAGTGACAACCAGCTGATTTTCTAATTGATAAAGATCGGTCAAACGCGTATGAATACGGTTTTGGATAGCTTGTTTTTGTTCAAGGCTGCTGACCTTGCCATGTAGGCTAATAGTCGTACCATGAATGTCTATCCGACCTTGGCGTATATTGGCAATGTCGCTATCAATAATGGCAGTGGCTACTTGCTGCCAATTGGTCGGTATGTTGATATTTGAGCGCACCTCAATTTCATCTCTAACGGGTTTATCAGGGTACTGAGCCTTGAGCTTATCAAGAAGCTGCTGCTTATCTGAACTCGTGGCAACGACGCCTTTTATGACCACAGGCACATCTTGGTCGTTATGTAGGGTATCTTGAGCAGCAAAGACCATCGCGCTCATAGATAAGGTAGTGATTGCTGCCAATAATAGGTTTTTTCTACTTCCTATTAGCCTAGAATTCTTGATTGAGAAACGAGTTAGCATGGCAGTACCCTTTTTTACTTCAATGTTTATCAGGTGTATAAATAGGAAAAATAGACAATAAGCTTTATTGTGCTAAAAATATTTGCTTAAATAATTGTCTGGTGTCATACAAATACAGATCGTCTTGCAATAATATTTTGTTGAATCGAGTCAAACCAATGTCCTCATCGATATAGCTTTGTGTCCAACCACTATCCCCAATCGAGACCCAGTCAGCAGGTAAGATGTTCTTATGCGTTAATAGTTGAGAAAGTAGCTGGCTATCTGGTTCGGTAAAGCTCAATAACAGCTGGTAATGCGCAGAGGTTCGATAAAGATAGGTATTAAGCTGTAATTGATGAGGCTGATAAAACCCATGAATCAGGTCATGCCAAAAGGTCGCCATATATATAGCAGGGGCTCTTTCAGCGGGCAGCGTCCAGCTTATAGATTTGTTTAGGCCATGAAAGCCTTTAGAATAAGTTGGTAAAAATAATAAACCAGTGGCAATGATTTGTTGTATTAAATGCGCTTTATCGATACCCATTAAGCCTGCGATATCTTGTAGGGTGGTCGTATTAATGAAGTTGTAATAGTGGGTACTGGCATTTTGATCGATAGTCAGTGAGCAATTATTTAAATCTTCCATTACTTTGGCAGTGTCAGTTTGAGACTTAGCGTTAATTAAGGCGTCATATACATCGTCCCATAAAGACAGAGATTTAATCGGCACATAATTCATCCAACTTTTGGGTTTATCGTGATACATCAGACCAAAGCCAATTAAGGGGTAGCGGCGTTGATTGCTATCGTGACTGGGTATCAGGACACCTGTGACGATTTTATTAGCCGTAGTATCGATGTGACTGAAATATAGCGCTGTGTTTTCTTTTATAGCGCCATTTTTTAAAGGATTTGTTTCTAATGAATGCTCAGTTAATGCATCTTTTGGCAATAAGGCTTTCGGTAATAAATATTCAGATGCCGTCAATGCCTGACTGACCCAAGTGTCTATATCATTGGTTTCGTTGATATGACTGCGCGCACGAATAAAGTCTCCACGTGCTGGTAGCTTGCCGAAATATACCAATGGTAATGATTCAGAAGTCATGGGTTTTGCTCCTGCGGCTCAGAGCTGGCATTAGCATCGCTAGCAGGAGTATTTAAATGAGACGCTTCATTGGCATCATCATTGCTTGTATTTGCAGAGGTAGCTACACCATTAGCCGCACGTTCATTAGCATTCGGATTTTGCGGTGTGGTGTTTGTGCGTGGCGAGCTACTCGAGGGTTGGTTTTGAGCGTTTGCATCACGCTCATTGGTATTACCACTATTGGATGCTGCCGTTGTAGGCTTTGCGGTACGTGTAACACCCAGACCAATCACTTCGTTAGGCAGTTTCATACCAGTAAAAGGATTGCTTGAGCGACCTTGACTGGCGGTGCTGCTATTGCCACTGATAATCCTAAAGCGTACGGAGATAGTGATACCATCACCTGACCATGCCATCTCAAAGATGTTGTCACCAAGCTCGGTGCGCCGCGCACTATTGATAAGACGCTCTACCCCAAAGCTGCCAGCCTCTTCAAAGACAGTATAGTCTTTGCCATCATAATCCTTGGCTCTAATACTGGCACCTGGCTGGCTACTAGGGTTTGGCCATACAAATGTCGTCCACGCTTGGGTGCCCATGCGATAACGCAGCTGCTGACCATCAACGACGATGGTATATTCTGTTAAGCCACTGACCGGCAATGGCATAATCTGAAAGGTGGTTTGATTTGAGGCCCCATTAGCACCTGCGGCGCCTGCCGTACCACTGCCATTACCACCAGTATAATTGACGAAGTAGCGACCAAAATCAGCCACAAACTTCGGACTGAGTCCCAAACCTGCGCCATTCCAAATTTTACTAGATATCTGATCACCGCGGCGAATGATAAAGGGCGACAAGGTTTCATTGACGAATTTTGCTACATAGCCATCCTCGCCAAAGAACTGCCCAATCTCAGCAGGCGTGGCTTCTAAATTGGCATTGGCAGTAAACGGATATTTATTGCCCAAATTGTCAAGAAAAGGCTTATATACTTGTGCTTGCCAAACTTTATTAATCTCATCTTTGGTAGGCTTTAAAAGCATATTAAATGAGCGCGTAAGGGACTCACTCAATAATGGGCGTACCAATTGCTTCATCTCAGAGTTGGCTTGACTGAGTATCTGTTCATCTAGTATCTGTAAAGACTTGGTAAGCTCTGAGCCTTCTGGGCTTAAAGTCTGTGAGGCAAACAACAATGCATCGGGACCAATATCATCACTACGAGCGATATTATTAAAGCGGGTTCTAATATGACCCAAGCTTGCCAAATAATTATCCAATAAAGACAGGTTTTGGTTGTCTTCTCTTGGTGTGACCAAATTGTGAATAGCGGAAAATTCTTGCGCAATCAAGCCTGAACTTGCGGGTATCACAGTAGCATTAGGGCTCGATTGGTTATTACCCATCATGGCTTCGGCCTGACGGAGCTCCGCTGGGCTTTGACGAAGAATAGTTTGCTTAAACCAAGTTACAAATGAGCGCCGAGATTGCGCGCCATCAGCTGAGGACGAGCTTGTAGATTTATTATCCCATTGGGTCTGGCGATCAACGGTTTCAAATAAAGTCTTTAAGGGAGATTCTGTAGCATTGGACAGCTGATTTAATAGTACCGCATGATCGTCAAAGCCTTTACTGTCACGAATATAGACTTGTGATAAAAACCGTTTCCATTCGCTGATATATTCTTGCTTATACCGACTGACCAAATATTGGCGTATTTGTTCAGGACTACCGGTCAAGGTCAAGTCATTTTGGCTACTGGTTGCCAATACCCAATCGTCAGCTACCATTTTATTGGTCGCCGCTTTATCGATTTCATCACTGATAAAGGATTCCCATGCTTGCTTGGTAAAGGTGCCAGAAACCACATAGCTGCCTAATAATGCTTCGTTGCCTGTATTTTGAGTAATCTGTGCCACGGTCACTGCTGGAAAACGTGCTGATGAGCGCATTTTTATCTCGGAATAAACACGCTCACGTGCAGGCTGGCCCTTACTGACTTTAGATAAATTCATACGGGTTTTATCAATCAACCCTAAGTCGTTTTGAATCAAAGGAAAGCTTGGGTCATTAATATGAGCCAAGCTAAAACTTAAAATCCGCTCGGCTTGTCGAATCATTTTATCGCGTGGCATATCTGCGCGATTGGCTTCAAGCCAAGTACGCCAAAAGCGCGTCATCTGATCGCTCAAATGGCTGGTTTCTAAATGATCGTGATTGCTCAGCATCAAATAGGCTTTGAGCGCATTGTAAGCATCTTCAACATCGGTAGGATCTGATTGGATATAGGTATCAGTATTGCCAGTTGCAGACTCACTTTCTTGCGCCTCTGGCTCTTTAACCGATAGTTGTGCCGTATTGGCATTGACCTCAGTGAGGAATTTTTCTATATTTTGTTTGGTAGGCGCTAAGACAATGATGCCAATACCGTTGTAGTATTCTGATAAAAGTTTTTCTTTGAGCTTGTCGCCTTGATATAAGCCAAAACTTAACGAGAGAGGGTGACCATTTTCGTACTCTTCAAGCTGCTCTATGCGACTTTGTAAAATACTGAGTGACTCCAGTTGTGACTGCAAATCACCGTTTGAATTTTTTTGGATTTGAGCAACTTGTTGTAAATCTGCTGCTACCCGTTCAGTCAGCTGTTTATTATTGGCATATGACCATGTCCATAGCCCAGCCGCCGCACAGAGCACCACGACCGATGCTAAGGTTGCAAGGGCGCGATGACTACGTTTATCACGGTTCTTGTGCTGCTTAACCAAATGTTTGTCTTTTAAGATAACCTTGGAAAAAAGATCATTTAAAAAATAAGGCTTATCTGCGTTTGTTTGCTGAGAATTAAGGGGAACGGCTGGTGGCTGCAAATCAAAATTTTGTACCATTTGTAGCGTCATTTGACTGCTAACTTGACCTTCTTGTAGCGCACTGGTGAAATAAAAGCCACGCAATATAGGCTTAAATTGAAAAGGATTGTCTTCAAACAGAGCGTGCATGAGCGTTCTTATCATAGGACGCAATGACTGAAATTCCATTGGAAATGTCATCAAACTGGGTGAGACAGTACGCTGATGGCGTAACGACAGTTTGGTCGTGCTTAAGTCTTTTAGACCATTTACCAATACGCCAAAATGCTCTTCAAAAACATCTGTAATATTGATGTTGTCGGGGTCTTCTGGATAAGGAATGGTCGCCCCCCATACTTGCCCGCGATCTTCTTGCTCATAATCATGAAAGAAATCACGAAATCCTGATACCAGATCCATCTTGGTAAATACCACATAAACAGGGGCATAAACTTCTAATTGTTCGGTCAAATCCTGCACACGACTTCGTAAGTTTTTAGCCAAATCCAGCGCATAGCTAGGCTCATTTTTAGTCAATTCTGCGATGCTAACGGCAATGATAATGCCATTAATAGGGGCCTTGGGGCGGTTCTTTTTCAGTAGGTTTAAGAATGACAGCCATTCTGAACGGTCGTCTTCATAAGCAGAATAACGCCCTGCGGTATCAAGTAGAATCCCTTCAGTAGAAAAAAACCAATCGCAATTACGCGTACCACCCACGCCTTTGACTGACAGCTTGTTGGTTTGCTCCATAAATGGAAACTTTAACCCAGAGTGCAGCACTGCCGAGCTTTTACCGGCTGCTGGATTGCCGATGACCATATACCATGGCAGCTCATATAACGCTGCTTTACCGGTTTGATCACCGATTTTCGATTTACGAATGGTTTTAATGGCGTCTTGCATTTGCTGACGTAATGCTTGCACTTCTTGTGCATTTTCATCTTTAGCGATAGTGTCTTTATTATGCTCATCGCCATTGTCTTCTACTAAATTGGCCAGTTCTGCCGAGGCAAGTCTGCGTTTTTTCCAAAAATAGTAACCTAAGGTAGCAAGCAGAGCAGTAGTTACGGCAATACTAAGAATGACGATGAAGGTTTTAAGCGGCATATAATCGTAAAGTAAGACCAAAGCGACGATAACCCCTAAGATTAATAACACTCTCGGGTGGTAAATAAGATGGAAAAATCTTGCAAACATACTTGCTACCTAATGTAATCTTGAAATAATAGGGGGTTATCGGGTCAGGGTAAACGGTGACTATGATGTCAGGCAACGAATAAAAATATGCCTAAGACGCTTTAGAAGAATTTTGTAGCCATAATATACAGTCGTGCTTATGTTTGGTTATTAAAAAGGATAGTCCTGACTCTTGTTCGTCTGAATTAGCTTGGGAAACCAATAAGGATAAGCTTATAAGTGTCTTTAACCATACGTTTGATGGCATATAATGCCCTAAATGATGCTCGTTTACTAGTATGTCTTTCTCTACTAATGAGTCGATAAATGTCATAAATAAAGACAAGTCATAAGGCTGCTTTAATGGATTAATATCTGTTATAGCGTTTATTTTGTTTTTAGAGGTTATGGCTTTGATGGTTGATGTATTAGCAATAAGCTCAAGATTTTGGCTTTCTATGGTTTTCATTTTACGTTTGTCAACGGGCGCTGTAGCCGACGTACCATTTAGTAATAAGTGCTTTATCTTTTGTAGATTTTTCGCGTAGTGCTGGCGAGTCTCGAGCTGTGAAGTATTAGACTGAGAAGAGTTGGAGTCAGTATTTACAGTATTATCTGTCTGACTAAGAGTATGGTTAGGAATCTTAGTCAATAAAAAATAGCTATCACTTTCTAAATTAAGAGCTTCATGAGCAGCTTTATTAGAAAAAAATAACAAGGTTCCCGCTTCGGTTGGTATCGTATTATCGAGCGCAGTTTCATATAGCGACGACTCCAACCATGCTTCATAAATTTGGCAGTCTACATTCATCAGTAAACAAGTTTTAGGGACAGCCGCTTTAGCGAGTGTAATAAGATGTTCATCGATAAAGTCGAGCGGCTGATAGGATTCATCGTCAGCAAAAATCATAGTGATCGCCAGTAACGATTCTGCTATACCATAATCGGCTAACTGCTGTTTGATAAAACGTAGCAGAAAATCAGTGTCAGCGAGGCTTGGTATACACAAATAAATAGACAGCTGAGATAGGGTTTGGGCAGGCAAGTCATTACGTGATTCTTCATCATTCGTTTCACTGCTGTTATTACTGTTATTAGCACCTGCGATATAATGCGGCTGCCAATCAGGATGAATATGAATGGCTGAATTTGGCTCATCATCATCTTGTTCAAGATAAGCGAAATGTTGGGCGAGTAGCGAGAGGAAATCATTGCTCAGTAGCAGCTGCTCACTAACCAAGGCACACAAACGCAAGGTCAACTCATCTGAAGATTGCGGTCGCTCTTCCTCATCGTCGTAGGTATCTGATTCGTCATAACTGGCATAATTGTCGGCATCGGCATCGGCATCGGCATCGACTTCAAGCTCATGGCTGGCAAAATTACTGCTATCTTGATAATGATATAAAGGATATTGCTCAGTTATCACACTCTCTATAGGTTTGACTAGAATCGG
The DNA here is from genome assembly GCF_002352555.1 of Psychrobacter sp. UBA2769. NCBI lineage: Bacteria > Pseudomonadati > Pseudomonadota > Gammaproteobacteria > Moraxellales > Moraxellaceae > Psychrobacter > Psychrobacter sp. UBA2769. The sequence goes on along the minus strand of NZ_DEIR01000016.1, from coordinate 35,080 downwards.
TAAACCATCGAAGTCAGATAAGTCTTCACTTAAGACAGTAAGGTCGTCCTTGTTGTCTACTATCTCAGACCAACTACTTCCCTCCGGTATGCAAATACTAGCATTGATAAACAATTGATAGGATTCTATAGGCTCTTTTTCTATTTCTTTGTCAGTGATAAGCGTTATTTCAGTTTTTCTATTGTCCAAGTTTTTTCGATGTCGTCTAATTATCAATATAAAACCAAACAAAGATGCTGGCAGAATGATAAACCAAAGCAATAGCCTAGGGGTAGTAAGCTGTAAGGTATTGTCTTTAAAATACATCCAAGTCATTAGTAAGTAAACAAGAAGCACAACGCTAGAGGTATATATTGCATAGCTTAATAGTTTTCTGGAATGCACTTACGATACCTCTGGTCGAACAAATAGATGAGAGGCAGTTTATGATATTTTACTCACTATGGCTACTATATTTATCTACTTTGGTTTGTTTTTATTTTTGACATATGGTTTCTAGTCAGTTTTTAAGCATATTATAAAATACTATAATTAAGTCTGGTTATTTTAGGAAAAACCATGTTTTTAGCTATATAATAGCGAGCAGTTTTGCTGGAAATAAGCAGTCAATAATGGATATTAGGTATGTTTTTCTGCTTATTGCGTGTTTTAAGAGTCTGATGTAGTGATGTATTTAATCTTATGATCTATCTGATAACCACGATATTTACGCTTATTTCTATTGTAGTGATAGTCATGCTATTTGATCGTCAGCTATATGGTCGTGTTTATCAAAAAGCTGATAACGCTTTTCAGTACTTATGGATGCTAAAAGCCAGATACTTTGTACTCAAGCCCCAAGTAATAACTAATATTAGACCTAAGATTGAGCTTAGATTTTTGAATATTAAATCATCGAACATGAAAGTATTGAATGTCAGTGCGGCGGTAATACCAACTTTATCCATCTTAGTCATCGTAGCAACGACAGTGCTTTGTTATTTCCTAGTGACGCATAACTCCCTTGAGGTTTATCGCACTCAAAGTGATGCACCAACCACCGCCAACGCACAAATCAATCAATTATTAATCGGGGAGCAGCTGCGCCCACCGCCATCACCACCAGCAGAGCTGTTTGCTGAGCTTGAAGCGGAGATTGCCAGTTATCAAGCTACTCAAATGGAAGCAGGCTATTGGCCTGAAACGGCAAGTGATGCATCGTCAACGAGACCGCTTATGTTACCTGAGCCTGATCTATCGGATTTAAGTGTTCAAGATCATACTACTGGCTACTCAGGCGATATATTGGCCTCACATATCACAAACGGTCATATTAATATCAAGAATGCTGACCGTAATTGGAATAAAATGAATTCTGAATTCGTTCAGCGAATGTTGACTGTTTATAAGGTTATGAGTGAACAATATGGCTATGATATGGTGTTGCTAGAGGGGTATCGTAGTCCTGGTCGACAAGCAAAATTATTGAAGCAAGGGTCGCACGTGACGAAGGCAGGCTCTTATAAGAGTTACCATCAGTTTGGTCTAGCAGGAGATAGTGCTTTTATTCGAAACGGTAAGATTGTCATTACCGAAAAAGATCCATGGGCGATGCAGGGCTATAAGTTATATGGTAAAGTGGCAAAATCGGCAGGGCTAGTATGGGGTGGTGACTGGCGCATGATGGATTTAGGGCATGTTGAGCTACGTAAACCTGGGGTGCTCGGTCGCCCTCAAATGGCTGAGATTTTAACCAGCCAATAATGGCTATCAATGATTATTATAATTTTATATATGGGCAATTGTATGGTAGATTTTTCATTGAAAGCAATATCTTTTTGTCTATTAAGTATAGGGTTGGTTGGTTGCGGTAGTGATGGAATGAGTCAATTAAACCAAACATTAAAACCTAATCAGCCAACTGCATTAGTAGACAATTATCAATCTGATAAGCAGCTTTATGAGGGAAGTATAGGTAAGAAAATTGTCGATGTTAATGCGAACATGAGCACTAATACTGATTTAGAAAAGCTTAAAGCTCAACTTGAGCAGCAGCAGCAACAGCTCAGTGCGATGAATGCAGAACAGCAAGCGTTACAAACGCAGTTAAAACGTCAAACTATTAGCTTACAGATACTTCCGAGCGCCGATGCAAATGCGGGTCGTCAAAAGCAAGGCACCGCCAGTATTGCTCATATCGCCTTCTTAGAAGATGAGAGCCAGTTTTCAGAACTGCTAGAGATGGCGACTAAAGAGGTGAGTGTCATTCCCAGTCGTCAAACAGCGCTGAAACTGAATGTTCCGCACGAGGCGCGCTTTATTGCTATTAAAGTGGGGCTAAGATACACCAAGAAGCGCTCACAGCTATTGATTCCTATCAGTAGTATCGACTTTGAAAAGCCGTTAACCTTGAATGTAGGTGCATGTGATGTGAATATCAAAGAAGGCATCATCCCAGAATTGGCACCCATTTTTGCTATTAAACTTAAATATTATCAACAGCCACTGGTTGGTTGCGCGTAGGAGATGGTCTTGAGTAAAAACAGAGTATTATGGGGCGAAGGTTTATTTTTAAGACCTCAGCATTTTCAGATTCAAGACACTTATCATAACTCGCAGCGCGCGCTCAGTATGGTGCTCGTGCATCCTTACGCTTATGGTATCGCTGATGTGCAAATCGATAGCCAGCTTCTAGAAAGTAATATCTTAAGCTTTGAAAGCATCTATGCAGTCTTGCCCGATGGCACGATATATCAAGCACCGCGTACGGATGCGCTGCCTAAAGCGGTGAGGTTGGATAGCCAAGATAACGGCGATGAGGTGTATGTATTTTTAAGTCTAGAGATTGTTCAGGGTAGTGGCAGTAATATACAGACAGAGCATAGCGATAATCCCGCCCGTTATATAAGAGATAGTATCGAATCCCATGATTTATATACTCAGGGTGCAGAAGCCGTTATTGATATTCTAAAGCTATCACCAAGCGTGCAATTGAGCCATACAGCGCAAGTACCAAGTCAAGATACGCTTTCTATCTTGATTGCTAAGCTGACGCGCAGTACGCAAGGTATCTATCAGTTAGATGAAGACTATATAGTGCCTAGCGTCCATATTATGAGCAATTCTGCGCTACTCAATCAGCTCTATCGCTTGATGACGATGATTAATACTAAGTCAAGCTCGCTCTATGATCACCATCGCCAGTCTAATAATGATTTGTTAGAATTTCGTTCATCGGATATCGCATCTTTTTGGTTATTACATACTTTAAATACGGCTTATTCACAATTGAGTCATTTATACAATAATGCGAAATTACACCCAGAACGGCTGTATGAAGCACTCCTAAATGTTGCCAGTCAATTGGCGACTTTCAGCTCATTATATAAGGTAGGCGACTTACCGCATTATCACCATAATAATATCAATGATTCGTTTACCAGTATCATTGGCATCATCCGTGAGCTACTCAATACCGTTATTGCCAGTAATTTTATCTCCATTCCTTTACGTCAAAACAAACACTCATACTACATGGGCGACCTGAGCAGTGACAAAATCACGCGTAACTCGCAGCTATATTTATCTGTTAGCTCATCGCTACCAATGCATGAGTTGATAGATTTGGTGCCAAGACGCTTTAAAATTGCGACGCCAGATGCTGTGGAGAAACGTGTCCTATCTGCGCTACCGGGCTCGCCGATTTCACATGTCTCGCAAGTGCCAAGTGCTATTCCTGTCAGACCGGGCTTTAGTTATTTCACTATTGAGCCAGTAGGCGAGCTGTATGACGAGATGATTAGATCTGAATCCATCTGTATTTATGTACCAAATGGTTTTGATGATTTAAAAATTGAGTTGATGGCTATCGTACAGTAGTTTTTTTAGGCATTTTTAAATGGTTTTGAAGTCGCTTTTTTTAAATGATTTTTTTAAGCGGACTTTAAAAATAATATGTATTAGGAACAATCATGTTCGGGAATAATTCAATGGGTTCAGCACCTTCTTTGTTAGATTCAGGCGAAGTTGCCTCAAAAGTTTCAACCGCAGGACTTAATAGACGTATCAGCAGTCAGTCGCTGGTTGATACTATGTATGATGGTTTTTACTTGGTGTTTTTATTACGCAATCATTATTTCAGCACTGAACCTCGCCATTTTCGTCAAAAAATCTATGATTTTTTAGACAAGTTTGAAATGAACGCTCGTAAAAAAGGCTTTTTATCAGAAGACATCCATGAAGCAAAGTACGCGTATTGTGCGTTGATTGATGAAACCATCATGACGTCACAAGAGTCAGAATTTCAGACTCTAAAAGATGCATGGGAGCTAAATCCTCTGCAGTTAGATTTGTTTGGCTCACAAATCGCTGGTAATGAGTTTTTTGAGCGCTTAGATGGACTGCGCGAACAAGGAGAGAAGCGTTTAGCGGCATTAGAAGTTTATCACTATGCGATGTTGCTAGGATTTCAAGGAAAGTATCGCCTAGAGGCCCCTGAAAAGATTCGCTATCTTATCTCACGCTTGGGCGATGAAATCGAACACTTACGTGGTAATAAAAACGAATTTTCGCCGTTTTGGGCAATTCCTGATCAAATTAAGCATAAGCTCACCAGTGAAACGCCGCTTTGGGTGATTCTTGCAGTGATGGCAGTGTTACTAAGTGTGATATTTGCAACCATGTGGCACTTTACCAATAGCTTTGCAGATAATCAGCTGTCAGCATATAACCATGTTATTCAAGAAAATAAAGAGCAGGCCCATATCTCAATCTTCTTACCCTAAAGCTTGTCCTCATTTAGATGATTATTTAGATAACTATTGATTGATTTGAGGATGTGCCCTCATTATTAGCAATTGTTATCTTTAGATAATAAGTCACTTACAAAAACAACAGCCATAAAAAAACCCCCATCAAAGTGATGAGGGTCTTGGCAAATGCCATAATCGAATCAAAGATGACTCAAAAAATTTACTACTAAAATATGGCTCTCCAACCTGGGCTCGAACCAGGGACACACGGATTAACAGTCCGTTGCTCTACCAACTGAGCTATTGGAGAATAAGCGGTAAGTGTTTAATGGCTTACTGCGAGCTTAGAAAGTTTCTAACGAGTTCTTGCTAAGTGGGGCGTATTCTAGCAAAGATAAAAAATACGTCAAGCTTTTTTTGCATATTTAGCAAATATTGTTCTTTTACTTGCTAGATAAGTCCTTTTACAAGGGTTTTAGCTAAAAATTGTCAATTGAGATATCAATAAAATCTATATGCCTATAAATAAAGTAACAAGCCAATACTATGCTGAATCATTAACTTTTCATAAATAATATCCTCTAATATGCATTTATTTGCGATTTATCCGAGGCTACTGTATAACGGACATTCAAAATAGATAGGTCTCTGATAACGGTAAGGAATATTATGTCGCAATACAATACCAGCTCCACTGCCAAAAGCGCCCCTTTAAACCATGAATTGTATATGTCGGTACTGATGACGCCAGATATGGCAAACTTTATAGGCAATGTGCATGGTGGTGATTTGCTCAAGATGCTCGATCAAGTCGCTTATGCTTGCGCGAGTCGCTATAGTGGTAGTTACGTTGTGACGCTATCGGTCGATCAAGTGATGTTTCGTGAGCCTATTTATGTCGGTGAGCTGGTTACCTTTGCAGCAAGTGTCAACTATGTCGGTAGAACTTCCATGGAAGTGGGTATCCGTGTGGAAGCAGAAGACGTGCGCGCCCGTACGATTCGCCATACCAATAGCTGCTATTTTACCATGGTGGCGATTGATGATAACGGTAAGCCAACGCCGGTCCCTGCGCTTGAGATTAAAAATGAGATGCAGCAATGTCGTTTTGATGCCGGCTTAGCGCGTAAAAACTTGCGTATGGAAGTCTCGCATCGTCCTAGCTGCGATATTAATAAGATGATTGGCGATAATTCAGATAGTAAGAGCTAAACTCTAATCACATGACAGATAAACCATGTCATCGAAAAAGCGTGGCTGGCAAGCTTTCTTAGCATCCCCATATCTAGTAGGGCGTTCGTAAAATGGGACACTCCCAAACCTTTAAAGCTATTAAGACCATCAATACTTAAACAAAGTCTCACGAAAACCTTACTGACCAAGGTTAGGTTTTTGGTTAAATTTAATGGTAAACAAGGCAGGTAAATAAACAGGTACAACCATTCATACTTATGATTCGACTGTTTTATTTGACTGCTTTAACCCATTACATAGACCATTGACCGAGACTCACATGAGTTCAAAACCTGCAAAGTCATCAGAATCCCATTCTACAGAGCTATCAACACCGCAAGCTGGTCGTGCGCGCGGTGTTGATGGTGCGCCCTTTGATGCTACAAATACTTCCTCTAACCCTGCAACCAATGCTGATAAAAAGGAGGATGAAAAAAAATCTTCCTCATTACTCACTGTGCTGATTGCGGTTGGGGCAAATCTGATTATTGCGATTGCTAAAACGGTTGCGGCATTCATGACTGGTTCAGCTTCTATGATAGCGGAGTCGGCGCATTCGTGGGCAGATGCAGGTAATGGCACGTTGCTGATTGTGGCCGAGAAAAAAGCGGTTAAGCCTGCCGATAGGAGCCATCCATTAGGCTATGGTAAAGAGGCGTATGTGTGGTCGATGATTGCTGCCTTTGGCGTTTTTATGGCAGGTTCTATTGTCTCCATTTATACCGGTATTACCGAATGGAACGCGCCCGAGACCGAAACCAACTATACCATCGGCTTTATTATCTTAGCAGTGGCTTTTGTGCTAGAAGGATTCTCGCTGACGCAAGCTTATTTGCAAAGTAAAAAGCATGGCGAGGCCATCAATGTCAGCGCCCTTGGTTATGTTGTTGATACCTCAAACCCAACGTTGCGCGGTGTCTTCTTTGAGGATTTAGCCGCGGTTATTGGCTTGGTGGTCGCTGCGGCGGCGATGGGTATGCATGCGTATACGGGACAGCCGTTTTGGGATGCGCTTGGGTCGATTGTGGTTGGTATCTTATTGGGTATGGTCGCCATCTTTTTAATCAATCGTAATCGCGACTTTTTGGTTGGCTATAAAGTCTCAGAAACAATGCATGACTACATATTAACTGAGCTATTAAATCATCCTGATATCGATAGTGTCTCTTATTTACACTTAGAATGGGTTGGACCCAAAAAAATATTTATGGTCGCCGCAGTAGACATCGCCGGTAACCAAAAAGAGCAGCAAATCGCACAAAAATTTGAAGATATTGAAAATCAGTTCCGTGCCAAGCCGCTATTTCAAGAAGCTATTATAACGTTGTCAGTGCCTAATGCTGAGATTTTACGCTTACCAAATAGCTGATACTGTTTAAAGCGTTCATTTGCTCACTGAACATTAATAACTGAAAACTGCTAGCCATACTACTTAAAACTATAATAATGAGAGCTTAATATGAAACGTTTTAATAACGCTACGATAAAAAAATCACGCCAGCGTACTACCATTATAAATCCGTTACTTAGCTTGGTTGTGGTAACGCTTATGTCAGCTCCTATCGCAAATGCCAATGCAGAATTGATTATCCATAGCGAGCCCAATACAGTTAATAAGGACGTCAATAAGATTGCCAATCAGCATAATAATAAACAAGCACCGACCGATGTATCTATCATTAAGCTGATGCAGGTGATGCATATTGACGAGCAAATCCAATCTATCGTCAACGGCCAACAGGCGGCTATCGATGCCATCAATATACAAACGCAAAATCAGGTTCAAAAGGGCAGCCAGCAGATAAATGATAAGTCGTTAAACAAGCGTCAACGTCAGCTACAAGAGGAAATCCAAAGTGTTTTAGGTCAATATGCGAAGATTATGAGTAATGGAATAGGCGATGCGACAGACGCACAAACCTTGACCCAAGCTTATATCAGCGCAGCGAAGACTTACTATACGCAAGCGGAAGTTGATGCCCAAATTAAATTTTACGACACTGAAATGGGTCAAAGTATCCTTGCCAAGCAACCACAAATTACCGCTGCCTTTTTACAGCAATCATTGCCTGAAGATACCAGTGCAACCGAAGCACAACTAGGCGAGCTGTTGCCGCAAATGAAGCAGATTATTAAAGGTGTTTTTTAAACCTGTTATTTTAAAATCTGAGTTAAACGTACCGCTTTTATATCAAATGACTGTATAAAACTGGCACACATAAAAAAGGTCACTCTCAAAGTGACCTTTCTATTTCTATAACTTATTATAATATTTCATTTTTCTATAAAATGCTTATTTCTTTGGCGCATTGGCACCGATAAACCAAGCGTCTTTATCGACAATACGGCTAACTTCAGTCAATAAGTCGGCGGTATCCTCATCGCCCGCATCGCTAGCAACATCAATCCCTTCGCGCAATGAAGCGGCAATGGTTTTATAGCGGTTGGTAAGCTCGCGCACATGCTCATCCACTGCTGTAATATCAGTCGGGTAAGTCTCTAAAATAGAGTCCTCAACGACACGCTTAGAGATACCATTGGCTTTACCACCAAGGATAACAATGCGTTCAGCAACCGTATCATAAGCTTCTGTTAAGCGCTCATAAGTGTCATCTAATAGCTGATGCACCCCGATAAAGCCAGTACCTTGCAAGTTCCAATGGCACTGTTTGCTATCCATACTTAGGTCAATCAAATTTGCCAAGTTGGCATTCAATAAATCGACCATTTTTTTAGCTGTTTTATCATCGATACCACTTGCGTAACGTTCTCTCATATTTTTCTCCATTGTATTATTTTACTGAATTTATATCGTTAGTAGATAAGCTGTTAATGAATAAATTGTTATTAATGTTTTTCTAAATGGCTATTCATTAAATGCTGACTAGCCAAATCAATATTTACTAATCGTATTGCTGCTTATATGCTGCTACTTACTTAATTCACTACCGATGATAGCAGCTTAAATTCTCTATAGAACCCTTGCGCGTTAGGCTTTATTGAGTGGTCGTGTAATGAGTTTGTTAATCGTGAAAAGCTTTGTAAATTTAGCCGTCGCTCTGTGCGTTTTTTATAAATAAAGCATACTTATAGTGCAGGCAGTATTCTAGAAATACTCAGCTTAATGCTTCTGTCTTGGATGTTATTTGCTTATTTACACTGGGCTGACTTGACTCTTCACTTTGGCTTTTAGATAGCATGACCGTTAAAGGATAAACCCAGATATTATCCTTTAAAAACTGTAGTTTAGCCCCCATATTGTTATAAACCTAAGCTCTTATAAGCTTTTATAAAAATCAGGAAGAAAACCATTATGCGAATGCCTGAACCGCGCTCGTCGCGTCAGTTAAACCAATTGGCCACTCAGCTCCAGGGCGAAGCTGAAATTAGTGGTGTCAATGCGTCTGGGACGCAAATATCGAGCCGCGCTTTTGAGATGGTCACCGAATTTGAGCCAGCAGGCGACCAACCGCAAGCGATTAAAAAGTTAGTCAAAGGTATCAATTCTGGCATGGATGAGCAGCTATTACTCGGTGTGACGGGTTCTGGTAAGACGTATACCATGGCAAAGGTCATCTCGGAATGCCAACGTCCAACCATTATTATGGCGCACAATAAAACGCTTGCCGCGCAGCTTTATGGTGAGTTTAAAGCGTTCTTTCCGAACAATGCGGTCGAGTATTTTGTCAGCTATTATGACTATTATCAGCCAGAAGCTTATGTCGCCGCTAGTGATACCTTTATCGAAAAAGACAGCGCCATTAACGACCATATTGACCAAATGCGTCTGTCAGCCACGCGTGCTTTATTAGAGCGTCGTGATGCGATTATCGTCGCGTCGGTATCGTGCATCTATGGCTTGGGTGATCCGGAAAGTTATCTAAAAATGCTCTTGCATGTCGTCGTTGGCGATAAAATCGACCGTACTGCTACGATTAAGCGCTTGGTTGAAATGCAATATACGCGCAACGAGCTGGACTTTGGGCGTGGTACGTATCGCTTGCGCGGTGAGTTACTCGATATCTATCCTGCTGAGTCTGAGCAGCTGGCGGTACGTGTGCATTTATTTGATGATGAAGTGGAGAAAATCACTTGGTTTGACCCTTTAACGGGAAAAACTGTGCGTAGTGTGCCGCGTATTACCATTTATCCAAAATCGCATTATGTGACCCCACGTAATAAACTAGAAGCGGCGAGCCATACGATTCGCGCGGAGCTTGAGCCGCGTCTTGAGTATTTCCGTGAAAATAATAAATTGGTTGAAGCGCAGCGTCTGAAAGAGCGTACCCAGTACGATCTTGAGATGATTCAGCAGCTTGGCTACTGTAACGGTATCGAAAACTATTCGCAGCATCTCTCTGGTCGTCCATCGGGAGAAGCGCCGCCGACGTTGTTTGATTATATTCCAGAAGATGCGTTGTTATTCCTCGATGAGTCGCATGTGACGGTATCGCAAATCGGTGCGATGTATAAAGGTGATAGGTCGCGTAAAGAAAACCTTGTCAATTACGGCTTTCGTTTACCAAGTGCGATGAATAACCGCCCGATGAAGTTTGAAGAGTGGGAACGTATTAAGCCAAAGACTATTTATGTCAGTGCCACGCCGGCACAATATGAGCTTGAGCATAGCGAGCAGGTGGTTGAGCAAGTCGTGCGTCCAACCGGTTTGATTGACCCTGAGATTGAGATTCGTCCGGTATTGACCCAAGTTGATGATGTGCTATCAGAGATTACCAAACGCCGTGAAAAAGACGAGCGCGTATTGATTACCACTTTGACCAAGCGTATGTCAGAGGATTTGACCAGTTATCTAAAAGAGTACGATGTCAAAGTCGCGTATTTGCACTCGGATATTGATACGGTTGAGCGTATGCAGATTATTCATGAGCTGCGTACTGGTGTGCATGATGTGCTGGTTGGTATTAACCTCTTGCGTGAAGGGCTTGATATGCCAGAGGTGTCGTTAGTGGCGATATTCGATGCGGATAAAGAAGGCTTTTTGCGTTCTGAGCGTGCGCTGATTCAGACTATCGGTCGTGCTGCGCGTCATATTAATGGCAAGGCTATTCTCTACGCTGATCGCATCACACCCAGTATGGAGCGTGCGATTGAAGAAACCGACCGTCGCCGCGAAAAACAAGTCGCCTTTAACCTTGAGCATAACATTACGCCAAAAGGCGCGCGCCGTAGTATCACCGATAAAATTGATACGGGCGAAGATCAGAATGCCAATGACAATCAGGTGATTCCTATCAAGAGTAATCTGCCTGATGTTGATATCAGTATTTTACGTAGTCCTGATTTGCTCGCCAAAGAAATTAAGCGTTTAGAGAAGCAGATGCAGCAAATGTCACGGGATTTAAAATTTGAAGAAGCGGCAAAAACGCGTGATAAAGTGCTCGAATTAAAGGCGCATTTGATTTAGATGGTAAGGTTTAGAATATAAAAATAATAGGGCGGGTTAACGGATAGTTAGCTCGCCTTATTTTTGGATGATGAAAAGGAAACTAAAAAATTGGATACTAAAAGAATATTTGTATTGGGTAATGGCTTTGATTTAGCACATTATCTACCAACTGCTTATGTGCATTTCATGGATGCTATGATGGCTGTCGAATCTTGCAAAGAAGAAAAAGAGCTTGGGTTTGATGATTTATTTCAGAAATATATCGCAGGTGAATGTTCCGATAGAGACGAGAAGTTTTTTAGCAAGACTAAGGAATTGTATAAAACAGGTGACTTGAGGTTATCAATTGATACTGTGAAGGATTTGCAAATAAAGTTAAAAAATAACGGTTGGTTTCAGCATTTTAAGCATCATTTGAGCGATGTAGATACGTGGATTGATTTTGAGAATGAGATAGAAAGTTTACTAGTGAAAACATGTGATTTATTTGAAATGAGTTTTGATGATAGAACCATCGGGTATTTTTCAGATAGATTCCAAATATCTCTTCCGAATACGAGTAATAGTCGTAATTTGACTATAAAACATACAGATGTACTAGCCAGCAATTATCGCCAAGTGAATCAAGTATTTTTTGATAATTTTAAATTACAAAAGATGTTTATACAAAATACGCTAATTAATTTTCAGCTTATATCTAATATGTATTATAAAGCTGAAGATGTACATAATCCGAATGGTTTCGGAGCAAGCACTATTCAATATAATGAAGTTCTTGAAGAAGAATTTGAAGGTCTGCAAGAACGTGATTTATCATACGATAGAAGAGTTGCTAAAAAATCGTTTAGAAATGTTATAGATACAAATTTTTTAAAAAAGTACTCAGATAAATATTTAGAGTTTGAAGGTAATAAAGTATTGAGACAAATCCTGAGTCATTTAGATGGCTTTAATGACGTTTTTAAAATGTATATTAGGCTAGTAGTAAATAAGCTTAAGCCAATAAGTGAGTTCATAAGGTTTGGTGACTTGAATGAAAATTTACAAGCAATATTTACTTTCAATTACTCTAACTCATTTGAACGTTTGTATCCCGATGTTAAATTATTGAGCATCGATAAGGTTCAATATGTTCACGGTAGTACTAACAGTCGTAAGATTGTATTAGGTATAAGTGATTTGGACGATGAGCGCCTTAGAAAATATAAAGTATACGGGTTTGTCAAAACTCATCAAAAGTTAATTAATGATACTGACTATCAGTTCCTTGACCATGAAGACCTAAATATCAAGCGTGTACTAGGTCAGTCCCTAAATGATATGCCTTATGAAATTATCTTTTGGGGTCACTCTTTAGCTGATTCAGATGCAGAGTATATCAAAGCGGTTTTTGAGATGAATACTGATGAAAAGTCACCCAATGTGAAATTAAAAGTTTGGTGTTTCCAAAATGATCCTCATGAACCGTTAGCTAACTTGATTCACATTGTTTCTAAGGAAGTTGTAGAGCGTTGGATGAAAAAACGCTGGCTAGTATTTGAAGCCGCACCTGATATTTATGCAGAGAATAAAAAAGCTGAATGATCATAGATTGAGTGCATTATCTTGTAACTTACGTCTTATATTTTAGAGGTATATATTAGGACTAAAAGAAAGAGCTTTACCCATTAAAATTGATAACGAATAATTTGCCGTTAGATAACTTGTAATTATACCAAATGCCACTTAAGATGATATTAAGCAGCTGCATGCGCTTTATTACTCACGGACGACTTAGGCGGACTATCTATCATGCATACCAGTACCCATAATAAAACCAATGAAATTAAAACTAATGAATTACTCAGATTAGACTTCAATGAAAACTCCTTAGGCATGTCAGACTCTGCCAAAGCAGCCATCCTCAGTGCTTTAGATGGCGCTGCTCGTTATCCCGATAAGCCGCGCGCTCAACTGCTGAGCAAAGTAGCCGAAATCAACGGCGTACCTGAAAAGCAGGTCTTATTGGGCAATGGTTCAATCGAGAGTATCAGGGCTGTCGTGCAAATGCTGTATGACAAAGCCTTAAAGACAGATAAAGGATTTCAGCTAGTCATTCCAGACCCAACCTTTGGCTGTGCAGAGTTGTATGCACACTCTCTAGGCGTGCCAGTGGTCAAAGTACCATTAACTCGCGATAACTATGATTTAGATTTCGACAACCTACAAAAAGCTGCGGCTGAATTTGACGGTATGAGCCTGTTTTATCTGTGCAATCCTAACAATCCAACGGCCATCATTACCGCGACGCATACGCTCAAAGCTTGGATAAAAAATGCGCCAAAAAACCACTATTTCTTATTGGATGAAGCCTACTTTGGGTATGTCACAGACCCAAGTTTTGAGAGTGGCGTTGAGTGGATAAAGCAAGGGCTATCAGATAATTTGATTGTCGTTCGTACCTTCTCAAAGCTATTTGGCCTTGCAGGTTTGCGCGTTGGCTACGCGATTGGACATCCGCAGATTATTGCAGAGATTGGGTCTTTAATGTCTACGGATAATATCAATGTATCAGGTGCGGTTGCTGCAATCGCAACGCTCGAAGATGAGGCGTTTTTGGCGCACAGTTTGCAAACCACCAATCAAGCAAGGCAAATGATGGAGACGGCGCTCGATGAGCTAGGACTGCGTTATTTGCCCTCGCAGACCAATTTTATGTTTTATGAAGTAAAGGGTGATGTGCAAACATACATAGATAGAATGAAAGAGCATGGCATCGCGGTCGGTCGTGAGTTTCCTTCTATTCCAGGTTTCAACCGTATTACCCTTGGGACACCCGAAGAGATGACGGTCGTTATTGACACGTTGCAATTATTTCGGAAGCAAGGCTGGGTCTGAATAAGCTAAATCGTATGTTTTAATTCACCAAAAAGGAAAGCGGCTTAGACGGCAGCTTTCCTTTTTTATTTTTCTAATTTTATTTTTTCTAATGAATTTTATATCCTGTCGCTAAAATGAGCAGCATTTTTTACCAACAGCAAACGCAGCTTTACATATCCGGTCTTAAAAAATAGCACTACCTCTTATAGTCTAAGTAAACAAAGCATGACCTATTAGCCAATTGGCTAAAAGACCAGTAACTAAAAGCCAATTAACTAATAACTAAAGGCTGGTGAAAGTTAAAAACTAGGTCTGCTAATGGATACTTCATCATAATTATAATTTTGTAAATGCTAGGGATATAGAAATGTTCGATATAAAAGCGTTGTTAAAGCGCGAGGTAGAAAAAAAGCTTATTGATGTAGATGATTATATATTTATGCCTGAGCGCATAGAGATGGCACTCGAAGGGGGTAAATTAAACTGTGTGTTAAATAGTGATGGTCGCGTTGATATTTTTTATACTAAGCAAGGGGTGACGGAAGTTAGTTCAGCGGCGCGCAAGCACCCTTATACGCCGTTTGAAAAGGAGTTAAGTCATGGGATATACGATGACATTATTCGTGATTTGGTTAAAGCGGTGAATAAAGTCCTAGACGGAAAATCCAAATACTTTCATCATAGAGTGTTGCCTATAAAGACGCCGCAACTGCCAACGTCAACGTCAACCATTATTAAAGAGGATAGCGCCTTTTAATTTAGTGGCTGTTTAACGGCTATTTAGAATTATGGCTTTATAAAGAATAAATAAAATATATTCAGTTAGGCTTTTATAAAAAGGGCGCGTTATATGCATATAACGCGCCCTTTTTATTGGGAATTTTCTTTATTAGGTATTTTTTTAGTACACGCACTTACTATGAGCCATTATTATTTTAAATAGCAGATTGCTCTCGCTTCTATTTTAACCAGCGCTTAGCGAGGCTGATTTTTTCATCGCCATAGAGGTGTCTTTACTGGCTAAAGCAGCCGTTTTAGTAATAGGGTGCGATTGACCACCTTCAACTAAATGATTGCTACTTGCTTGGGTTACCAGCCCTTTGGCATAACGACAGCGGTCATCACGCTTTTTTAACGTCTCGGTATAATACCATTCGCATTGCAAAGCCTGCTCATTGATGTCCAATAACATATAACCATGGTCGGTTTGGTTATTGAATTTTTGATGTGGATTTTCTTCTACTCCTGCGCCACTTTCTGGAAAGGCTAAAGAGGTCAGGGCAGGGCAGACAAATTCGACCGCAATGGAGCCTTTGCCAGTCGCTGGATTGTAGCTATTGGCATCAAAAGGATTTTGACAGACATCAAACGCAAATGAGGCATGATAGTCACCGGTTAAGACCACCGTATTATCGATGGCATTTTCTTCGATAAAGTCTAATAAACGCGTCCGCGCGCTGGCATAGCCATTCCAAATATCGCCAGAATTGGTCGCAGAAGAACCTTTAAAAGGCGCTAAAATGACTTGCTGTCCAAGGATTTGCCACGTTGCTTGCCGGCGTTTGCCCTCCAGCATCTTTAAATATAGCCAGTTTTCTTGCTCAAGCCCTAGCAGTTGACGTTCAGGCTCATTACTGGCTGTCGCATCAAGCTTTTCACGGCCAAATATGCGCGTATCTAGCATATTTAAATCAAACAATTTGCCAAACTCGAAACGTCTATAGATGCGTAATTGGCTGTCTAATTCGTTACTACTGTCGTCGCGAATGGGCATCCACTCATGATAGGCACGTACGGCGGACATTTTACGTTCTAGGTAACTGCCTTTGCTATCGGTGTGGAAGCGTGCGCCACCTTTCCATGAGTTATCTGCTATCTCATGATCATCCCAAACAGCGATAAACGGATGCTGGCGATGACATTCTTGTAAATCAATATCGGTACGGTAGCAGGCATAGCGGCGGCGATAATCCTCTAAGCTAATGATTTCGTTTTTAGGGAACAGCGGGCGTTCTTCTTTTAATTCGTTATCGCGATAAAAGCCTTCTGGGTACTCATAGATATAATCGCCTAAATGTATAACGGCAGATATGTCGGCTTGCTTGGCGATATTGGCATAGCCGTTAAAGTAACCAAAACCATAGTTCGAGCAGGAAACCACTGCCAAGCGTACGCGATCGACTTCGCTCGCTGGCAGGTCTGGGTGCGGTATGGTACGTGTACGACCGATAGGAGAGAGATAGCCCAATGCTTCAAAGCCGTAGTAATAAGTGGTATTGGGTTTGAGATTCTTAGGGTCAACTTTTACGGTAAAATCAGATGCGGCGCTGGCTTTTGCTCGCCCTTGAGCGACGATGTTTTTAAGCGCTGGGTCTGTTGCAATCGTATAAGCAACAGGAATGCTGGAGGCCTCGATACTGCCGTCGTTGGTAATCCGTGTCCACAGTATCACGCGATCATGTAGCGGGTCGCCACTGGCAATACCATGCACGAAAGGAGCTGCCCCTTGATAGCCTAAGTCGTCTAAATCATCAAGCTGATTTGGCGGCTTGACGTTATCGTCATCTGACGAACAAGCGCTCAGCTGCGTCAGTACCGTTCCGGCTACTGTTACCTGACCACCCAGTTTTATAAATGCACGTCTTTTCATGAGTCATCCTTGATATAAATTACAGATAAATTCCATTTATCCTTAATGATACTAAATAATCTATATGAATAGGCTGGGTTAAGCAATCGCTAACCCAGCCTATTTCGTTAAAATAAACGCTCGCAATCGGTAACTTTATCAGTTACTTATTTGACGATGCTACCGTAGCAACTTTGCAGCGATTTTGCCACTACTCTAGCGACCAGCTGTGTGCGATAGCTGGCATCTATTGCAGCATTGCCAAGCTCGACGATAGTCACTTGCTGCGGTGCTTGCTCACTGACGCAGCCACAAACTCTCCCTTTTACTTCTTCCTCTTGGGCGTCAGTCATCGCCACACTCGCAATGCGCCACGCGTTTTGTTTTTCAATTTGGCTACGGCATTGATTGTCAATGGCGGCTTTAAAGACATTCATACCAATCTCGTTTGCCGTGCCAATTGCCGTACCGGCATTAGAATTGACATCGGTTGTGGCACAGCCAGCTAGCGCAAATGTGGCCAGCATCATGGTTGAAGTAAGTAATTTTTTCATAAATTTTCCTATAAGGTTGTTCAGTATTATTGGCGGTCGTATGCTCTAAGCGCTATTTTTAGCTGCTTATTGTAGTGCGTAGCTATAGAGCGAATACAGCGTTTGCACTGTAGCATAATAGAGATGGATTTCGCCTTCAAAAAATTGAATGTTTAATAAAAAATATTGTCTAATTTAGGTGTCGTTATTCTGCTAAAGAGTGGTTATATAAGCGGCATTAACGAAGTAAATAAATGGCTAGCAGTAGCGTTATAAGAAAAGTGCTATTGATATATTTTTTAATAAAATATGATGTTAATAAAAATAGCTTGGCGCATTTTTATGAAGAGCAGCGCGGATAAAGGTTTACAACCCCGTCAAAATTTGTTTAAATCATTTATAATATGAAACTTAGTATCGCATAGCGAAACTATAGATATGGTTTCGGCTGTTTATATATAGTTAAAATACTTTGAAAACGGTACAGTGCTGCTGGGGTTAATTATGCGCAGTCTCTGTTAGCGTAGACACAGCACGCAAGTAAAATTTATACCAGCAGCACGTGACAAAAAACGTTTCAGTTGTGTTTAAGATTAACCATAGCTTTGGTATAGCTTAGATTTGGATTGTTATTTGGATTGCAACTTGTGACATATTGCTTAGCTCATTAAATATAGAGAACCATATAACTGACTGTTTTTTGAACATAAGCACTCGCATCCATTAAAACATCGTAGCAATATATGACATGCCATGTTTTAATTGAGGAGACCCTAGGTTATGGAACGCTTAACTCCTGAGTTTATAGCGAAGGTCAGTGTCATAGACTGAGGTTGGTAGTCAACAAGAATGAGTTGCTACTACAGCTTTGTATTTAAGAACCATGTATTTAAGAATCGTGTATTTAAGAACCATGTATTTAAGAACTTTGCATTCAAGTTTTTTTATAAACCCATTTTGCTTTATTTTATCAAGGAAGAAAATAATGAAGTCTATTTATAAGATGCCTCTATTAGCCGCCATGGTTGCAGCCAGTATGACTCTGGTTGCTTGTTCAGACAAAGCGCCTGCTGATAATGCGGCCACTGACAGTGCTGCTACCGACACTTCTACAGATACTGCCGCCACAGCAAGTGACAAGCTCGAAACCAAATTCGTCACCATTGCTACAGGGGGCGCCTCCGGTCCTTATAATATTATTGGAACGTCTTTAGCAGAGATTTATGCCAAAACCTTTGGTGTTAACGCCAAAACCCAAACGACAGGGGCGTCAGTAGAAAACGTCAATCTATTGACCCAAGGTAAAGTAGATATGGTGCTGGCGCTTAGTGATGTTGTCACTGATGCGGTAGAAGGTAAAAATGACTTTAAGGCAGCGCCTATCACCAATATCCAGCAAATTGCCGTGCTTTATCCTAACGTCATTCAAGTGGTTGCCTCAGAGAAGTCTGGTATTAAAAATATTGAAGATTTAAAAGGTAAGCGTATTGCAGTTGGCGATCAAGGCTCTGGTACAGAGGTCAATGCTCGCACCCTGTTAGAAGGTTTTGGTATCACTTATGATGATGTCAAAGTCGACTATTTAGGCTTTGCCGATGCAGCCGATGCGATGAAAGCGGGTAAAATTGAAGCGGCGTTTTTTAGTAGTGGCTTACCGAACTCTTCATTATTAGAGCTAGAGCAAGGTATCAAATTGCAGCTGGTCACCATCAATCAAGATAAGCTCAAAAAAATTATCGAAACCAAGCCTTACTTTAAGACTTTTGAGATTCCTGCCGGTACCTATGGTAATGCTGCTGCTATTCCAACCACAGCCGTCATGAATGCCTTATTGGTGCGCTCTGATATCTCTGAAGATGATGGCTATAAGTTGACCAAAGCGTTATTCGAAAACTTAGAGGGCTTGAAAAACGCTCACCAAGCGGCGAATGATATCAGTTTAGAGACCGCTCAAGTCGGTATGGTAGCTCCTATTCATCCTGGTGCCAAAAAATACTATGATGAGCAAGCAGCCAAATAAACCTTTATGGTGGATAGCTGGCGCAGCAGCAATGGCTGCGCTGGTTTTATTGATACTATGGGCGGTTTTTAGCCGCCAATCTGTCATTGAAATACGGGTAGCGGGCGATACTAAAGCCGATAGCTTGCTATGTTATTTTGTTGAGCCTGACTTTCAATTACGCTGGATTCATTCAGTAGAAAAGCAGTGGTGGGAAGAGCAGTATCTTCGTGAAGAGGAGGGTTTACTACTAACCAATACCTATTTTCAAGCATTTGGTGCCGGTACGCCGTCTATCGAAAACGTTGCTCCTATCAAAAAGGATGGCTACGTCGGCTATCAAATTAACCAAAGGTTTCCCCATCTTAATTGGGTGGTATCAAGATTAACGCAGGGTGAAATTGATTATGCCGGTCAGCGTATTTTGATTCACCAATGGGTACCAGATTATTCAGAAGTAACTATTACGCCCAAGGCTTATAGTCTAATCGATAGATTTAATAAGGATTTTTGTCATGAACTCCCAAGTGATGGATCACAATAGCGGGGCTCCTATTTATAACGATGATGCAAATTCTAACGATGATGTGAATGCTAATGAAAATGCGATATTGGCACAGCAGACAAATGCGCATGTAGAGACTGAAGATTACGACGACGTTGATCCTAGTGTGACGCAAGCGATATTAGAAAAATATGATCGCGAGTCTATCACGCGTCATATTACCCAAGGTCCGGTGAAGTATATTATCGCTACCATTTGCATCTTATATTCCCTTTTTCATTTATATATTACCTTTAACCCCATGCCGTCACTATTGCAGCGCTCCGTGCATGTGGGCGTTGGCTTTGCGTTGATTTTTTTAATCTTTCCTGCCAGCAAAAAAAGCAGTCGTAAGCGGGTAGCATGGTATGACTGGATTTGGTTTCTGTTGTCTTTATCTGGCATGACCTACCTGATATACGAGTACCAAGATATTGTCACCAGTCGCGGCGGCATGGCAAATTCGGTCGATGTGATATTTTCTATTATCACCGTCATCTGCGTCCTTGAGGGCAGTCGGCGTATTACTGGCTGGATATTGCCCATACTGGCCTCTATATTTTTGCTATATCCCTTTGTCAGTCATCTGGACTTTATGCCTGATCGGCTACTCACTCGCCCTTATGATATGGGCGATATTTTTGGTCAATTATTCCTAAAAACAGAAGGGCTGTATTCGGTCGCAATCGGCGCCTCAGTCACATTTATCTTTTTATTCATCCTCTTTGGCGCTTTTCTAGCGCGTTCTGGCATGGGTCAGCTGTTTAATGATTTGGCATTGGCGCTGGCAGGCGATAAAAAAGGCGGTCCTGCTAAAGTGGCTGTCATTTCAAGCGGCTTTATGGGCAGTATCAATGGTTCAGCCTTATCAAACGTCGTTAGTACCGGCGCGTTTACCATCCCCTTGATGAAAAAGGTTGGCTACCATAAGGATTTTGCGGGCGCTGTAGAAGCAAGTGCGTCGGTTGGTGGTCAGATATTACCGCCAATTATGGGTGCAAGTGCCTTTATTATGGCCGAGACCACAGGTCTACCGTATAGCACCATTGCTTTGGCAGCATTATTACCTGCTATCTTGTATTATCTAGGCGTTATCGCGCAGGTACATTTTCGTGCCGGTCGCCGAGACTTAAAAGGCATGGCAAAAGAAAGTTTGCCACAGGTAAAAGAGGTATTAAAAGCGCGCGGTCATATGTTATTGCCGATTGTATTTTTGATTTATTTATTAATACAAAATGTGCCGGTAGGCTATGCCGCTGCCTATACCATTGGCTTTACGGTTGTCATCAGTATGCTACGTAAAGAAACACGCATGGGCTTTAAGGATATTTTAGGTGCGCTAGAAGACGGCGCCCGTCAGTCGCTAGCGGTGATGGCTGCTTGTGCGGTCGTAGGTATTATTATTGGGGTGGTCAGCTTAACCAGCTTTGGTACGGTAATGACTTCTTCGATTGTCACTTTAGGGGCAGGGTCATTATTGCTGACCTTAATTTTGACCATGCTAGCGTCGATGGTCTTGGGTATGGGATTGCCATCGATTCCTGCATATATTATTACTGCAACCATGGCGGCGCCAGCATTAGCAGGGTTTGATGTGCCTATTTTAGCCGCGCATATGTTTGTGTTTTACTTTGGGGTGTTTGCCAATATTACCCCGCCGGTTTGTTTGGCTGCTTTTGCTGGGGCTGGTATTTCGGGCGGCGATCCGATGAAAACAGGTTACTTATCATTAAAGCTGGCGTTAGCAGGTTTTATCGTCCCGTTTATGTTTATTTATAATCCTGCGATGTTGATGATTGACCCGACAGGTCTTGCGGTCACGGCGAAAGAGTTCCCATTGCCACCGGTCATGGATATTGCGATTGCCGTTGTGACGTCGGTCGTTGGTGTGATTGGGCTTAGTGCGGCGTTAGAGGGTTATTTTAAAGGAAGTATGAATTCAATCACGCGTATCATTCTGACCATTGGCGCTTTACTGCTGATTTATCCTGGGCTTATCACAGGTTTGATAGGGGGTGTCATCATCCTTGGTATCGCGTTATTAAATATAAAAACCAGTAAGACGCCCGTGTTACCTCTAAACGTTTAACCTTATTTAGAGCGATAGTTTAGAGGCATAAAAAAGGGCGAATAGTAACTCTCTACTATTCGCCCTTTCTATATTTTAAGATTCGTCATCCTACTTTAATATGATGACAAATTTCACTTAACAGCCAAGTTTACCTTCTGCTGCTAAGGCTTTTTTGCTACGGATAGGCGCTGGGCAATCTTCGCCGTAATATTGACGATCAGCAAAGTAGCTTGAGCGCACCATAGGACCTGCCCAAATGTTAAAGAAGCCAATCTTTTTGCCATAGTCCATATAACGCTGGAACTCATCTGGATGAACATAACGATCGACTGGCGCATGGTCTTTACTTGGTTGCAGGTACTGACCAACGGTAATCATATCAACGTTATGGGCTTTTAAATCATCAAGTAGCTTATAGATTTCTTCTTCGGTCTCACCAAGTCCAACCATAAAACCACATTTGGTGGCAATATCAGGACGGCGTTCTTTATATAACTTAAGCAAATCGAGCGAATGCTGATAATCAGAGCCGGGACGGAAGGCTTTATATAAACGAGGCACGGTTTCGATATTATGATTAAAGACATCAGGCGCAGTTTCAGTCAATAAGTCCAAAGCGATATCCATACGACCACGGAAATCTGGCACGAGTATCTCAATCAAGCAATTTGGGCTTAAAGCGCGAGATTCATTCAATACTTCAACAAAATGGGCAGCACCGCCGTCTTTTAAATCATCACGGTCAACCGAGGTAATCACCGCATATTTCAGACCTAGACCCTGAATGGTCTCAGCGGTATGGCGTGGCTCGTCTTTGTCTAACTCATTTGGGCGACCATGACCGACATCGCAAAACGGGCAGCGACGGGTACAGATATCACCCATAATCATAAAGGTCGCCGTACCATCGGCAAAGCACTGCGGCAGGTTAGGGCAGGCGGCTTCTTCACAGACGGTATATAGCTTTTGCTCACGCAAGGTGGCTTTAATACGCGCCACTTCCGCAGGTGAGGACATTTTAACCCGAATCCAATCTGGCTTTTTCTTCGCCTCGACGGTCGGAATCACTTTAATTGGGATGCGTGCTACCTTGTCGTAGCCACGCAGCTTTTCGCCTTGGATGGCTTTTTTCGGTTTTGCACGGGCAGCGGGGACGTGGGTTTGTACGGCGTTTGTCATAATCAAATGTTC
Organism: Psychrobacter sp. UBA2769; assembly: GCF_002352555.1. Lineage (NCBI taxonomy): Bacteria > Pseudomonadati > Pseudomonadota > Gammaproteobacteria > Moraxellales > Moraxellaceae > Psychrobacter > Psychrobacter sp. UBA2769. Next base: position 11,884 of record NZ_DEIR01000016.1, on the reverse strand, counting down.
TCTTAACCCTTGATAGAATAAGGGTTTATGGCATTATTAGAATGTTTTATGAATGCAGCTATTATAGCAGATAACGGGTCAATATTTTTTAGGCAATCTTGTTAAGATAACTAAGAAAGCTACTAAGGATAAAAAGGCTTCCATGAATAAAAAAGCTTGCGTAAATAACAGGGTACTACGAAGCATACCTTTATCGTAGTTTTATTTATTGATATCAATGTCCATGTCATTTAGCACTTCTATGGCAGCGCGAAACGCTTCTTGGGTGGCAGGTGCGCCGCAATAAGGCAGGCTATGCATCAATACTTCTCGGATTTCAGCAACGCTAGCACCATTATTTATCGCCCCACGGATATGACCCTTTAGCTCAGCGGGACTTTTTTGGGCAATTAAAAACGCCATGGTAATTAAGGAGCGGTATTTGCGCGGTAGTATCGAATCATCTTGCCACGTACTGCCCCAAGCATGTTCGATAATCCAGTCTTGCAACGGCTGGGTAAATGGTGTTGCTGAGTCAAGCGAGCGTTTAACATGCGCTGCGCCCATCACTTCAGTACGAACTTTTAAACCATTATCGTAATGAGCGTTATTGTCTTTTTCGCTATTTTTCATACTGCTATTGTCCATATTGCTATTATCCTTAATATTCACTCATGGCGTTTGTCTTAGAAAAAATATCTTAATAAAGTCGTAGATATTTAGATAATAAGAGTATAGCAGTCGCGCCATTTTTATTTAACCGCCAATGTAGAAGTCTATGCAGAAACTAATGCAGAAACTAATGCAGAAATGAATGCAGAAATGAATGCAGAAATGAATGCAGCAGTCAATGCAGAAAAAGAGCAGGGCAAAAATGAGCGGTAAGGCGACAGGTTTGCTATTTAAGGGCGTCAATCATATTAGTTATGGCACTATTTTTATAATAAATGTCCAATATGGCCTTATTCTGCGCCTTTTCGCCGCACAGCCATTAACATTTTGAGCGTTTTGAGCTATGATTGCACGGATAATTATTCAATGCAGTACATCGATGTAGGCTGTCATCCTGACTACTCACGTGATGTACTGGTCACCAACCGACGAGGACGACTATTGTGTTAGAAGCTTATCGTAAACATGTCGCAGAACGTGCTGAGCTAGGGACTGTACCACTTCCACTAAATGAGAAGCAGGTAGCAGAATTGGTTGAGCTACTGAAAAACCCACCAGCGGGCGAAGATGCGTTCTTAATGGACTTGTTAGAAAACCGTATTCCTGCCGGTGTTGACCAAGCCGCTTATGTTAAAGCTGCATTTTTAGCCGCTATCGTTAAAGGCGAAGCGACTTCACCACTTATCAGCAAGAAAAAAGCCGTTGAAATCTTGGGCACTATGCAAGGTGGCTATAACGTTGCGCCATTAGTTGCGGCATTAGACGACGCGGAAGTCGCACAAGAAGCCGCTGATGCGTTGAAAAAGACATTACTCGTATTTGATGCGTTCAATGACGTGACCGAAAAAGCTGAAGCTGGCAACGACATCGCTAAAGAAGTCGTGCAATCTTGGGCTGACGCTGAGTGGTTCTTAAACCGCCCTGAAGTACCAAAGAAAACCACTTATACCACCTTTAAAGTGACTGGCGAAACCAACACGGATGACTTGTCACCGGCGCAAGACGCGTGGAGCCGCCCAGATATCCCATTGCATTCATTAGCCATGCACAAAAACTCTCGCGACGGCATCTTTGCTGACAAAGAGGGCGTTGTTGGTCCAATGAAGCAAATCGAAGCTTTGAAAGAAAAAGGTCATCCACTTGCTTATGTCGGCGACGTGGTTGGTACGGGTTCTAGCCGTAAATCTGCAACCAACTCAGTACTTTGGCTCATGGGCGATGATATCCCGAACGTACCAAACAAACGTGGTGGCGGTCTAGTATTGGGTAACAATATCGCTCCTATCTTCTTTAACACCATGGAAGATTCTGGCGCGTTACCAATTGAAAAAGTAGCGGTTGATAACCTAAACATGGGCGATGTGTTTGACATCTATCCGTACGAAGGCAAAATCACTAAGCATGATTCTGACGAAGTATTGTCAACCTTTACGCTAAACTCGCCAACATTGCTTGACGAAGTTCGTGCAGGCGGCCGTATTCCACTAATCGTTGGTCGTGGTTTGACCAATCGTGCTCGTGAATACATGGGTCTTGGTCATTCAGACGTATTTGCTAAGCCAGAAGAGCCAGCTGATACCGGTAAAGGCTTCACCCTTGCACAAAAAATGGTCGGTAAAGCTTGTGGTCTACAAGGCGTGCGTCCAGGTATGTACTGTGAGCCAAAAATGACGACGGTCGGCTCGCAAGATACCACTGGTCCTATGACCCGTGATGAGCTAAAAGACTTGGCATGTTTGGGTTTCCAAGCAGACCTAGTGATGCAGTCATTCTGTCATACCGCAGCTTATCCAAAGCCAGTTGACGTTGAAACTCAGCATACACTACCTGACTTTATCATGAACCGTGGCGGCGTAAGCTTGCGTCCTGGTGATGGTATCATTCACTCATGGTTGAACCGTATGCTACTTCCAGATACCGTTGGTACTGGTGGTGACTCGCACACGCGTTTCCCAATGGGTATCTCGTTCCCAGCGGGTTCTGGTCTAGTAGCATTCGCAGCGGCGACTGGTGTTATGCCACTTGATATGCCTGAGTCTGTTCGTGTACGCTTCGTTGGCGAACGTCAGCCTGGTATCACGCTACGCGACTTGGTCCATGCGATTCCTTATCAAGCCATCAAAGAAGGTTATTTGACGGTTGATAAGAAAGGTAAAATCAACGAGTTCAACGGTCGTATTCTTGAAATCGAAGGTCTAGAAGACCTAACTGCTGAGCAAGCGTTTGAGCTATCTGATGCATCAGCTGAGCGTAGTGCTGCTGGTTGTACCATCACTTTATCTGAAGCGTCTGTGACTGAGTACCTAAACTCAAACATCACCTTGCTTAAGTGGATGATTTCAGAAGGCTATGGCGATGCGCGTACGATTAGCCGCCGTGTTGAGCAAATGCAAGAGTGGCTAGCTAACCCAAGCCTATTGCGTGCTGATGAAGATGCAGAGTATGCCATCGACATGACAATCAATATGTCTGATATTAAAGAGCCGATTCTTTGCTGCCCGAACGATCCAGACGATGCTAAAACATTGGCTGACGTCGCTGGTGATACCATTGATGAAGTATTCATTGGTTCATGTATGACCAACATTGGTCACTTCCGTGCAGCGGGTAAACTGCTACAAGACGTACCAGCAGGAAGCCTAAAAACTCGTCTATGGATTGCGCCACCAACGAAAATGGATGCGCGCCAATTGATGGAAGAAGGTTATTACAACATCTACGCACAAGCCGGCGCTCGTACTGAGATGCCAGGTTGTTCACTATGTATGGGTAACCAGGCACGTATCGCACCGAACTCTACTGCGGTATCGACGTCAACTCGTAACTTCCCGAACCGTCTAGGTCAAGGTGCTGACGTTTATCTAGCGTCTGCAGAGCTTGCAGCAGTCGCAGCGGTACTTGGTAAATTGCCAACCAACGACGAATATCAGCAGTACGCTGGTATGCTTGATAGCATGGGCGAAGAAGTCTATCAGTACATGAACTTCGATCGTATGGATTCTTATACTGAAGAAGCCGACAAAATTAACGTTGCTCAGTTGACCTAATTTTGCTTAAAGCTTAAGTTAAGTATTTTTAAGTTTTACAATTCTTATTTAAATAGAAACCCCGTATCGTGATGATGCGGGGTTTTTTTAAATTTAAAATAAACCAATAACGGTTTGCAAACTTTTATTGAGTGCTTATAATCAAAGTCGCTGATTAAATTTTTTGGTTGGCAACTTTACCGTTAAGGTTGACGACAAATCCTAGGGAAAATAAAAATATGCTTGATAAAACGACGCCGCCACCTTTACCGAATTCTGCAATGGTTAATAATCATAGTGCTGAAGCAAACTTTGGCATCCTTGACTGGTTTAAAAAAGCTTTAAGAAATTATACCAATTTCTCTGGTCGTGCTCGACGTAAGGAGTATTGGTATTTTGTATTGGTACAAATGGGTTTGATTATTGTAGCGATGATTTTAGATGCTATTATATTTAATTCAGAAACGGGGCTATTCTATATCGTTGTAGCGCTCGGTTTGTTTTTGCCGGGCTTAGCGGTGACTATTCGCAGGTTGCATGATACCAGCCGTTCAGGATGGTGGTTTTTGCTATCCATTTTGCCATTGATAGGCTCTATTGTATTACTGGTGTTTTTAGCAAGCGATACCAAGCTTGAAACCAATCAATGGGGTCCACCAGCAAAATAAGCTGCGACTGGTTTCTCTCATTATCTTCTGTATAATATAGGGGCAGGCGGAAACCGTGGCTCTGCACTCTTTTCTCATTTCTATCTCGGGACGGACCGATACTTTACTAAGCAACTTTTTGTTTATACTTAAGTGCTAAGTGCTAAGTGCTTTGGAGTCTTGGTTGATTACTTTATCCCCACTCAAACGTCGTGTTGTCTATGTGACCATCTTTGAAATTATCGCTATTATTGCATCTACCTTTGTGCTGATGAAACTTAGCGGCAGCGATGCGGCAGAGTCGTTACCCGTTGCGGTGATGGTGTCATTAGCCGCTGTGATTTGGAACTTTTTATACAATACGGCTTTTGAAGCGTGGGAGCGGCGCAAGCAGGTTAAAAAGCGTACCTTATTAATCCGCAGCGCTCATGCGATAGGGTTTGAAGGTGGCTTGGTATTGATTTGCCTGCCACTTTATATGATTTGGTATGACGTTGGTTTAATCAAAGCCTTTATGATGGAGGCGGCGTTACTGCTATTTTTCTTGGTTTATACCTTTGTATTTACCTTAGGTTTCGATAAAATATTCACCTTACCGCGTTACGATAAGACCGCCTCTGCTTCTTCATAAATACAGAGATGAATCGTATTAAATGACCTAACGAAAGGCTGCTATTAGATTAGGCAGCCTTTTTGTTGATAGTACAGAAGGTAGCGTTAGAAGTTTTTATTTACCCTGATAAACGGGCTTACGTTTTTCCATAAAGGCGGTGACACCTTCAGCAAAGTCAGCGGTTTTTGCCATCATGGTTTGTTGGTCAACTTCCATATCGAGCGCTTCATTTAAGCCTGAAAAAGCATGCACGTTAATCATATGCTTCATCGAAGCCAAAGCTTTACCGGGCAGGTTGCTTAGGCGCGTTGCCAACGCCAATACGCTGGCGTCAAGCCCATCTTTGCTCACGACGCTATTGACTAAGTTTAGACGCGCGACATCGTCGCTAGTAAGCTTATCACCCAGCATCACAAGCTCAGTCGTTTTGGCCGCGCCAATCAATTGATTCAATAGATAAATGCCACCCGCATCTGGAATCAAACCGATATTGACAAAGGCTTGCACGAATTTGGCATTGTCAGCGGCAATACGGAAATCACAGGTTAATGCCAAGTTCATCCCAGCGCCAGCGACGGCACCTTCTAATTTAGCAATAATGGGTTTGTGAATATTACGCAGCTTTAAACTCACTTCTGCCACTTCTCTGAGCATAAAATCAAGCTTTGCCACCAATGCTTCTGATTCCATGCCATTCTCTAACATCTCACCAATATGACCGCCACTAGAGAAATTATTATTTGACCCTTGCAAGACAATCACGCGCACGTCGGCATCTTGATCAGCCTGATCAAGCGCATCCATAATTGCGCCTTTTAATGGTGTGCTAAAAGCATTTAGCGTCTTAGGGTCATTCATGGTAATGGTAGCAATATGGTTTTCGCTGTGATATTCGACCAAAGGTTGTGACATGGTTGGTTTCCTTAATAAGAAGTTTTAGATAAGCATTGCTGATGACAATGGACGTTGTGATGGACAAAGTTGTAACAAGTCATGCAAGCTGATTACTATAGCAGCTTGTTATGATTATAAAAGCGAGTTTTGTGGGCGCTAAAGGCACGGTCAAAAATGTTTAATTTTTCCTTGTTTTGCTATATATTTATTTTAAAAAATATATACGATCTGTCGTACAAAAATAACGCTATGAAGTATTTGCTTGGTGCATTATGCTAAACAGCAGTAGTGTTAAGGATTTCGTTAACCAAACAAGCAATCAATAAGCAAAAAACAAGGAAGTAATTATGCCAATGATAAATGTAAATAACGTTGATATTTATTATGAAGACAGCGCGCCGGAGGATAAGCAAAAGCCAGTGATGGTCTTTGCCCATGGGCTGCTATGGAATACGCGGATGTATGACAAGCAGGTAGAGTATTTTAAATCCGGCTGCCGTTGTATTGCGTTTGATTTTCGCGGGCAAGGTCAGTCGGAGATTACCAAATCGGGCTATGATATGGAAACACTGACTGAGGATACGCTAGCATTGTTGGATGCGCTAAATATTGATAAATGTCATTTTTTAGGGTTATCGATGGGTGGCTTTGTCGCTCAGCGTATCGCGCTAAAACGTCCGGAGCTACTATTATCGCTGACTTTGCTTGAAACGTCAGCAGACCCTGAAGACCCAAAAAACGTGCCGCAGTATCGCAAATTGATGAAAGCTATCCGCTGGCTGGGTATGAAGCGGGTCAGCCAAAAAGTCATGCCTATTATGTTTGGTAGTAGTTTTTTGGCGGATAAGTCGCGTAAGGCTGACCGAAGAGAATGGCTTGCGATGTTACAAGGCAATCGTAAAGGTGGCGTCGTAAAGGCGACCACAGGTGTGATTGAACGCTCAGACACTTACGATCAGCTAGGCGAGATTAGCACGCCGACATTGATTATCGTTGGCGATGAAGATGTGGCAACGCCTTACGCAAAGGCGGAGCGCATGCATTTTGCTATTAAAGGCTCGAAGCTTGCGGTTATTAAAGGCGCTGGGCATACAGCGACGGTAGAAGAACCTGAGCAGGTTAATAAAGTGATTAATACCTTTTTAGCCAACTGTGTCTAACTTTGAGCGAGACTGGAACCAGTCTTGAATCAGACATAGCAGTTAATAAAGTGTTTATACGAAAAAAAGCCGTTATCCTATTTAAGATAACGGCTTTTTTATTGAAACCATTTAACAGATTAACGTTAAAGCGGCAGTTTTAAAAAAAACATACGATGAAGCAGTAAAGCTAATGTCTTTATTTATAACCGGGTCGTATAGTCAGTATTGATATCATCAAGGGTGCCAAAGACCTCAGCGCGATTGACGATTTCAGTAGCCCATGCACGGTGCGTGGCAGGCTCGAGCATGGTATCGTTATATTTAAATACTGCTTTTGCCTCGCTATGCAAGATTGCCTGCGCTTCATCCAAGGTGCTTAACGGTACGCAATACGCTTGCTGTACCAAAGCAATCTGGCTTGGGTGAATGACCGTTTTGCCGACCAGTCCTAAGTTCACGTCACGCATCAGCTCTTTCATAAACAGTGTTGGCTGCTCTAAGTATTCAAATACTGGCGCGGTAAGATAAAAACCATGCGGTACAAAGCAGCCAAGCAGCTGATAGGCGAGCGTACCAATCGGGGTGTCATAGACAATGCTGTTTTTAGGACGGCGTAAACGCAGCGCTGCAAATAAGTCATTACCACCGATACGCAGGGCAAATATTGGCTGGCTAAAAGCTTCTTTAAAGCCAATCGCCAACTCTTGATTGTGATGCGGGTTAAATAGCGCTGCCGTCTCAAGCGTCGGCATCAATAGCTGCTCAATGCTTAAATTCTGAGACGCCATGCGCCAATTAGACAAACTATACATATCGACTTTTGGCATCACAAAACCGTCGACCAAATCAATATGCGCAAAATCTGCCAATTGCTCAAGCATCGCCGGATGACGTGGACGCAAGAAGACCAAAGGTCTGGTTGGCTGATCGGTGTGCGCTTTTGATTGAATGCCATCTTTTTTTGCTGGGTCATTGATACTATCGACATGCGCGGCCCACGTATGTAGCAGCGTTTGTAGACGTTCAAGTGCCAACTTAACATCGCTATGGCTGACCGCATCTTCTAAGCAGATAATAATACTGTTAATCGTCGGCAATTTATCACGCGTAATGACTTGCCAAATATCTTGCCGCGTCGCAGGCATATATAGGCTAGCACCCAGCTGATACGGGTGATGGGTATGCGGTTTGAGCATCGCATGACGCTCAGTAATCAGGTGGGCATAAGACTGATTGTTATTATAAAGATTGGACTCATTGTGGGGCATATCGGACATAGTTGGCATCGTAAATAGTGATAAGTGAATGGTTATAGCAAGAAATCATAGCGTAAGGACGTATGATAAAAACAGCGCTGCTGATGCAGTATTGATGCATTTCTTTTGCAAGGCATCAATACATCAAGGCATCAATACATTAATGAATCATGAGCGATCTGTTGCCCGCTGCTTGATTAGCGTAATCGCTTGATAGGGGAGTATTTTAGCACCTAATACCGTGATATTGATATCACGCTCGCTACATAAATGGCGCAATAATACGGTATCTGGGTGATCGGCGGTGGCCAGCAAGATGCACTCAGGATCACGGCGTAATATCGCCCGTGTCGCCTCTGCAATGGTTGGCTTAATACGGTTGCGATTGCTAATGTCATACTCTGCTGCCAGCGTATCAATTAAATCCGCCGTCTGATAGCGTGGTTGCTCAAACGTTTGCAAGCATTGTGGAGATGTAGACAATGCACGCCGCGCGCTATCAATACGATCAACAAAAGCTAAGCTATGATCTACCTGAACCAAGTTATCGTAAAAGACACTACGATGTAGCCCCGATTGTGGCTCAGTATATAAACTGCGTGATATCAGTCCCGATACGGTGCTGTTCAATAGACCTGAAGGAATCAACCAGTCTTCCTCACTTGCCGCCAGCCAAGCAACGCCCGCGGGATCAGCAAGGGTTAATAAGGGAATAACATCCTTACCCTGATGAAAAATATTGGCAAAATATGGATGACTAGGATCGCTAAAGACTTCTAAGCTACGCGCCAGCTCTTGATAAATCGCCCCTTTGCCCGTCCAGCCGTCGACAAATACGATGGCACTCTCTGGATGAGCGTCCAATATCATCTGCAGCGCGACTGGATCAAGTCCTCGGTCGCGAATGATACTGATACCATAATGCACACTTGGCAACGCATAGCTGCTATCGGCATCTGACCTTTCATTGTCTAATAGGGCACGCTGCAACAATACGCCAACTGGTAAACCTGCACGTACCAAGCTGACTAATATTAATGGACGTTCAGTACTTACCGTTTGCTGAAAAATATGGTGTAGCGTATAAGCCAAGTTAGCAATATCAGTTGCGGTTCTCGTTGTACCTTGCGCTAATGCCTGCTGATACAATTGCTCATGCATGGCGGTTGGCGCATCCTCTAAGGTTAACATATCTGAATAGTGGCGCTGTCCACTTTGGATGAGCGCTTCTTTTTGACTGACTGGTACATCAGCAACGGCGTTTTTATCAACGATATCAAGCAGCACAGTCACATCGCTGGCAAGATAGCTGCCTGAGCCATATTCCTGCATTTTTTGAATATTAGGGTTCGTTATAGGATGGGTCATAAGATAGTTCCTACTTACAAAAATGCGTTCGATTATTGTTTTTATTTATGGTGTGTCCTCATTTTAAAAATGGTGATAAAAATCAGATAAATTGTAGCCAAACAAGTAAAATAGTGCAGTTAATATCGGGATATTACCCAGCTATTTGACGAAGTTTGGCAAAATTTAGCCATTTTTAGACCATTTAGATGTCCATCGATTGAATTGAGGACACGCCTTAGGAGAGGTTAAGCGTTTAGAATTACTGCGAGCTAAAGCGCTCATGTAGCTGACCATGATTGGGCATGCCATACCAGTCAAGCAATTGCAAAAATGGCAAATCGGCCAAGCTATCACCAAAACCAAAACTTGGACGCTGGTTGTCTAAATGCTGGTCTAATAAAAACTGCACCGCATGGCGTTTATGAACCGCGTGCGGCAGTATCGCCAGATTGTTCGCATTCACATGCACATAAAAATCTTGCTCAAAGTCACGTATTAACGTTGGCAATTTTTTAGCGAGCTCTACTAACGCTTGATGGTCCTTTTGCGCATGCTTAATAGCCAGATAAATGGTCAGCTCTTCATTAACAGCGCCATCATTAAAGTGATTGATATGCGGTGTAAATACCAGCTGGCTATTGTCATTTTTACTGTGATTGGCAAATAATTGGCTTAGCTGCTGTAATTTATCTTGCAGTGGTGCAAGTGCACTATGCATACGCTTTTGCCACTGAGCTTGTAGCGTGCCGTCTCTATCAAGAATAATCGCACCGTGGGTTAAGACCTGCCAGCTATCAAAAGGCAGCTTAACGCGTTTGATTTCACTGCGGTCACGTGCGGTGACCACTATCAGCTCTGTACTAAGCAGCAGCCAATTAAAAAACGCAGCTTGGCGCTGACTCATAAAGCTTAACGGCTTGCCTTGTTTATTAACGGTCGCGCAAACTAGATTTTCAGGTTCAGACGTTGGTAATTCCCATGCATCAATTTTACGTTGGGTTTGAAAAAGCGTATCGTCCAAATCCATCAGCGCGTAGGGTTTGATAATATCGGGATTGGCTTGAAAAAATGGGCTAGTCATAGTATTTGCCATAAAAGCGTGCGTAAGGGTTAAATGTGAAAATCAAAGTAGGGTTTAAAGGATAGTTTTAATGGAACAGCTTTTATAAGACAGCCTTTGTAAGCTAGCTTTTATAAAACAGCTTAAAGCGTCGGACTCACCACCAACACATTATCCAAACTTTGCCACATGTCATCAACGCTATCCGCTGATGTTTCCACACACAAAACAATTAAGTCCCAATCGCTAGGCTCAACATTATAAGCAAAGTTGGTCATACCCAGCCCATAGTTGTCGCTAAAACTGAGCATCGTGGTAATCGCGCCACCAAGGGCAATCGGTGAGCGCGTTAAGGCACTAAACTCAACCGTAGCGTTTTGAGTTTGCGTCTCAAGCCATTCCGCTAATAAAAACGGCAACCAAACAAACTCATTACTGCCCAATACTAAAATCCGCTGTGGCAATTGCTCATTGTCAAACTGTTCTTTTTCAGATTGGGCTCGCTGATTAAAAAGGTTAAATGCTGCTTGAAACTTCATCAGATAATTATCAAAACTATCGGTACTATCTAGCGTTGGGAAGCGCCCCCAATTGCCAGTGTTGCCTAATGGCTGACTGCCAGCCTCAGTGGTATCGACCGATGGCATCGTAATGGATTCAGGGTTGGGCGCATCCGTCCAAGTCCAAGCCCCAGATAGTAGGTGATGACGATGAAAGTCAATATTAGGCAAACGTGCAGATATGTTGTCATCTACGTCAACTGGAGCTTGGTTCTGATTTAACGACCAATCTACCAATGTCGTTAGATGCACTTGTTCTAATTCGGTCAGTCCTGCGTTACGAAGGGCGGTGACGACATTGACGCAAGTATTGCCCGTTGACGCTTCGTCATCAACCATAATCAAGGTTTTGCTGGCAAGTAGCTGTGCTTGAGTCACTCTATCTGCACTTTGATAAATCAGATGCTGGCTGGCGTGACTGTGATCTTCGCTAAACGTGGTCAATAAAGAGTGGCTGCTTTTGTCATGACTGTCATCATGTTGCGCATGACGCGTAGAATTTAATAATAAAGCTTGTGGATAGCGAGTTTGTAGCGCTTGATGTACCCCCGCAGATAAGCCAACGGCAGTTTCGGCCATGCCAATAACCAAAATGGGTTCAGGCAAATCATCGGGTACTAGGTTTGCCAAATCAGTAAAAGCATGACGCATGGCGCTAGGTGCGACTGGAATATGGCGACCTAAG
>NZ_DEIR01000007.1:10005-112323 GCF_002352555.1 Psychrobacter sp. UBA2769 | reverse complement strand
AGCCCTTATCCCGAACTGGGGTTACTTAGATAAATGGCTACTTAGATAAATGGTTAACCGTCCATACCGCCGCTTCTACCCGTGTCCGCAGACCAGTTTTATTGAGGATATGCTTGACGTGTACCTTTACCGTTGATTCGGCAATATCCAAATTATTGGCAATCATCTTATTACTCAGCCCCTCAGCAATCATCTGAATGACTTGTAGCTCTCTGCTGGTTAGATTACTGGCGATATCTTGAATGCTGGGTGTGCGCAACGTTTGGGCAAGTATCGAGGCTAGATTGGGACTGATAACCAGCTCACCGCGGAGTATTTTTCTGATATCAATAATAATCAGCTCAGGCTCCATATCCTTTAGCAGATAGCCATCGACGCCCAATTTTAACGCCTCTTGTACGTCTTCACCGCTATCAGAAACGGTGAACAGGACGGTTTTGGTATTGATATTTCTGGCTTTGATTTCTCTCAAGGTTTCGATACCTGTGAGCACCGGCATTTTATGGTCAAGTATCACCAAATCGACGTCATTATTTTCTAAAAATGCTAATGCCTCTTGACCATTACTGGTTTCGCCAACGACTTTAACATCGTCTTCAAGACTTAATAACTCGGAGATGCCGCGGCGTAGCATCGGATGGTCATCGACCAATAATAGGCGCGCAGGCGAGGTACTGGTATAAACTTTGGTGCTCATAACATACTCACAAATTAAAAAATGGTACAAGAATTTAATGATTTAAATTTAATAATTCAGTATTACAATGCTTAAAAACTGCTTAGCAGAAATCATATTTGAAAATGAAACTGGTTAGAAAAATCCACTAAAAAAACCCCAATCAACAACTTTAAAAAAGACCATTCAATCGCTTAAAATCACAATATTATGAGCTTATAAATAAGCATCTTTATTACTCTCTTCATCAAAGAAATTGGGCTCAAATCTGACCGTAACGATGGTGCCGCGTGGCTTGTTATCGGTCACGATAAGTTCGCCGCCGATATTATGGGCGCGCTCTTTCATAATCATCAAGCCGTGATGTTGGGTTTGATCGACACCGCCAGACATACCAACGCCATCATCGATGATACGCATGACGATATATTTATCACTGTCCTCGTATTCTAGGTGAATTGCGACGTTTTGTGCTTTTGCATGGCGGCTGATATTTGACAGCGCTTCTCTGGCAATCTGAATCAAATCTATCTGCTCAGTGGCGCTCAAATTAAGCGTCATAATATGGTTGTGTACCGTTATATTAAAATCGCCTTTTAAGGCAAACTCACTGGCAGCATCGTGCAAGGCTTCGTCGAAATTATCATTATCAATGGTCAAGCGAAAGGTCACCAATAAATCTCTTAACTGCTGATAAGCGGAGCCTAGCCCCATTTTTATCTGCTCGATATTTTGCGCTACCGGCGCTTTGACGGGCTCGCTGCCAGCGTTTTTAAGGTGTCTCTCAAGGACGCTGACTTGGATTTTTAGATAAGACAACGACTGCGCCAAGGAGTCATGCAGCTCTCTCGCAATGGTCGAGCGCTCTTCAAACAAAATCAGCTGATGCTCTTGCTGTTTTTGCTTACGTAGCGATAAGGCGGTACTGATTAAGTTGGTCAGCGCCACGATGAGCTCGTTATTTTGCGCATCCAATTCAGGACTGCTAAATGGGAAAACACTCCCTACCTCTGTCATGTTTATACGCTGCTCTGGCGCAACACCATGACCAGTTTTATTACTGTCATCATCATTAAGGCCATCATTATTAATGTCATCATCAGCGATAAAAGAGTAATTCATCATTAGCGCCGACTTAGGTCGCACGCGCAATTCGCCAAATTCTTCTTGTTGATGAACAATAGGATAAGACTTGGTATGTTCGCCGTTTTTCGTTGCGCAGTTATCACAGTTGAGCTTTTTGCACAGCTCTTTCATTTTTTCGCCATGCAGCACGATGGCATTTTTACTGGTGATATATTTATTCTGTATGCACAAGGTAAATTCTAAATGCGGCAAGGTCTTACTAAAATCTGCAATCAAAGCATCGAGCTGATATAAGCTCACTTGGCTGGTGGTCAGCGATTTTGAAAAGTCATAAAACAGTGACAGTACTTGATTGGCTTTGACCAAATGCTGGGTTTTTACCTGCACCTCACTCTCAAGCGAGCGCTGGTAGGTCTCAATCGTACTTGCCATATCATTAAAAGAATTGCCAAGCACTTCAAACTCTCGATAGCCTGCGATGGATACTCTGGTATTAAACTGACCGTCTTTAAATTGGTTATTGGCTTTAATCAATTGATAAATAGGCGTGAGCACCAATTGATGCAATCTGCGCATGCCAATCAGCACAATAATGATGGTCAGTATCAACGAGAGGATTTGCAGGTTTTGTTGCCATGTCTGGCGCTGCTCGTTTCGGTACTGCAGCTCACCAACAAAACGGTTCACATCTTCGATATAACTGGCAGAAACGCCATAAAACGCCGCTTTATCCTGCGCCAATAAAGTCGGCTTTAAGTCTTGATACCATTGGTCTTTTATCTTATTAAGCTGCTCATTGATAAGCGTATGTCTATTGGCACTCGTTAGCTGATAGACCTGCAATTCTGCCAGCCGATTTTCCATATCCTTAATCAAGATAGCTGTCTTTTCGGCGGTATTCTTATTAGAAAAGTCTAATTTATCTTGTTTAACAGACGTCTCATTTTCTTGGTCGCTGACGCCGTTTTGGTTAATATTTAAACTCGAGCTAAAAGGATGGTCATCGGAAAAACCAGTCGCAATCTGAAAGCTAATGCGATAAGTGGCCATGCGTATCGAGCCTGCGGTATTAATCGCCTCCGCATCAGACCGTGCTACCCAAGCCAGCGCCCCACTCCCCAACGCTGACATCAAGGATAAGATGGCGATGATAATAATAGCGCCCCAAGCATGAAGGGTTAAAGACTGGCGACGTTGAATAGACTTCATGTATAGCGTTTACCCATCAAAATTAGTAAAAAAGAGGCGTTCAGTATCAGCGTTAACAACTTACTAAGAGTATTAAAAGCATCTTAAAAAAAGCCTTAAAAACAGCCAAGTGTGCCTAACCAATCTCAAACCAGTTCTGGTTAAAAACTCCACACTTTTCAAAAAATAAAAACCATATCATTCCATTCAGAGCAAAATTTTAGTAATCATTCTGCCCGCAACATACCTCTTTTAGCCATCAGTATACCACTATGTATGAATACTCATCATCAGGATAATGCAGTACCGTGAGTTATCGTTTTTTATAAAACCATTGATTGTGATGATTTGCTGTTATCAAGGGCGCATTGGTCACAGACATCAATCTACCGCATCAATCCAATCCATATACAAGCAGTCATTAACAACAATCAAAGCGACTGCATACGGTAATTTTTATAACGGCTGAAGGTTATAAAACTATCCATTATAACTAAGCATAAATGATATTAAGTGAGGAATAGTATGGGCAATGATTACAACTTCAAAGGTGGTAAGCTCATCACTGACTGGCGACCTGAGATAGATGAGTTCTGGAAAGGGGGCGGCAAAAAAGTCGCCACTCGCAATTTATGGATATCCATTCCATCCTTACTACTGGCGTTTGCAGTATGGATGGTATGGAGCGCGGTCATCGTGCGCTTACCTGAGATTGGTTTTGATTTTGATGGCGGGCAGCTGTTTTGGCTCGCCGCGCTACCCGGACTATCAGGGGCGACGCTACGAATTTTTTATTCTTTTATGGTGCCAATTTTTGGTGGTCGGCGTTGGACAGCGATATCGACTTTGTCTTTATTAATTCCGGCATTATGGATGGGCTTTGCGGTTCAAAATCCTGATACACCGTTTATGATATTTGCCATTATTGCGCTGCTTTGCGGCTTTGGCGGTGGTAACTTTGCCTCGTCTATGTCCAATATCTCGTTCTTTTATCCAAAAGCGGAACAAGGCACAGCGCTTGGGCTAAACGCTGGTTTGGGTAATTTGGGCGTGTCGGTCATGCAGTTCATCGTCCCGATGATTATATTGGTAGCGGCCTTTGGTAGCTTAGGCGGCGACCCACAAGTCTCTGCCAGCGGCAAACTGTTTTATCTACAAAACGCGGGCTTTATTTGGGTACCCTTTATCCTGCTGTTCTCAGCATTGGCATGGTTTGGCATGAACGATATTGCCACCGCCAAAGCCTCGTTTAAAGACCAATCCGTTATCTTTAAACGCAAACATAACTGGATTATGTGTATTCTTTATATGGCAACCTTTGGCTCCTTTATTGGTTTTTCCGCCGCATTTCCGATGCTGATTAAAAACTCATTTCCTGCTATTGATGCGCTTAAATTTGCCTTTTTAGGTCCTCTAGTCGGCGCACTATTTCGTCCACTAGGTGGCTGGATATCTGATAAAACCAGCGGCGCAAAAGTCACTTTTTGGAACTATATTGTGATGGTATTGGCGGTATTGGCGGTGATGTACTTCCTACCTAGCGAAACCAATGAGGGCAGCTTTGTCGGCTACTTTATCTCCTTTATGGTGCTATTTATCACCACGGGTATCGGTAACGGCTCTACCTTTACCATGATTCCAGTTATTTTTAGAACCTTTCACGAACGCCTTGAGCCTGAGAAAGCAGGGACAGAGCCGCTATTTATTGAAATACGTAAAGAGTCAGCGGCTGTGGTTGGATTTACCTCAGCAATCGCCGCTTATGGCGCGTTCTTTGTGCCAAAAATGTTCGGTTCAGGACTGGGTATTGATGGCACCTTTATCGCCTTAATTGTCTTTTACATTCTCTGTATCGTATTGACTTGGTGGTATTACAGCCGTGCTAATGCTGAGATTCCTTGTTAAAGCAGATATTTTATAACAACCCTTTAACAACCGTCTTTTTATTGAGCAATGACCAACCCTATGAAGTGCTACTTGCTGATGTGAGTAGCACTTTTTTTTGTTTTAAATTTTTGCTAAGCAATTTTCAGCTGCTAAATAAGCATGGCTTATGGATGTTTAACGATTAGACGCTCAATAATTAGACACTTAACAGTTTTTTTAAGCAAATTTGATGACTTGCCGCTACTACTAAGGTGGTAGTGCCCTGCTCATGTTAGCTGATAGTAAGAGGGTGACGGCTTACTTAAAATGACGCTATCGAAATAATATTTACGGCTTAGCTGCATACCGATATCAAGCAATATCAAGATAGAAGCATTCTGCACTCAGCTCTAGATACACCTTAGGCAATAAAATAGAGGATAGCGAAATGAGCCATTTACTCGACCAATTCCGTTTTTTTAAACGTAAACAGGGCGAATTCTCCGATGGGCATGGCGAGACACGCGATGAGTCTCGTGACTGGGAAAATGTGTATCGTAGCCGTTGGCAGTATGACAAAGTTGTGCGCTCAACGCATGGCGTCAACTGTACCGGTTCTTGCTCGTGGAAAATCTACGTCAAAAACGGCTTGGTGACGTGGGAGACGCAGCAAACCGACTATCCTGAAACTCGTCCAGACTTACCAAACCACGAACCGCGCGGCTGTCCTCGTGGCGCAAGCTACAGCTGGTATATGTATTCAGCGAACCGTGTGAAATACCCTAAAGTGCGTAAGCCACTATTAAAATTATGGCGTGAAGCCAAAGCGCAGTATCCTGATCCAGTCGATGCGTGGGGCAGTATTGTCCAAGACCCTATCAAAGCAGAACAGTACAAATCTAAGCGCGGTTTGGGCGGATTTATCCGCTCGACGTGGAGCGAGGTCAATGAAATCATCGCTGCCAGTAATGTGTATACCGCCAAAACCTTTGGTCCTGACCGTATCGTCGGTTTCTCTCCGATTCCTGCGATGTCGATGGTCAGTTACGCCGCTGGTAGTCGTTATTTATCATTAATTGGCGGCGTTTGCTTGTCATTCTACGACTGGTATTGTGACTTACCACCAGCATCGCCAATGGTTTGGGGCGAGCAAACTGACGTGCCAGAATCAGCCGATTGGTATAACTCTGACTATATTATTGCGTGGGGTTCAAACGTTCCGCAAACGCGTACACCTGATGCGCATTTTTTTACCGAAGTGCGTTATAAAGGCACCAAGACCGTCTCTATCACGCCCGACTATGCGGAAGTCTCGAAATTAACTGACTTATGGCTAAACCCAAAACAAGGGACCGATGCGGCAGTCGCGCAAGCATTCTGTCATGTGATTATCAAAGAGTTTTATCTTAAGCAGCCTAGTGACTATTTCTTAGATTACGCCAAGCGCTATACCGACTTACCTGTGCTCGTCATGCTAGAAGGTGAAGAAGGCGCACGCCATGCTGGTCGCTATCTGCGTGCTTCTGACTTAATCGATAATTTAGGTCAAGAAAACAACCCAGAATGGAAAACCATCGGTCTAAATAGTAATGGCGAGCTGGTTTCTCCGCTTGGCTCTATCGGCTACCGTTGGGGCGAAAAAGGCAAATGGAATCTTGAGCAAAAAAATGGCACCACAGGCGCAGATATTGACCTAACGCTGACTTTAAAAGACAGCAATGAAACCTGTAAAGTCGGCTTTGATTACTTTGGTCATGTGGATCATCCGCATTTCACCTCAGTACCAGGCGAAGCGATACAGCAAAAAACCGTCCCTTGTAAAACCATTACTTTGGCCGATGGCAGCACCGCTATCGTGGCGACCGTCTTTGATCTAACCGTTGCCAACCTTGGGGTGGATAATGGTGTCGGCGGCGAGCATGTCACCGACGACTATAACGATGCCACCGTACCGGGCACGCCTGCTTGGCAAGAAGTCATCACCGGTCTGAGCCGTGAGCGCGTCATTCAAGTCGCGCGTGAATTCGCTGAAAACGCCCATAAAACCCATGGTAAATCGATGATTATCATCGGCGCGGGTATGAACCACTGGTATCACCTCGATATGAACTATCGCGGCGTGATTAACATGCTCATGCTGTGCGGTTGTATCGGTAAATCTGGCGGCGGCTGGGCGCATTATGTTGGGCAAGAAAAACTACGCCCTCAAACCGGCTGGTTGCCATTGGCATTTGCCCTTGATTGGCATCGTCCGCCGCGTCATATGAATGGCACGAGCTTCTTTTACAATCACAGCTCACAGTGGCGTCATGAGACCATCTCTGCCCATGAAATCCTCTCGCCTCTCGTTGATAAAAAGTTTTTCCCTGAGCATATGCTTGACTACAACATTCAAGCAGAACGCGCAGGCTGGTTGCCTTCAGCACCGCAACTCAATCGTAACCCACTGACCATCGCTGCCAAAGCCGCCGATTGCGGTAAAGATGTGGAAGAGTATGTGGTCGATTCTCTACAAGATGGCAGCTTACGCTTTGCTTGTGAATCCCCTGATAATCCTGACAACTTCCCGCGCAATATGTTTATCTGGCGCTCAAACTTATTGGGCTCATCAGGTAAAGGCCATGAATATATGCTGCATTATTTCTTGGGCACCAAAAACGGCTTGCTCAATAAGGAAAATGCCAAAGGTCACCTGCAACCAAAAGAAGTCGATTGGGTAGAAAAAGGCCCTACTGGCAAATTAGATTTGGTTGTCACCCTAGACTTCCGTATGTCTTCTACTTGCTTGTATTCTGACATCGTACTACCAACAGCAACGTGGTACGAAAAAGATGACATGAATACCTCGGACATGCACCCCTTTATTCACCCATTAACCGCAGCTACTGACCCTGCGTGGGAATCTAAGACCGATTGGGAAATTTATAAAGGCATTGCCAAGAGCTTCTCTGAAGTATCAAAAGGTCACTTAGGCGTTGAGACTGACGTCGTTACTTTGCCGATGCAACATGACACGCCGGGCGAGCTTGCACAGCCATTTGGTGGCACTGACTGGAAAACCGCTGGCGAAAAACCTGTACCGGGTAAAAACTGCCCGATGATTAAAGTGATTGAGCGTGACTATCCGAATACTTATGCCAAATTCACCTCGCTTGGCCCTGCCCTAGAAAAATTAGGCAATGGCTCAAAAGGTCTGAATTGGGATATGAAAACCGAGGTCAAACAGCTCGGCGACTTAAATCACCGTGTGACTGAAACGGGTATCTCTGAAGGCAGACCGCGTCTTAATACGGCGATTAACGCTTCTGAGATGATTTTGATGCTCGCACCTGAAACCAATGGTCATGTGGCGGTAAAAGGCTGGGCTGCACTCTCTGAGTTCACCGGTCGCGACCATACCCACCTTGCCAAGTCTAGCGAACATGAAAAAATCCGTTTCAAAGATATCGTCGCCCAACCACGCAAAATCATCTCAAGCCCAACGTGGTCAGGTATTGAGTCAGATGAAGTCAGTTATAACGCCGGTTATACCAACGTCCATGAGCTGATTCCTTGGCGCACGATTACTGGTCGCCAGCAGTTTTATCAAGACCATCCTTGGATGCAGGCGTTTGGCGAGCAAATGCAGCAG
Organism: Psychrobacter sp. UBA2769; assembly: GCF_002352555.1. Lineage (NCBI taxonomy): Bacteria > Pseudomonadati > Pseudomonadota > Gammaproteobacteria > Moraxellales > Moraxellaceae > Psychrobacter > Psychrobacter sp. UBA2769. The sequence continues at coordinate 103,876 of NZ_DEIR01000007.1, read as the reverse complement.
TATCGTCCACCGATTGATACTAAGACCACTGAGCTGCTCAAAGACGCTAAGCCAAATGGTAATAAAGAGATTGTACTGAACTTTTTAACACCGCACCAAAAATGGGGCATCCACAGTACCTACTCTGAAAACTTGCTCATGCTAACCCTAAGCCGCGGTGGCCCTTGTGTTTGGATGTCAGAAGTCGATGCTCAAAAAGCTGACATCGTCGATAACGATTGGATTGAGCTGTTCAATGCCAATGGTGCTATCACCGCTCGTGCCATCGTTAGCCAGCGGGTCAAAGAAGGCATGACCATGATGTATCACGCCCAAGAAAAACTGGTCAATATTCCCGGTTCTGAGCAAACAGGCACGCGCGGCGGTATCCATAACTCAGTCACTCGGACGATTTTGAAACCGACCCACATGATTGGTAGCTATGCCCAGCAGTCTTATGGCTTTAACTATTATGGCACCGTTGGTTGTAACCGTGATGAGTTTGTCGTGATTCGTAAAATGTCAAAAATCGACTGGTTAGAGGACAAACCCGATAACGAATTACCGCGCCCATTACCAACCACCATTGAGGATTAAAGCGTTTTCTTCTATTGAAAATCCGTCGTTTTAAAAGAAATTTTTTTAAGACGACATCTTTTGAAACGACATGATTGAAGAATAAAGGCTGCTTTTTCTACTAATATTTGGAGCACAGATCCATGAAAATTCGTTCGCAAGTCGGCATGGTGCTTAACCTTGATAAATGTATCGGTTGTCACACCTGCTCAGTCACCTGTAAAAACGTCTGGACCAGCCGTGAAGGTATGGAATATGCGTGGTTTAACAACGTTGAGTCAAAACCCGGTATCGGCTACCCCAAAGAGTGGGAAAACCAAACCAAATGGAAAGGCGGCTGGATACGTAATGCCAACGGCACCATCAATCCGCGCATCGGTGGTAAATTCAGAGTATTGGCCAATATCTTTGCCAACCCTGATTTGCCAGAGATTGATGATTATTACGAGCCGTTTGATTTTGATTATCAGCATCTACATACCGCCCCTATCAGCAACCATCAGCCTATCGCCCGCCCGCGCTCAGCCATCACCGGCAAACGTATGCAAAAGATTGAATGGGGTCCTAACTGGGAAGAAATCTTAGGCTCAGAGTTTGAAAAACGTCGCAAAGATAAGAACTTCGACAACATTCAAGCGGAGATTTATGGCGAGTACGAAAACACCTTTATGATGTATTTGCCGCGTCTATGCGAGCATTGCTTGAACCCTACGTGCGTCGCATCATGCCCAAGTGGCGCGATTTATAAGCGTGAAGAAGACGGCATCGTCTTGATTGACCAAGAAAAATGTCGCGGCTGGCGCATGTGTATCTCAGGCTGCCCTTATAAAAAGATTTACTATAACTGGAAATCGGGGAAATCTGAAAAATGTATCTTCTGTTATCCGCGTATTGAAGCAGGCTTGCCAACGGTTTGCTCAGAGACTTGTGTTGGTCGTATCCGCTACTTGGGCGTACTGCTTTATGACGCAGACAAAATCGCTGAAGCGGCAAGCACGCCTAACGAGCAAGACCTTTATCAAGCGCAGTTGGACGTATTCTTAGACCCTAATGACCCTGCCGTTATCGCCCAAGCGTTAAAAGACGGCGTCCCGCAATCGGTGATTGATTCAGCGCAGCGCTCACCAGTTTATAAGCTGGCGATGGATTGGAAACTTGCCCTACCGCTACACCCTGAATACCGCACGCTGCCTATGGTTTGGTATGTACCACCGTTATCACCGATTCAAAACGCTGCTGAAGCGGGCAAAGTCGGTATGGATGGCCTCATTCCAGACGTCGATAGCTTACGTATTCCACTGCGCTATCTTGCCAATATGCTTACTGCAGGTGATGAAGAGCCTGTTCGTCTAGCACTGAAGCGTCTACTTGCTATGCGTAGCTACAAGCGTATGCAACTGGTTGAAAAACAAGAAGTACAAAGTATTTTGGATGATGTTGGTTTGACCAAGCTGCAAGTTGAAGAGATGTATCGCTACTTAGCTATTGCCAATTACGAAGACCGCTTTGTGATTCCAACCGCCCATCGTGAAGAAGCCTTAAGTGATGCCTTTGCTGAGCGTAATGGTTGCGGCTTTACCTTTGGCGAGGGCTGTTCAGGACATTCTGACAACAGTATGTTTGGCCAACGTAAAGCCAATCGCCGCGATTTCATCGATACTGTCCAAAAGTGGGAGTCATAAGATGCAAACTACTCAATTTAATAACAATACTTCGGTGCATGAACCTATTACTTCATCGATGGAGTCACCAACTATCGGTAACTCTGATTTGAAGCTACTCAAGGTATTAAGCTTACTTATCGACTATCCAAGTAATGAGCTGTTTTTAGGCGATACGCTTGCCGATTGCACCGAGATTGTCGCCAAATCAACGCTGATTAGCCCAGAAGTACGCACACAAATTATCGACTTGATTGAAGATTTAATCGATACCGGCTCTCTTGAGGCGCAAGCGCGTTATGACGGTCTGTTTGAGCGCGGTCGTTCTTTATCATTGTGGTTGTTTGAGCATGTACATGGCGAATCGCGCGACCGTGGTCAAGCGATGGTCGATTTGATGGGTCAGTATCAAGAAGCGGGCTTTGAGATTAGCGTCAAAGAGCTGCCTGACTATCTGCCTTTATATCTCGAGTTTTTAGCCTATCAAGCAACCATTATCGAAGACGATATTCAAATTCGTATGGATATCGCTGATGTCAGCCATATCATTGCGCTGCTTGCTGCCCGATTAGAGGATCGCGGTAGCCTGTATAAAGGCTGCTTTAATGCGCTATTGCAAATCGCGGGTAAACCGCTTGAGATTGTTGAAGAGTATCAAGAAAAAATCAGCAAAGAAAAGCGCGATGACAGCTTTGAAGCCTTAGATAAAGAATGGGAAGAAGAAGTGGTGACGTTTTTGGATGCGCAACAAGAAGAGCGCTGCCCGTCACAGACGAGTACCCAAAACCTTGCGGCAAAAGCGGGGATAAAAAATGCCGCTGCTGCTCATGCGGTCGATGCCCCTGTGCACTGGGTAGACTTTAAAACCAACCAACCGGTTAAACCCTAATAAGGAGAAAAGACATGAATATCGCAGATCCTAGTGTACAGTCTTTAGCCAACCTCAATTGGCTGCAAATTTTCCTTTTTGGCGTTTATCCGTACGTGGCATTAACCATCGCTATCATTGGTACTTGGGTACGTTTTGATTTATCTCAGTATTCATGGAAGGCAGGTTCGACCCAGATGCTCAGAACCAAAAACATGCGCCTTGCCAGCAACCTCTTCCACGTCGGTATTATCGTGGTATTGCTCGGGCATTTATTTGGGATGTTGACGCCGCATTTTCTTTATGACCGTTTTATCAGCGCGGGTCATAAGCAGATTTTAGCGGTGGTCGTCGGTGGTATCGCGGGGGTGTTTTGTTGGTTTGGCTTAGTCATGTTGATGTGGCGACGCTTTACCGATGACCGCATCTCAAACACCTCATCGTTCTCGGACAAATTGGTACTGGTGCTGTTATTTATTCAGCTGAATTTAGGGCTACTGTCTATCTTTACCTCAGTAAAGCATTTAGATGGCTACACCATGATGAATCTGGCCGGCTGGGCACAGGATATCACCGTCTTAAGACCTTGGCAGGCAGCAGCACGTATTGAGCAAACTGACCTTATTTATCAGCTGCATATGGCGCTCGGCATCACCCTGATTGCGATATTCCCATTTACACGGCTTATCCATATTATCAGCGCGCCAATCTGGTATTTCGGTCGCCGTTATCAGATTGTCAGAGAGAAGCGTTCACAATAGAAACGTTGCCAATAGAAATAGCCACAATAGTGATACAGCATTGATGTTTGGATGAAGTTACGATACTATAAGATTCATTTTTAATGAATCTTATAGAAACCACTCAATTATTAGACGGTTAAATGCTTAATCCCAGCGCTTTTTTAACAGTTTAATGATGGTTTTCTTAATGACAGTTGTCAGATTCATAGTTTGAGCTTCAATCCCAAAACTTATCAATGTGAAATATCACTAAAGGATCCACCATGGCGTCACCAAAAACCCTAGAAATCGTGAAAGCAACCGTTCCTGTACTCGAAGAACATGGAACCGCGATTACTACCGTATTTTATAAAAATATGTTTAACGAACATCCTGAACTACTGGATATTTTTAACGAGACCAACCAAAAATTAGGCCGTCAGCAAACCGCACTTGCCATGACTGTTTTGGCCGCAGCCAAGCATTTGGAAAAATTGGCGACATTATTGCCGCAAGTTACCCAAATCAGCTATAAGCATCGCGCTTTGCAAATTTTGCCAGAGCACTACCCGATTGTTGGTCATCATTTATTGGGCGCGATTAAAGAAGTACTGGGTGACGCTGCGAACGATGACATCATCAATGCTTGGACAGAAGCCTATGATGAAATCGCTTCAGTATTTATCCAAATCGAACATGGCATGTACGAGCAAGAAATGTGGTCAGGTTTTGCGCCGTTTAAAATTACCGAAAAAGCAGAAGCCGCGACTGACATTGCTGCCTTTACTGTCGTTCCTGTAAATGCTGATATTGATTTAAGCAAACTCAAATTGTCTGCTGGTCAATACATCACGGTTAAAACTGACCCAAAAGACAGTAAGCATATTGCCCTCCGTCATTATTCTTTATTTTCAGCGAATAGCGATAAAGGCATTCAGTTTGCCGTTAGACGCGACAACCGTAACGAGCATAATGGCTTAGTGTCAAACTATTTACATGACCACTTAGACGTTGGCGATACGATTTTACTATCTGCCCCTGCCGGTGATTTTGAGCTTAACAAAGAGCTAGTGCAACAAAACGAAATCCCATTGGTATTGGTCAGCGCCGGTGTTGGCGTGACGCCAATTTTATCGATGTTAGAGGCGCAAGTAGCGGCCAATCCACTACGCCCTATTATTTGGGTTTATGCCTGTCAGAATAAAGAACATCATGCCTTTGACAGCAAGGTTAATGAGTTGCTTGCCGCCGCTGAAAACGTAGAAAAGCATATCTTCTACTTTGAGTCTGGACAAATTCTAGACGAAGCATGGCTTGCTACTTTACCGAAGCCTGCCGATATTTATGTTTGTGGTTCTATGATGTTTATGGAAAGCATCATCGACGGTTTAATGACCCTCGACCATGGCGTTGATAGCGTTCATTACGAACCCTTTGGTCCGAAGATGAGCCTAGAGTTGGCTTAATATTATCAGTCTAACTAAGTATTTAAGCATTGAGTAAGATAGAAAATGAGCTCAATACTTGGTTAAAGATAATAAAAAGTCAATTAGCAACAGCCATAGAGCCACCTTTAAACGCTTCATCAGTGCGTAAATAATTTAAAGGCGGCTCTATTTTTTTATTTAATTTTTGACGTAAAACTTTAATCGTATTTAACGATATTTATCATCAGTAGCTATTATTAAAACCCTTTTATCAGAACCCTTAATGGAGCAAAAGCCATGACTGTTAGTACCTACAATCCAGCCGATCATACCAGCAACCAAAACGCTCATGCCTCTACTGCTGCCAATCATATAGCAACTGGTAATGGGGATGATATTCTGCGGGTCATGCCAACCCTATCCGACTTGCAAAAACCACATTCTGACCAAGAATTTATCGAAAAAGCGATGGCGGAAGAACGCAGCAATCATAAGAACCTGATTGCCTCTAGCCGTGATGAGCTGCCTTCAGTGACGGTCAATGGTGTGATGATAGATAGAACCAATATCGCCCAAGAGCTGCAATATCATCCAGCGGAGAACAAAGAAGATGCGGTATTTTTAGCGACGCAAGCACTGGTGGTGCGTGAATTACTCAGACTGGCTGTCTTAGATGAGCCAAGTCTTGGCGAGACGGCATGGGAAAACGATGAAGAGCAAGCGATTTCTACTTTAATAGACAAAAACGTTCAAGCAACGATGCCAGATATGGCAACCTGTGAGCGCTATTATAGCCAGAATATTACTGATTTTAAGACCGATCCTATCATGACCGTACGCCATATTTTATTAGCCTGCCCGCCTGAAGATGGCGATGAGCGCTTAAAGCTTAAAAAGACCGCGTACGAGTTTATCGAACAAATCAAAAATAACGCCAATCCTGATGCCGAGTTTATCCAATTGGCACGCCAGCATTCGGCTTGCCCTTCAAAAGAGCAAGGTGGCGAGCTGGGTATTATTAGCAAAGGACAAACCGTACCAGAATTTGAAAGCACGTTATTTAAGCTAGATAAAGGACTTGCCCCAAGCCCTATCGAGAGCCGTTACGGTTTTCATATCGTTGAGGTGCTAAATAAAGAATCTGGCATTCAGATGACTTATGAGCAAGTCAGCCCTGCTATTCATAACAAGCTGAGCCAGCAGGCTTTTCACCAAGCATTATGCGATTATTTGTTTACCTTAGCGAATGAGGCGGATATCGAAGGTATCGAGATGACGCTTGAGCAAGAGAATATCTTCCGCGGCTAAGCAATGCGCTGTCGGTCACTTAATTCTTATGTTATAAAATAGCTGTTATGGTATAAAGGTTCTTAAGATATAAGCCACCTCTTATGCTATTTATGCTATGTGTCGTTCAATATCAATAACACAGTTCAATATTAATAAAATGAGTAGATATTTATGATTACGGTTGCAGAGCTAATCTCTGAAATACAGCAGCGCATAGAAACTTATAATACCAACGACTATCCGCTACATAAAAGAGACGTCGCAAGTTACGATTTATTAGACAGCCGTAATCATATATTGGCAGAAGATATTGTCTCGCCCTTTGCGATACCAAGGCAAAACCTATCGGCGATGGATGGTTATGCGATTGCTAAAGACAGCATACTCTCAGCAAACAGCACGATTAATATCGTCGGTGAGTCACAAGCTGGCAGCCCTTATAGCGGTGAAATCTCAGCAGGACAAGGGGTGCGCATTTTTACTGGTGCGGTCGTTCCTGATAGCTGTGATACGGTCATTATGCAAGAGAACACCAACTTTGCCGCCATAAAAGACAGCATTGATAAATCACAGCCTTATGCCATTACCCTCAGTCAAGACGCTAAACCTGATGACAATATCCGCAAGCAAGGCGAAGAGATTGAAACTGGTGAAGCGGTTTTATTCACAGGTAAGCGCTTAAATCCTGCTGATATCAGCCTGTTAGCTAATTTAGGTTTTGATAAAGTCGATGTTTATCAGCCTTTAATCGTTGGGGTACTGGCAACGGGTGATGAACTGGTGGCGATAGGCAATGAGCTGACCAGTTTGGCGCAAATCTATAATTCCAACACCCCTACTCTAAAGAGCTTACTCGCCCATTTGCCTATCACTATTCGTGATTATGGCATCATTGCTGATGATTTAGATAAAACCACCACTGCTGTAACCCAAGCGATGCAAGAGTGCGACGTCCTTATCTCTACGGCTGGCGTATCGGTTGGCGATTATGATTTTTTAACCACGGTCATTGAGCAGCTTGGGCAAATTAATCATTATAAAGTCGCCATGAAACCCGGTAAACCGTTTGTCTTTGGCGAGCTGACACAAAATCTTGCTAAGCCGGTATTATATTTTGGCTTACCCGGCAATCCGCTATCAACCGTCGTTGGTAGCTTACAGTTTGTCATTCCAGCCTTATGGCAGATGGCAGGCGCTGCGCCACAAGAGCGACCCATGCAGTTAAGCCTAACCGCAACGCTTAAAAACGATATTAAAAAATCAGCAGGACGGATGGATTTCCAAAGAGGAATTGTGTCGCAGAATGACGCTGGCGAATTTCACGTTGAGAGCTTTAGCAAGCAACAATCGCACCGTATCAAACAGCTTAGCCAAGCCAATTGCTTTATTGTCTTGGCACAAGATTCTGGCAATATAGCTGCCGGTGAAACCGTAAAAGTGCAGCCCTTTCCTTGGTTGCATAGCTAAACAACAGCTAAACAACAGCTAAACAACAGCTAAACAACAGCTAAACAACAGCTAAATAATTGAATCATTAATAACGGTATAGTCAAAAAGTTGCATGGCTAATCAATTGTATAACGAGTTACACAGTTAATAACTCTTTATACTGTTGATTAGCCATGAATCATGAGAAACTGCTTAGGGCGTATCTTGATTTTAAAAATCATAACCAATGAGCATCTACTACTTTGGTGGTAGTTTTCAGCTCACTTATGGTGAATGGTTATTTGCTAGCAAGCTGTCATAATCGTATTTAAACGGATTTTCCCACTCACAACCTGAGGCAACGCCTAAAAGTACACACTATACTTAATATTAATGGTAATCATCTATGAACCATCTTGCCCCCAACGCAGGTAACGTAGGTAATGCGCAATTGTATTCGCCTGCCGCTGCACCCGCTATTTTTGATGCTGACTCATCGAAAGCTGCTAGCACGTCGACGTATTCTCCGGCCATGCTCTCTCAACCATTAACCGATGGTTTCGCACGACGTCTCACCTATTTGCGTCTATCGATTACTGATTTCTGTAATTTCCGCTGTGAATATTGTCTGCCAGATGGCTATCAAGGCAAACCACCACAAAATGAGCTCAGTGTCAGCGAAATTGCTACCTTAGTCCGCGGCTTTGCCCAAGTCGGTACTAAAAAAGTCAGGATTACTGGTGGTGAACCCTCTATACGCCGTGACGTGGTCGACATTATTAAAACCATCAAAAACACCGAAGGCATTGAAACGGTTGCCATGACCAGTAATGGATATAAGCTTGGCAAACATTTGGCTAACTGGCAAGCGGCTGGACTGAATCAGCTGAATATCAGTATGGACAGCTTTGATGCCGCGACCTTCCATAAGATGACTGGCTTTGATATGTTGCCGCAGCTCTTGGCTGATATGGATACCTTACTTGCGACCACAGATATTAAGCTAAAGATTAACAGTATCTTAATGGCTGAAACCGCCTTTGAAAATCTGATGAATGCCATCGACTATGTCAAAGACAGAGCCGTTACTTATCGCTTTATTGAATTTATGCAGACCAGTGACAACAGCGATTTGTTTTTTGCCCAGCATGCACAGTCCGATATCATCACCAATTATTTAAGCAAACACGGCTGGCAAACCCATATACGTGGTAGCAACGATGGTCCAGCGATAGAATATAGCCATCCAGATTATCAAGGGCGTATCGGACTAATTGCTCCTTATGCTGCCCATTTTTGTGATAGCTGCAATCGTTTGCGGGTAAGTAGTCAAGGCAAGGTGCATCTGTGTCTATTCGACCAAGGTAACTACGATATTCGTCAGTATCTCGAACAAGATGACGTGGCGGGGCTTGTGAATACTTTACACAGCTTTATGCCGATTAAACCTGAGCATCATCATCTTCACGAATCAAACAGCGGCATGATGAATAACTTGTCGATGATTGGTGGTTAACTTATTAATAATAAAAACTTTTATTTTCACAGCAAGCGTATTTATTAAGGAATATCCATGAGTAAGCTGCAAGCCCCCTTTACCCCGCTTAATATCGCTATTTTAACGGTTTCTGACAGTCGTACTATTGCAGAAGATACCTCAGGGCAATATTTGGTTGACCAACTGACCGCAGCAGGGCACCAACTTGCCGATCGCCAGCTGATTATTGATGATATTTATAAAATTAGAGCCGTCATCAGTAACTGGATTGCCGACCCAAATGTGCACGCTATTATCACCACTGGTGGTACCGGTTTTTATATCCGCGACAGTATGCCAGAGGCGGTTGGCGTCTTATTTGATAAATCAGTCGATGGTTTTGGTGAAATGTTCCGCTTAATCTCAAAAGACGATATCGGTATGTCGACTATCCAATCTCGCGCTGTGGCTGGCATGGCAAATGGTACGGGTATTTTTTGCCTACCCGGTTCATCAGGTGCTTGCCGCACCGCTTGGGAAGGTATCTTACAAGAGCAGCTCGATAGCCGTACGCGTCCTTGTAATTTTGTCCCGCACTTTATGCGCACCAATCCAGGTCACGATTAATTCATGCTTGAAGTGGCGGATAGCTTAATCAAAGCAGATGAATACAATCATTTAGCAGGTATCGTTATCTTGGCAGGCGGTGCCTCCAAGCGTATGGGGTCGCCAAAAGCTGAGCTTATCTTACCAACAGGTGAGCGTTTGCTTGATTATCATGTCAGACAGGCGCTTGAATTAAGTGCCGCGATGATGAGTAATATGCCTATCATGCTTGCCGATAATGGACGGGGCTTTAGCATCAATCCAAATTTGATTAAGAGTTCGAAGTCATCAATTTTTCATATTAGGGATTATCTATCTGCTAACGCTCTTTCTAGCAAAAATATATCTGGCAAAAATCTTTCTAATAAAGATGACAAATCGATTGAAACCGGCGGCGCGTTGGTAGCGATTGAAGCAGCACTGCAATCATTAAAGAGTTTGGCAAGGTCAAACCAATTAACAAAAGACGCAAGCTGGCAGCAATCTTGGCTGCTGGTCATTAGTTGTGATAGTTTGATTCCTATCACCGATTTATGGCAAAAACTGCAACCTTATACCACGCAAGCTGCAGAAAAATCTGTTATTTGCCTGACCGATGACAGTCATTTATACCCATTGTTAGGTCTATACCGTTTAAGTATTGAACCTGATGTAAAGCGTTATATTGACGATGGGCAGCGGCAAGTAATGAAGTTTATTAAGCCGATTGTGCAGCCTGTAGCTTTCGTGAAAAAGTGGCAGAATTTAACCAATTTCAATACGCCTAAAGATTTTGCAAGTGCTTGTTTAGCCTTAAACAACTTATAAAAAGGTTTATTTAAAGGTTTAGTTAAAGAAAGCAACTTTAAGAAAAACTGGCCATTTAAGAGAAATAAAGAATGAATAGCGACAGTCAAAAAAACAGTAATCAAGCAACCAAGCAGCCAAGCAAGCAAGCAAGCAAGCAATCTGGCTTATCTCATCTAGACAGCGACGGTGATATCACCATGGTCGATGTAAGTGGCAAAACGGCGAGCACCAGAGAAGCACATGCAAGCGGACAAGTGGTTTTTCCTGCAGACATTTATACGCAAATCAAAGCCGCGGACGGTATGACCAAAAAAGGCAGCATCACCCAAACTGCTCATATCGCTGGCATTATGGCTGCCAAACGCACCCATGACCTGATTCCACTTTGCCATCCTTTGCCTTTAGATAAAATCAGCTTAAGCTTTGCATACGATGATGCAAAGCATAGCATTGCCGTGACTGCCACGGTTAAAGTTACTCATAAAACTGGGGTGGAAATGGAAGCATTAACCGCTGTTAGCGTCGCCTGCTTAACCATTTATGATATGACCAAAGCCATCTCGCATGACATTGTGATTGATAATATCCATCTCATGAAAAAAACCGGCGGTAAGTCCGACTATCAACATGCTTAAATTGGCTTTATGAATACCATCTACAAAAAGCTTAGTAATGAATAAATAATGGAGATTTCTATGAGCACTTTAGTAGAAAGCAATACAAATTCAGAGATAGATGCCTTGATGAATATTAACGTCTTATATTTTGCCAGCTTAGCCGATGAAGCCAATTGCCATGAAGAAAAAATCAAGGTGCCACAGTCAACATCATTGACCGAATTGTATGAGCAGCTGCGCCAAAAGCATCGCTTTAGTCGCCCGCAGTCGGAGCTACGCGTGGCGGTAAATGATTACTTTGCTAAGTGGACCGATGAGATTTATGACGGCGATAGCGTGGTTTTTATCACCCCAGTGGCTGGTGGTTAATTTAAAATAGCTTTTTATTAACCTACTCACTTATCCTTCTTTATCAATCTACTTTTTATGAGCGCCGTGACTTTACGCGATGCTTCAAAGTTAAAAATCTCGTTATACAATATTGTTAAATAATAGGCAGAAAAAATGACAGACAATGTACATGGGCAGTCGATGAGCATCAAGCGTAGCATCGATGAAGCGTATCTCATCGCTGAACGTGATGGTTTTGCGCTGTTAGATACCGATATTGATGAAAGTCGGCTTAAAAGCACCCTTGATGATGACAGCTGCGGCGCGTTTGTATGCTTTGAGGGCCGCGTTCGCAATCATAATAATGCCAGTAGCGTCAATCGTTTGACCTATTATGGTTATGAAGACCTCGCCATCAATCAAGGTCGCGCCATTATTAAAGAAGCCAAAAAGCGCTTTGAGATTACCCATGCGATTGCCATCCATCGTATCGGCGCGTTAGAGATTGGTGATGTCGCCGTTTGGGTTGGCGTCGTCTCAGCGCATCGCTACCCTGCTTTTGATGCTTGCCGCTGGATATTGGATACCATCAAAGCCGATATTCCAGTTTGGAAGCAAGAATACTACCAAGATGACTCTTCAAAATGGCTTAGCAATAACGGTTAAAAATGCGCTTCAAATAACTGCTCAAGGCGATAGCTAACCTTTAGCAATAACAATGAGCAATAACAATGAGCAATAATGGCGAGCAATAACAGGAAGGTTCCATAATAATGACTAAAATAATAACCATAACCTCAGCTTGCTTAGCATTAATGCTAACTGCTTGTAGCAAAGAGCAAACCACTCAGCCTATCCAATCAGATGCCGACAACACCACTGAGCAGAATCAAACGCTGCGTATCGCTGCTTCTGCCAACTTATCTGATGTATTGCCTGAGATTATCGCCGGCTATAAAACGGATAAAAACTTGCCTGCGCAAGAGATTGAGGTGACTTACGCCTCTTCAGGTAAGTTATATGCGCAAATTATTTCTGGCGCACCGTACGATATATTTTTATCTGCCAATCAAGAATTTCCTGCCAAACTTGCCAAAGAAAAACTAGATAATTTAAAGTCTGCTGACATAACAACTTATCCGCCGTTTACCTATACCCAAGGTCAACTGGCACTGTATAGCACGACTAAATCTCTACAAGGACTCAACCCTACTACCTTAAACGAATTATTAATGAATGAGTCTGACAGCAAAATCACCATTGCCAATCCAGAACTCGCCCCTTATGGGAAGTCAGCACAAGCGTATCTACAAGCGCAAAATATCTTTGAAACGCTCACTGAGCAAAATCGTATTATACAAGCTGAAAATATCGGGCAAGCGTTTCAATATGCGCATACTGGCAATGTCGATTATGGCTTTGTCGCCCAATCACAACTGACGGCGATTAAAGCCACGCCTGAGCAGTTTTATACGTTAGCGCCAGAGTCTTATCCAGCTATTTTGCAAGATGGAATAGTGCTTAGTGATGCTACTGCCGCGACAGATTTTTCCAACTATCTGCGCGCGCCTGCTGGACAGCAGTATTTTTCTAAAGCCGGCTATCTTGTGGTTGACCGATAAGGCTTTGTGGATTGACGAATTGATTAATAAATTAAATACATGCGTTTATTGATACACTTGTAAATAAAGTGATTAAGTAGACGGTTAGGATAAATGAAACGGTTAGCATGGACTAAGCCAGTTGATAAGTGACGCTATGATTGCTCAATCTCTGATAGTAGACATGCTAAGCCCCGTTTGGGTAAGTATCAAGCTTGCTGCTATCACCACCTTATGCTTACTGCTGTTCGCTACTCCTGTGGCCTATTGGCTTGCCAAACCCAGCCGTGGGCAAACGGTATCTCGTCTTAAAGTTCTACTGATGGGCATCATTGCCATGCCGCTGGTCTTACCGCCTACCGTAATTGGTTTTTATTTATTATTACTGCTAAGCCCCAGCGTTGGTATTGGTAAATGGCTTATCGAGCATAATATCAGCCCCTTGGTTTTTACCTTTGAAGGACTGGTTATTGGCTCTATTATATACTCCTTACCCTTCTATATTCAGCCCGTTTACGCCCAGTTTTTACGCATTCCAGCAAGCGTCATGGAAGTCGCGTATTTATTAGAACCCAGCCGTCTTAGACGCTTTATAAGGGTCGCCCTACCACAGGCGCGTATTGGAATTATTTTGGGCAGTTTAATCAGCTTTGCTCATACGATTGGCGAGTTTGGCGTGGTGCTTATGATAGGCGGCAGTATCTCAGGTGAGACCAAGGTTGTCTCTATCGCTATCTACGAGCAAGTAGAAGCGCTAAATTATGAGGCGGCACACATGATGTCGGGGATTCTTATCATTATGGGTATTATTATGGTGGCGCTGATTGCTAGTGTCAGCCGGCTCAATCAACGCCCATAACCATTTAATTAATCAATTAACTCAACTCATCAATTAATAACAAATCAAACTTCTCATGTCAAAAATTAAACTTCTGCATTACTGGTTTTTTCGCCAAATCCAACTCGGTTGCATAAGCAAATAAAGCTGGCGCACCGCCAGTATGCCAAAATAAAACACTATCGGTTTCTTTGATTTTCCCCGTACGAATCATATCTATGAGCCCGCCCATCGCGCGACCGGTATAAACAGGATCTACCAATATTCCCTCCGTTTGGGCAGTCATGGCAATCGCTTCATTTTCTAATGCGCCCCCCACGCCATAACCTTCACCAACATAATCTGAGTTAAGAATCAAATCTGACGCGGTAAATTCACAATCCGCACCGATTAATTTTGCCGTGCTATTGGCAAGCGCCAGTGTATATTGATCGAAAGAGACTTTATCGGTTTCGCCTTTATCAATATTGATGCCTACGATTTGATAAGGTGAGTTAAAGATTTTGTTGCCAAGCATCAAGCCCGCCTGCGTGCCGCCAGAGCTCGACGCAAACAGGATATGCGTCAAGGAGATACCCATGCTTTGACGCTGCGATTCTAACTCTTTAAACGCTTCTACAAAAGCTAACGCCCCTTGCTCACTTGAGCCACCGTACGGCACCACGTAGACGTTTTTGTCTTGGTTGGTTAATTGCTCAACGATGCGAGGAATATCTTCGCCTTTGCGATTGGCGCCTGCCCAGTGGATATGACAACCGAATAGCTTATCTAGCAACAGATTGCCACTTGCCAGCGCCGGCTCTTCGCCGCCCAAGACTAAATGGCATTCCAGCCCTAAGCTTGCCGCCGCCGCTGCTGTCTGACGACAATGGTTTGACTGTATCGCGCCTGCGGTGATAATCGTATCAGCACCTTTGGCAAGCGCATCACCAAGGATAAATTCAAGCTTGCGGGTTTTGTTGCCACCCAATGCCAGTCCCGTATTGTCATCTCTTTTCATATAAATTTTGGGACCACCCAAGGCGTTACTTAATCGTTTCAGCTCAATTAGCGGGGTTGGGAAGAAACCTAACGGCTCTCTAGGTAGGTGGTTATAGTCCATATTTTATTTTATCCCTATTATATTATTTATCTAAAATTTGCATATTGGCACAGCCATAAAAGCAGAGTGAGCTGTGCTGTCTGCTACCTTAAAGCCAGTATAAAACTTAACATGGAAAACAGGCGATATTTCTTATCCGATTAATCATCAACAATGAATAGGATAAACAAAATAATTAGTGGGCTTTTAATGAAAAGTACATAAAAAATCATCAGACACAAAAAAACCTCAAGCAAACTAATACTTGAGGTTGAAACTTTTGTATTAAAACTAAGTTTTAAATATGGCGCAGCGGACGGGACTCGAACCCGCGACCCCCGGCGTGACAGGCTAGAGCCAACAAACTATATTAAATAACCTTAATGTATATTAACATGCAAGTCCTTATGAATAAAGGCTCTATCATAAAATAATGCAATGACCTTTAGCGCATTTTTAAGTCATTTACTAAGTATAAATTACTAATTTTGGTCACACGAAATGTATTATTTATAATACATTATTAATTATTTAATGCATTATAAATAATACATTAAATAATTTTAGAGCTTGCAGCTATCCTGTCAATTTTTAATAAAATCTATTGTTGATCATAGTTATTGGTCTATCATATAAAGCGATAAATCCCACTAAGTAGCTTAGTAAGATAGGGCAAGAATACTGTTATAAGAAACCAAAGTGTTACTAAAGGGCTACTTCACATCTCAACTCATCGTTCCTATTATCACTAGATTAGACCTCAAGCATTTTTTATTGCCATGATTTTCGTATGTTATGCCAATAGGAATGAACTGTCAGGGACATAATCTGAATACTGTCTGTTTGTTAAAAACGATAATTACATAGATTCTATGATGGTGTCATTGTCACAATATCTTTTTATTATATAAGTTAGAATGGTAATGAATACATAAATATTAAAAACGTTAATTAAATATAGATAAATCCTTTAAAATCAAAGAACTATATAAGAAATTAATTTTTTAATCAACATTAATAAATATAATAGTTTATTAAGACATAAAACACCATCTTTTAAAGCTCTTAATCAACATTTATAGTTGAAAATACATTTATCCAATCGCCTGATTAATTTGCTCTTCCAAACTACGGCCCATACTATCCTGTGCTTTTGCCATTAGAAATATTCGCTTACCGTTACTATCTTTAGCCCATTGTTTACCAATATCATTTTTGATACGAGCATCGTCAGCAGTATCTATATGACCGCCTTTATATTCAAGTACGAAAATAGAACCATCGATAAGCTCAGCAACAAAGTCAGGATAAAAGTAGTCTTTTTGAGTTGGCAACCAAAATGATGAATGTTGCTGTTTAGGAATATTTCTTACCCAGTGTTTAACTTTTGGATGAAAGTCTAAAAGCTGAGCGCATTTAAACTCTTCTGCAACCTTTCCTGAATTAGTCTTCTCTTTTAAATCATCTATTTGCCCATAAAAGTGTTTCTCGAACTTAAAACTACCTCTGTATGGCCTTCTTACAGGGTAAATCCCTGCTTTAAACTCAAAAGAGTTGTATGGAGTAATAGTTTCGCTTACCTTAAGATGCTCAAACAAGTCTGATTGAAAAGCCTTTTTTCTCGCTAAACTGAAAAGCCTATTAATCTCATCATTTACAGCTTGCGCTAACTGAAACTGCGCACGATGTAAACTGGTCAGACTATATTTTTTCTCATTAATAAGGTATGACAATAGCTTAACAAGATAGGCTCTAAGTTGTATTTGAGTTAATCCTGATCTTCTAGTCCTTCTATCTAACCAATTAATCAAATCATCCTCAGTAATTGGAGTTGGCATATCCTCGAAATGAAGCTGCTTTGTATGCAAACGCTTGTAACTAAGAGACTTCTGTTCCGTATTTATATCGATTTCGAAGCTAGTAGCGGTTTCTTTAATAATAAACTGCTCTAAGCTCACGGGAAAATCAAGTAAATCCCACTCTACACTATCTTCAATGGTTTCCTTATCGGCAAGTTGCCAATCTCCTTCTAGCAACAAACCTAATTGCAAAATGGGTGCAAATGTAGCGTTCCAATTCTCAGGGGCTAATGCTGACTGTCTTTGTGCTCTAGCTTCTTCAAAAGAAGATTGTATGCTCTCTTGCTGTTTAGGAGACGCTTGGTTTAGCGCTATATCTTGTATCTGATCAAAAACCTCATCACTCGTACCCTTCATTATCACTAATGACGAGCCTTGGCTAGTCTCATACTTCTTAACCGATGATTGCAGCTCTAACCCTAAGTCTTCCGTCTTTAAATCAAACGGTAAAGGTATTGAAACCTCAGGCTCTTTAGGCTTAGTTGCACTCCCTCCTGCTTCCCCTAAAATTAATTCAGTTTGAGCTTTTGGAACAAGAGCTGCATCTGCTTCCCACTTATTAAAGCCCATATTTTCTACCATGCGATCTTTTAGATGGGTAGTGGCTTCGGTTGTATCATTTGATATAACATGTGCATAAGCTCTATTTAGCTCTGATTGCGCACGTTCTTTAGCGTAAGGCATTCTTAATACCCGCCCTAATAGCTGCTCTACATCAGTAGCCGATTTGACATTCTGTAAACTCGCTAAAATATAAGCGAACGAACAATCCCACCCTTCCTTCAATGCCTCTACAGTGATAACAACTCTTATAGGACAGGACTCACTAAATAGATTTATATCTTCAAGCTCTTTGGTCTGACCCGTTGAGATAGCTATCCAGTCCTCTGTGATATTACATTCAGACAATAAGTAGTCTTTAACAGAATCAACGTTTGCCACCCCATTTTTATCTTGAGCTTGAATCAATAAAATTGGTCGAATGTATTCATGCTCTTTTTGAGCCAGTATTTCTAAGTTCGCACGATGAATGAGTGAGTCGCGAATACAGGACTGCCAATCTTCATTAGAATGCTCAGTTAAAACAATAGGTAATTTGATCATATTTTCTGCTTTAAGTTCAGCAGCAGACACAGAGTACAGCACATTATTATCTTTAGGTGTAGCGGTAAACTCTACTAAGCAACTAGGGTTAAGACGCTTTAGCGTAGGAAAAAAGCTTTTACCACCTCGATTCTTATGCGCCTCATCAACAATAATGATGGGTCTATATATATTGAAAAAATTAACTAAGGAATGCTTAACTCTACCTATATCTTTTGTAGTCAAAAACGGTTGATGCTGCAAGGTATCTTCCGTAACTTTATCTAGTTTAGATACCTGATCAGCTGATAAATCTCTAAAAAACTCACTTAAATTTTCGTCGAAGGCATAAGCATTACGCTGATAAGTTTTATCCTTATCAATATTGAAAGCCTGTATAGTAGTCACTACGATTACACACGAACCTTCAATATCATGCTTGTTCAGGGTCTGTAGTGCTTCGATATCACATACTTTTAATCGGTCACCATATTGACCTTGCAAGGCTTTTCGATAGGGATGATAAGGATTAGATAATGCTGATAGGGTTTGAGTCCTGATCATATCAGTAGGTACAAGCCATAACACAATAGGTGTATCAGTATTAGCATATTGTTCAGCAGCAATAGGAATGCTATGAGCCGCCATCAGCGTCTTACCACCACCTGTAGGAACACGTAAGCATACACTTGGTACACCTTCAAGTCGGTCGTTATAACTAACAGCCTCTAAGCTATTTTCAGCAATACATTCCTCAAAAGCAGATTTAGCTCCGAATGAAGAAGCTATTACAAAAAACCTGTTCAAAGCCTCTAGCGATTTCTTTTGATAATTTTTTAATTTTAAACTCATTTTCTAATCCTTATTCGCTTGAGTACCATAAAGAGCATACGGAATTTGCTTAAACTCGATATTTAATGCTTCTAAGCTTGAATCACCAATACGTGTGGCTTCCCCAATAATGATACGTTTCCCATCGTATGCGTAGTTCTCATCAAGATATTTAAGAACTTTATGAGTCAGTAAGTTACCTCCACGCGGACGTGTATCGCCTAGTACACCGTTATATAATAGATAATAAGCGACTTCGTTATGTACCCCTAAGAATGGTGTATCATGCTTATTAGACTGTAAAGGAGTCTTTGTCTCTAACCACCATACATAACTTGCAAGGTCATTAAACTTAACATCCGAATTCAGAAAGCCTAGTTCATTGAACACAGGTGATCCAAGAGTGAAATAGTTAAAACCACCACCACCATTCCAATCTACATCATCCGAAATACCTGTATTATCACCATTAATGACTAACTGTAATCTAGGTAATACATGTGTTACTGCCTGTTCTCCCATTTCGACACCGATATACCTCCTTCTCATTTTATGAGCTACAGCAGCTGTAGTACCTGAGCCTAGGAAAGAGTCCATGACTAAATCATTTTCGTCAGTACAGAGGTCTAATACTCTTTTAATTAGAGCCTCTGGTTTTTTGCCTTTAGGAAACCTTACTCCACCTTCTTTAGTTAGGTTATTTAATGGAAAACCTTCCCAATACGTTCCGAGTTTAGATTGTCTAACTATCCTACGACCCTTCTTAAATGCAATATCTCTTAGCCATGCTAATTGATCACAGTTTTGACCCTTATAATAAACAGTTGTCAGTTTATTTTTATTCTTGCCTGATTTAGGAGTATATTCGATGCTAAAAAACTCGCCTTCATCGACTGCTTCTAGAACCCTCTGACGAATCGAACTTTGAGCGTTAGTATCTCTAAAAATATTCTCGTAATGCTTTAAATACACTTCTTTCTCGGTTAATTCGTCGCGCTTAGCTATTGTTGAAATAGAGGTTAGAATTGTATTCTCATGTTTATAAATTTTAATTTCCTCACCCGCACCGTCTTTAATACTCTTAAAGTAAGTCTTTTGCCCAAAGTCTTCCACTACTCTAGTATATTTCCAACTCTTTCCTTTATCTTTCATATCTTCAATATATTCAAATAAATCTTCTTCTTCCTTTACATCGTTGAATTTAGAAAAGTTCTTTAGGTTTTTACAGTAGATTAAGAGGTATTCAATATTTTTCTTAAGTTTTTTGTCTTCACCTCCACCTGATGCACCAGCACTTTCTTTCATTTTCAAGCTAACTTGGTTGATAAAATTAGACCTACCAAATATCTCATCACATATTACTTTCATATAGTGAATTTGATGATCGCTTAAAATAATGAAGAATAAACCATCATTTCTTAAAAAATCTCTTAACAGCTGAACTCTTGGAAACATTATTGAGAGCCATTGGGCATGCTCTAATTTATCATCATAGTGTTCAATCGCTTGCTCTGTATTATAAGGCGGGTCAATAAATATACATTTGACTTGACCACCATATAGAGGTAGCAAAGCCTTAAGTGCTTGTAAGTTATCTCCTCGAACAATCAAATTTTCTTGAGTTTGATCGTAATCACCATAAGATTTTTCAAACTTAAGTAAATGGTATGGTACTTGATCAGCAGTTTCTTCCGCCTGATTGCGGTTCACCCAGTCTAATAACGGCATGATTATTCCAATTTGGTTAAATGTTTAATTTTTTATAAGTAAAATTTTGAGCTAAGGTAATTCTTTAAGTCTATTTGATGCCTTAATCAAGTGCTTAGAGTCTCATATTTGCCCATACAGGCTCTTTAAAGCATAATCAGCACATAACTCACACCTCTACTCTTTAATTCTAATACAGGGCGATATAGAAGCGTATTAACTATCTTCTATTTACTTGGGGCAAAGGTTTATCTAATTGCTGATTAAGCAAATTCATATCCACTTTCGGCATCATATAAGCATTATGCTGCCATCTCACAAACTGTTCTAGTAACTTCTCATGCTGACTTTCAAGTCGCTTTACTTTAGCTTCTAGCATAGCAATCTGTTTTTTGGCAAACTCAAGAGTAATATCTGGTGCATCGCTATTTTTAGCTTCTTTCAAGCTTTCTTTTCGCTCTCTAAAAGCCTCAACTAGCACCTTGTATGACATTAGGGTATGCCGACTAATCGTATCCTCACCTAATACTTTAGCAAGCTGCTGAGCATATCTATCCCATGTTAACTTACCACTCCAATTATCTAGTTCGTGCAACGCAACTTTGAGAGTTTTCTCTGTGATAATTTGTTTAGGCATTTTCAATTCCTAATAGTGATTTAAGTGTGGATTCTTCAACGTAATCTTCGCTATTGGCTGTAACCTGTAAGTCATTCTGTGCTAGCGCACGTTTGATTGGACTAGGATCATGATCTGGCGGAATCCACAAAATAGCCCCTTCAGCTGTGTCCTCTGACTCAAGCAATAAACGCTGCGTCCGAATATGTGCCAACTTCCAACTAAGATGAGTTACCCATCTGTTAGCACCAAAATGCCCACTAATTTCATCACGTTCTGCTTTTTTGAACTGAGACTCTACTTGGTCTTCTAGTCTAATAATGCTTTCTAAAGTTTTGGGCATCCCCTTGATACAAACATGCTCTTTACACGTCATGCATTCGCCACCTTTGGTACAGGGTGACATAGCATAATCGTGAGTACACATTCCATACTCCGTAACATCAGCGATACCAATACGGTTTAAACCTAAGTCTGTATAGCTTACTGGTAAATTAAGTTTTATAGCTTGAAGCGCCGTCGGACGTTCATTAAACTCTATGACACTTCTAACTTGTTGCTCTCGCTCTTCGCTAGTTCGAAGATCATAATGACGGTTGTCGTTTATCCTTGCTCGTCCTGCCCATCGCGCTAACTGCCATGCATCCATACCTCCACGCTCAGCGTTAGTGGATAGCCAAACACGAATTTGATGTGAAGTTAGACGAATCTCAGATCCATCTTCGTCTTTATAACCCATTCTTTGAAAAAGTGTTTTAGGCGGATTCCCAAGTTTGTCTCGGATAGCTAGTTGAGCATTTAATTCGTTAACCGTAGGCAGACGCCATGAGAAAGCTCTGACAGCAAACTGATTATGGAACTCGCGATCACGTATAAGGACTAGAGACTCCCATATTGGACGTTCAATTGACTGTAAATTTGGCCAACTTGAGTTTCTGTATTCTTCTAATGTGTATTTAGCTAGCGCTGTATATGTAGGGCTTCCACTAGACCTTAAACTTTCTATCCATTTAGTCTTTCTTTGACCGATATAGTCCCAAGCTTCATCAGAGTGTAGATCTATATTCTTATACAACAACCCTTCTGTAGTAGCTCTTGAGAAGTTCATTGCACATGAAAATTCATATGCATTTAACTTTCTATTCTCAGAAAAATCATTTGAAGTACAGCAGTCTTCGTGACGCAAGAAGGTATTATGATTTTCGTAGGCAAATCTAGCAGCATCTCGTGCAGGCTGCCCAATCTCAATTAGCCTTCTATGAGCCTCTAAAACAGTTTCTTCAAGGTCTTTAGGAACCCACTTGATTGTATGACCGAAGCCCTTTTTAGCATACCATCTGACACCTAACGCTCCATTTTCGCCTCGGTGAATACAATCAACCGTTAATTCCGAAAGTTCGCCACCTCTTCCAGGTGCAAACATTAGCAGTGCTACAATACTAGACCAATACTTGTCTTCTTGATTATCAGCTTTTGCAAAACTATCTGCCAAAGCTAACATTTGATGCATACTTGGACAACGTGTATCCTGCCATTCTATAGATTCTTTGTCAGTTCTTTCGGCTTTTGCGCCTACTTTAGGCCAAGGATTTACCCATGCCTGTAGTGTAGGTACAAACCTCTTATCCCGAATGAAATCAAGCAGAATTTGAATTTGGTAACCTACTTTATTTCTGCGGTCATCATTAGTTATCCGAAGCGTAGTTAGTTCATTCACCTTACTAAGGACTAAACCGTCAACTTTTAATATATCGGCATCATCATGAACCTCAAACAAAGCATCATGAATTAGGCGTAAAGCGACCATCTTATTAGTAACACTTGAAACAGCTTTGATGCTTTGGTTGTAACGAATATAAGATTTTGCGAAAGATAGGAAAGGTTCTTCTAAAGGATCAAAGTTAGCAGGATTCGAAACTTCACGATATTTTGAAAAGGTCATTGCTATTGAACGCCCTTTTTGTTCGTGTTTCCAGTTATTACTCTGCCAACCGCCCTGATCATCATAGAGCGTCAATTTATCACGACAATCGACAATAAAACTCTCTAAGTTCCTTTTAGCTGTTAGCTCGTCTTTAGGTTGAAAATGAATAACATTAGACATTTACTATTCTCTCCTCTGACTTGATAGCTTCACACATAAGAACGACTTGTTGTACAGCAAGTAGTAACCTGTCTGTTGATTGAATAACGTTTTGTGAAATACCTAGCTCCTCTTGTTTTTTTCTTTCTGCTAAGACTTCCGTGAGAACATTAGTATGAGGAGCTTCTAACCAAGGTTGAAAATTTATGCAGGTATAGCATGCTCTATACCCAGATGCACAAAAGGAATGCGTTCCACAATTACCCACGTTTTCAGAAGCTCTATTCTTAACCCTGCTATTAGGGTCGTTTGCCCTAATAGCATCTCTTTCAGAAGAAATTAGTTTTCCCGCAAATGCCTGCGCTAGCGGCGCTAATATTGGAGCCATCACTTCATCAATCTGTTGGGCAGTTTCTTCGGTGTTTTCTACATAAATACCAATATTTTGAGTATCCGAGTGATCTAATGCCGCCGCTAAAGCAACACCTGTTATTCCTCTACGTGTAAGATTAGTACCTTTTGTATATCTGAACCTATAAGCCGTAAAATTAATAAAATCCCCAGTTCTCTCAGAATAAGCGGTATTTTTAATAGATACTCCTTTAAGCAAGGAGATGGCATTGCTTCTTGTCATATGTAGATAGTCAGGCAAATCATTTAACTTTTTAACTAAATCTTTTTCATCTACTATCTCAATTAGCCTAGATTCTTCTAAAAAAATGGGAATCTCACACTGTATTTTTGGATGCAGAGTAATCCCTAAATTTTTTTCAATTAGCTTTATTGATTCATTACGTTTGTTATTCAAAATAAGGTATAAATCTTCGTTGATTGTGAAAGGTGTAAACTGTTCTCTAAAACCAAATCCACGTTGCTTAGCCCTAGGGCAGTTAATAATATAATCGTGCCCATGACTATCCTCACGGTAAATAATGTCTTTTGACCTCAAAGAGCGAATTTGAACAGTTCGACGACCAGTGAATGCTAGTACCATGAAGAAAGAATACTCTGTGAGGTTCAGTAATTTTGTATTGAATGCATTTGACGCCCAATCAATTAAGGATCCTAACTCATTATGAGTTAACGGCCCAGAATGTGGACATGCTCCTTTAACCGCCTTACCTTTTGCAAAGCCTTTAAGTTTTAATTCATCTAAGTAATTCATTACTACTTTATTAATACCTGCAAAGCGCCACTCATACCAAGATAGTAGGAACCCTTTTAAAGCGCCTAACTTGTGCTCATCAACTGAATCAAGTGAAGCTCTATAATTAGACAAAGCCTCTACTGTTATCCTGTCATCAGTATTGGCTTTCATAAAGAGATTAAAGTTATTAAACATATTGAAGGTATGCATTGCTGAAAGCTCTTCTGCATATCGACACAAAGCTTCCTTAAAGCTATGTTTTAACTCTCTATTCATAGGTGTGAGACGTTTGAAATATATAACAGTGGAGCCATCTAAACGCCACTCATCATTATCAAAATCAAAAGTATATCCGCCTTTACTAATATGTCGTATAGGAACTTTTAATTCTGTTGTTTCAAAATCATCATGGGCTTCTGAATCACCATTATTTTTTAATAAGCCATTCATGCTATGCATCCTTGTGTATAAATTCAGACCAATGCTCTATATCTTCACGCATAACTCGATCTGCTTCTTCCCTTATATGTCTTAAATTATATCCCTCAGCAGTACTCTCAGAACTCCATCCATTAAGATCCTTTCTAATTTGCATCTCTTTTTTTTCGTTTATTGAATCTATGCTTGAGTTTCCTTTTGCTGCTGCATTTATCGCATCTATACGCTTTGAAAGGTTATAATTAAAATTATGTCGAAACCCGTGTCTTGTTATTTCTTCAAGTAAATCTGGGCTAACTGCTATTGCAGGCTTAAGAATACGATTAACAAACGTACTATTAGATATTGGTTTACCATAATAGTTACCACGTTTATGAGTGACAAAGATATAAGGGTGTCCTTTAGCTTTATCTGTAGCAGCACGATTTTCCATAATGTAGCTTTTTAATCGTTCAACGAGAGTTGCACTAACAGGGATTCTACGTTCTCTCGTTTTAGCTACTGGCTGCATTTTTCTAGGGTCTTCAACGGCATCATGACGTCTCACAACTGAAATAGCATTATCATAGAAATCTATGTCATCAATTTGCAACGCTAAGATTTCACCTGCTCTCATACCTGTATTATTCATGACTTCAAATATAATTGCATTGCGTAACTTGACGTCTATACCTTTAAAAGGGTTATCAGGTGAATCTTCTTTCACTATCTCTAATATTCTAGAAAAGGCTTCAGGTGGTGCAGACTTTGAATTAGGGTCAGCAGCAAGACCTTTTCCTTTGTTACCCTTGGGCTTATTAGATAATAGGGAATTATTCATGTTAGTAATTGAAGTTGACACACTCTCATTTACTAGTTTGTTTTTTAGTAAGACTCGGACTATAAAGTCTAAGTAGGAAGCTATATGTGACATTCTATTTGAAGCATGGTTACTAGAAACACTTTGAATAGGCATAAAGTTCGCAGTTGAGGCTGACGGAAACTTTACTACGTTGCTTTTTGACCTTTTTAACCAATTCCTCAAGCTTCTACTATCTAGCATACAGTGATCACGAATAGAGTAGACATCCTCATTACTTAAGAACTTAGACTCTACAAACTCTTCTATAAGGTTTCTATTGTTTATCTCTTCCCATAGTTTAAGGTGTATCAAATGCCCAAGAGTATTGATAATTGCGGATTGTGTTTGAGAAGGTCTTAGCTTCTCTGTCACATATAATGTAACCCAATAGTCAGGAGTACCATCTGAATCCATTAGCATTGGATATCTTTCCCCATTACTAAATATTAAGTTCTTAATCTGAGCCATGTGACAAACCTTTTAATCAACACTTAATCATGTATGTTATTCACAACTCTATTATAAACTACTTTTATTCTTTAGATATAGAAAAAGGGTCTATTTAAATAGACCCTATCTAATTTAATCAACAGTTTGTATTTATGTATTCGTTAAAATGGGATATCGTCATCGACTGGACCATCTGGCATACCAACTTCAAGATAATCAATTTCTTTAATCAGCTGTGCTTTGACGTCTTCAAAATAGCTATTCCAATCATCAATATTACTAATAGTTTGATAGTCCTCACTGTCTTTGATTATAAATATTTCGTCTTCAAGGTTTTTTATCTTATGTTTGAGCGTCTTAATAATGACTTTTAGCTGATCTGACTCGCTGACAGTTTCTGAACGTGGTTTGAATATGTCTTGTCTTAATTCAGATAAAATCTGCTTCACTTCGTCCACATCGTTCTTCTTATAAGCCTCATTAAGCTTAATAAAAATCTCTTGCGCGAGGTCTTTCATATTTTCATTAACACGATCAGGGTGGCAGATTTGACTGGCTTGTCGATAGGCTTTTTTTATCTCTAAACGTTGCTCATTATCTAGCTCGTAGATTTCTTTTTCAGATTCGAGTTCAAACTGCTCATTATAGTCTTCCTCATCTTTCACCGCTTCTGCGTACTCTTCTGGATCATCTTCAGTAGATATTTTACGCAGCTCTAATAAGCGTTTGATGTAACTGCCAAGCTCTTGTGTATGGCGATGATAAAACTCTGAGCACAGTTGCTCTAATTCTATTTTTTCATTGTCATAGGCATTGAGCTGATGTTCAAGCTGACGGATTTCTAATTTTAAAGCGCTAATATCAATGTCGTTATAGATAACTAAGGCATGATGGTTTCTAATAAACAGGTCAATAAGCGTTATTGCAGTTTCAAAGCTATGCTGCTGTAGTGCTTGAGTGATAGCAGCGATATCTTGCTGAAAAGCATATACTTTCAGCTTGTCATTTTCACGAGTGATGTCTTCTATGTCTTCCAAAACGACATAGTTCTTGATAATCTCAAGGCGCTTAATGATTTTATCGAGCGGTAGCTCTGGAGTGTCTTCTTGATGATCAAAGTAGGTATTACGAATTTTTTTGAACTGTTTAATGAATTGTTCTGCTAAAACCTCATCACCTTTGGTAATAAGTATATTCTCATGATTCTTTTCAGCTTTATAGCTCCAGTTATAAGAGCCATTAATCACAGTGTCGTTATCAATAATACAAAACTTATTATGCATAAGGTCTTGCTTACCGTCACCAATAAGATAAACAGCGGAGCTACCTATATCTAATTGATTATAATCAATTAGACTTTGTTGATTAATATGGTCATTAGATAGCATAAGTTGGACTGTGACGCCTTGCTGCGCTTTTTGTAGCATGACGTTAAATAAGTTTTGATTGGTGAACCAAGCAACGGCAATATAAACACTGCTTTGTGCTTTTTCAAGCTCAAGCGAGATACGGTTAGCAATACATTCAAAAATGGCTTCAGTTTGCAAGTTGGATTACCTTATAATACTTAATAGATTATATCTTTATCGAGCCAATTAGGTAACTCGCTAAAATTATTATCTTGAAGAGAAAGATAGAACAGATTGGTCAGATTACCAATACTTTTAGGTAGCTCACTAAACTGATTAAACCTAATATTAAGCTCAGTTAAATTGGTCAGATTACCAATGCTTTCAGGTAGCTCACTAAGTTGATTATACCTAATATCAAGCTCAGTTAAATTGGTCAGATTACCAATACTTTCAGGTAGCACGCTTAGCTGATTAAGCACGATCTTAAGCTTGGTTAAATTGGTCAAATTACCAATACTTTCAGGTAACTCGCTCAACTCATTACCACTAATATTAAGCTCAGTTAAATTGGTCAAATTACCAATACTTTCAGGTAACTCGCTCAACTCATTACCACTAATATTAAGCTCAGTTAAATTGGTCAGATTACCAATACTTTCAGGTAGCTCGCTAAGCTGATAACCAATAGCTTTACGCGATTGAGATTTAGTTATCTTGTTAATTTCCTTCTCAAGAAGCTTACCGTGAACACTACAACCAACATCAAGCTTGGTCAATTCTAATAGTTTTTCTCGATCACGCGGTACTCTCCGTTCATGTATTCCAAACTCATCTGCCCATTCCCAAATCTCTTGCATCCAGCTTTCATCAACCAATGATTGTCTAGAGGTTCTTGTTATTGCTGCTGCTCTGATAATATCAGACGTTAGGCTGATTTGGCTTCTACGACCTTTGCTAGTCATCAACCCCTTGCTAGTAGACTTAATTAGAGCGTTTGATTCTATAGATTCTGGATCATCTTCTGGAGTCATAGTTTACCTACTTGCTTTGTTGAGAGCTCGTTATAACAATATGAGTAGATCATAACATAGTGTATTGTTTTAGAAAGGGCACGGTTATGCAGAGTCAGCAAGTGCCAACTACACAAAGAAAATAATATAGTTGAAAATCTTCTAGGCTTAAGTACGGATTTGACGGCAGAGGTCAGCGTAAATATGGTGGTTTAAAGACGATATTATATTCAAGAGTTTTCAGTGATCAATTAAAAAGATGGTAAACCGACTATTTCTTGTTAAACGTATAGATTAAATTTTCTTAGCGTTTATGCTTATAGACAAAATCTCGCTGACGTCCAAAATATTCAGTGAATTGTTTAGCACTTATTTTGTGACCCATAAGCTTTAAATATACGCGTTCTAACTCTTCCGAGCTCACAACAACATCCTTCAGAGCAAAGAAGTTATTTCCAAGTGCTGACATATTTGCTTGAGATAAAGACTTTAAAAAATCTAATAGAATTAAAATTTGCAACTCATCTTTAAATGCTTTTCTACTCTGTCCTTCTGCTGGACTGAGTTCTATTGCTACTAACTGCTTATTCGTTCTCAACACTTCATCATCGAACCAAGGATTAAAACAACCTGCAACTATTTGATAATCAATATTCGCTTTTTCTTTACTGTTTTTAGGCTGATTTAGTAACTTTACTTGTTCACGATTTGAGATCAAATAGATAGTTTGTTGGTTCAATTGTAGTTTTTTTTGGAACATTTTAATAATCGTGCTATAAAAATCATCACTGTAAGACTCCATAAAAGATTTATGCAGCTTTTTTGTCATTGGATGCCAAGACAGATTTGATTTTTTCGCAATTCTTTTAATGATAGATTTATTCATGTGTTACTCATGCTGTAAATTATTAAGTACTTTATACATCACAGGATAAATATTTATTAAAATCCTTGCATAAGTCATCACAAGCTCTTGCGATGACTTATGCAAGAGATCTATTATAGTAATTAGGTATCATACTACAATCTATAAATCTACTTATCAAAATGGTAAACACCACCCATTGGATTTTCTCTCATCCATTCCAAGTAGCCATGACTAAAATCAGGTTTTAGGTGGTCTCTTTTAGTTCCATACAAACTTATTTCAGACCTTAAGGATTTGCTTTTCTCATTTATCTCGTCAAAATACTTATCAGTGTCCAAATCTAAACGCTGATTAAAAGTTGCTTTGTCTATGCCATCAGTACAGATATCAGGTAGATGATATCTTATATGACTATGATATCCCCAACCTAGATCAATTCTTTGTTGTGCCATAAGTAGTGGAAACTTAGCATCCAACTCATTTAATAGCTTTATATCAACCTCTAATTCTATTTGCCAGTGAGCTTTCATTGATTCTAATAAGTTCTCCACAGGTTCATTATTAGAAATAAAAATTTTTAGAATTGAATTATCAATATTTTCTATAAAATTGCAATCTAGAGTAAGAAGATTATTATGAATTTTATTTAATATATCGAATAGTACTAGTAAAGCTAGTATATGCCTGTTATTACCACGACTAAACTCCATTTTTAACTGGCTGATAAGCATTTCATTGTTATTTAAAAATGCCATTTCAAATAAATAATTAGGAGTCTGAGCTAGGTATATTAGTGGGATATCCAAACAGAATTTAAAAATCTTACATAATAAATTTAATTGAATATCAACATCAATTTCAGGCATCATTTGGATAGCTAAAGCTAAGTAAGCTGTATATTCACATGAACTAAGCTTTAGGATTTTCTTGCTATTATCTCTTTTTAAAATACCCAACTCTACTAAATCATTATTTTTCTTGTATTTCTCTATTGATATATTTAACTCTTTTGCATAAGCATGGCCTTCTAACAATGCTAACATTGAGAGAGGGTTTGAATGTAATATATTTTCAAACTCATCTAAATAAAAAAATCTAATAAAAGCACCAAATTTTTCATTGTATTCTAGAGAATATTTTATTCTTGAGAATTTAACACCTTCTCCTTTTTCACTACAATAAGAATTATGTAATGTAATTTCTGAATCATTAAGAGCCAAAACTTCTAAAGTTTGTTTATTTTGGTATTTAAACCAATTATTCAGTCTTATACTATACTGTAGCCCCCAAAGGGTAGTAGTAGAATCTAAGAAATGTGTCATTTCATGCACATATGTTTTGTAAACTTCTAAATCATTACCTTCTAATCCTTCTAATTGTTCAGTATTTATTATTTCTATAACTTGCTCAGTTGTCTTTCTAAATTTCTCAGCATCTATTTCGATTAATTGAGAAATAAAGTCATAGCTACCCAAATCCTGTGTGTTAAAAATTTTTCTGCTCATTTCATCCTCTAGTAGACTTCTTGCAGAAGTCATATATTATATTAACCTCAAACTTACTAAAATTACGAATATCCTTACTTACTCTTAAATCATAATATTGATGACGATCGAAGTACTGCGGAGCAGTGTTCAGTATGTGTTTTAGTCACCCCATGATCTAAATCCTATCGAGAAAAATTGGGCACGAGCAAAGTTTCTACGCAAAGGATAGATGGAGAATAATCTACCTAAACTATTTCATGATAAAGGCTATATCAAGTTCTTATTAAACTGACTATAGTACTTTAAGTATGCTTCGCCTTAATCGAGTAGTTTTATTGTGTTCAGCATACCTATTAAAGATTTAGAGCTCAGTTATACATATTAAGATATCTAAATAATTTTTCAAGAGCTCTGTTTCAATACAATATCTTTGGTATCATCTAAAATTATAAATTGATAGAAACAAAAAACTTGTAATATGCGGTTGTAATGTATTCTACTATTGCCTTTATTATATTTTTCTTTGGAACTAGCAATACCTATACTGGCTTTTACTTTCTTAGTATACTTTATTTCTTTTTTATCATTAGGTAGATCATAGTGTACGTTGGATTCTGGCAACTTACTAAGTCGATTTTTCCATTTATTTACTAACCTCTTATCAGTACAACTTTGTAAGTTTCGAATATCTATATGAATTAATGCTTTAGGCAAAAGATTAATTATATAATTTAAAAACCGATCAAAATCCTCAAGATTTTCAAACCTGATTTGATTTTGAGTGTACTCACAATTTTGTAGTGTATAGCTTATAAACCAATCGAGACCCTCTTTATGTTTTTTTGATAAAGATAGTTCTTTAAAATTAAGCTCCATACCCTCCATTACTTTCTGATCTTCTGCAATTAAATTATAGCTTGGAACAAGCAGGTTTTTTTGCTCTGATGAAAATAGCCTTGAGCCACCGAACTTAGTTTGATACTCAGAACTCTCCTTTAAGTATTTTGCCCTACAATGCCACTTTTTAAATTCATCGTTAGATATATCATATAGTTTTAGTAAATGCTGAAAATCATCATGGATATAATAACTACGCAAAATTTTAGCAACTTCATTAAAACCAAATTCGCGCTCGACTTCTTTGTAATGAGACGGGTGTTTTTTTGATTTACCTTCAAATCTTGGTAATGGCTCAACTTTTAGCTTTTTAAGTAAATACTCATAAATTTCATTGACTTCAAATCCTTGCTTACGTCTAGGCAGTTGAAGTAAATAGCTTTTCTGATTCTCGCTTAACTGATAATCGATATTCCATAACTGGAGTCCAATTTGAATGTCAGTGAAATGAATGTAGTTATTAAAGCTAACACTAGGTTCACTATGACCAGCAACACCTGCGATTATGTAGTTGCTAATAGATTTCCTTGATCCAAATAGTTTGTAATAAATGTTCCATGCATCTGCTTTTTTATAAGGTAGTAAGCTCTCCAAGCTTTCATTTGCTACTGTATTATTTAACGTTTCTGAATCATACAGAAAATGCAGTAACTGAATGTTAGATAGGCAGCTGTGCCTAAGGTTGTGAGCTGTCAAATATGACAACCCAGTTACTTTTTTTATTAATCCTGAGACCATCTGTGATAGTTGATTCTTAGGAATTGTTTGCCCACTGGCGTCAGCAATCAAGGTTTGTCCTTTTTCCTCAACACGTCTATGGTATAAGGCAGTTAAAACTCTTAGTTCTTCTGGTGATAGCAACAAGCCTATAGGTAAACTACGCAAAGCAGAGGATGTTTTATTATCACCATAAATATTATTACGAACTTCAAGATCTTCAACTGTTTCTGATATCTCTGTGAGCTTAAGCTTAGCTATCTCTCCTATTCTCATGCCAAACCGTTGACCAAGAATTAAAGCAACATAGATAGCGTCTTTTTTCTCTTTGTTAATATTTAAGTTTTTACATGCATATAGAATTGCTTGAAACATAGTTTCTGATATATATCCTGCTTTTACATGAGCTACGGATCCAGCTGACATTGGTTCAACTGGCTCGGCACCATACATATTAACTAAGTGTTCATGGAAATCGTCTAGCAACTTAGCAGTGTCATTTCTTGCTGATGTAGTACGACCTAATGCTATAATTTCTGCATAAAGAGATTCAAAGTCAGCTTCATCAAAATCGTCAATATTCTGTCTGTAAGTTAACGCTAGCCACCTGTTCGTAATGTTATTGCTATAGGTTTGAATACTGTTTGGTTGGTTAGATAATCGCTTATAGACAAACCAGGTAAGCAGTGCGACTTCATTGATGGGAGATTTTTCTTGCTTTAATAGTACTAAATTCGCTTTCAACCTTTTATCAAATAAGCTTCCTGATATTTTCTCATTCTTTTTTCCATTCTCAGGCTTGAATAGTCTAGAAATTTGTAATGCCAATTGCTTATGTTGATTATGTTTCGAGTTCTTTTGATGTTGTTGATGGTTATCAAAATCTTCTAAGATGTCTATATCAGATGGTTTTGGTCGTTCATATAATATACATTGCCAATTATCCACTGGTAAGGAATATGTCTTTTTAATACCCAATAATAAGTATAAATAATATTCTGGTAAATTAAAATTTTTGTGATTTTCACAGACGTAAACACTAGCTTTCAAAAATTCTTCTAAGTTATTAGGTAGTGTTTGATACAATTTTTGATGATCGAGTAATTTTTGATAAAACACCTTGATATCGATAGAACCGTCAGATTTTGAAACATCATTTATTATTGAAATATCGTCTAGTCTATACAATCGCAGTAGAGTGGCTGAAATAGGCGACAAAAATATATTTTGTGACGTGTACTTTTCATCTTTTATCTTGTTGCTCCTGACATTAGTACTATAGCCCCCTTTATTAAAATCGGCTCTAACAAAAGGTAGGTTATAAATGCTTTGAATCGTTAGATCTCCGGCAACTAACTTTTTAATAATAAATTCAAGCAAGGGAGCTTGTAGTACGGCATTGTGAAAAACTAAAGATAGGAAAACGTCATAAATATTAATTTCTTTATTATTCTCAAAACTACTCATCCATAGCTGGTAGAAGGTTCTCACCTTTTTTGCTTCTTGAAACCAATCACTATCTCTAAAAAGTTTTGGACGCTGTTCAAAGACAATATATTTAGGAAAACTGATATCTAAATCGTAACCGTCAAGTTTTTTTTGAATCTCTTGAAGAGCGTAGTTATAGCTCTTCCCGTAGAACGTATGATTATGGAAAATTTTTGTTGATTTAAGCGATTGATCAAATTTGTTCCATCTTCTGGTGAACTCTGCTTGTGGATTAGGTTTGTTGGCGAGCTCATCAACTCTAATATGACTCAAAGCTATTTTAAGAGCTTTATCTTTTGCTGCTACCAGTTTTTTCTCTCTTTCTACTGTTCGTTTATCAATACCTGAAAGACTACTCTTTGACATTTTTCGCCTCATTTAGTTCAATAGGTTCAAATCCATAGTCTTCTAATTCTTTATTGATCATTTCAGCAAGCTCCGCTTGTTGTGAACGTTTTAATCCGCTAAATATGTCGTAGTAATCGAAGCCAAGTTGATCAGTATGTCCCATCCAACTGCTAACTACTTCGTCATTCAGTTGAGATAAATTGCTGCTAAACATGCTATGGTTAGGGTCTTTCAGCGATCGAATATGATGACGATACCAGTTTAATGGTAAATGAGCATACAATTTGAACCTGTTAGAAATAAAGGTGTTATTTTGATTTTTAACGAAATTAAGTGTGCCATATTCGTTGACTTCTAGATAACTAATAAGGCCAACACTACTTTCATGAATTTCTTGTAGTAATCTGCCAAGTCGATTATGCTGAATATTAAAGAGCTTCATATTTTCATATAGGTAGTTTTTATAATGCTGTAATTGAAGCCTTGCTATCTCGGGAAGGGTAATTAATCGTCCTTGTGCATCCATTCTATTTTCTTTATCTGAAATAAAATACGTACCTATATCAAGATCGATATCTTTTAGACGTCCAAACGTCTCAATAACAGGACGATAACCAGATGATAAGCCAAGAACAAGATAGAGATAATCCGTCAACTTGTTATGAAACTTAATGAAATTATTCATATTGAGATTTTTATGAAGTTTTAAGGCTTTGAGTTCATTAATAATTGGAGTGACTAATTTCAATTTAATTTGAGAGCTTTGCAGAGCTAGCTTTGTTCCCATTTGCTGCTCGCCTTTATAAACATACCTATCGCCTGGAAAATCTAGTAAATCAAACTTCGATAGCTTATTGTTTTCTCTTAATTCGTTTTTTAATATGCTGGTAGGTTCTGAAAAAATTAGATCTCTAAGGTGATCGTAGTAGTGGTATTGCGCATAGTATGTATCGGCTTTAGTAAGGCCAAAATATGGCAAAGCAGATAAATGGTGAATTGGTGAAAGAGTCATGACATCAATCACAGCTGTATCAGTACCTGAATGAAAGAGTACATGTTTTAAGTAACTTCTTAACTTATTTAAAGTTAGTCGAGTATTATTTTTCTTATTAATTTTACTAATTCTGTTTTTTGCTGCTTTTTCAAGGTTATCGAAGAAAAACAAATTTTCTTGTGCCGTACCTACTAGGGAATCTTGCATATTTTCTACTAAAACTCCTACTGCAAATGGTAACGTTAATTCTAGTTTATCGTTATTGGTTATCGAGAGGTCACTGCTGTACTCATCTCCTAACACTGCTCTTGTCGGTGAAAAATTAAATTCAATGCAGTACCGATCGTAATCCTTAATTAAATCAATGTATCGAATGAATTCGGTACTCCCTGTGAGTAAAGTCATCATTATATATATTGCTTCTAATTGCTCATTAGTTAGCTCAATAGTGCCATTACTATTGACTGTATAATCAACGTTGCTACTTTTTAAAATTGTAAACAACTCATTAAATAAGATCTTTATTTCGGAGTGCTTAGCAACCTGCACATCTGTATTTAGTAACATCGAGCGTTTGCGACGCATATTTACTTGTTGTTGAGCGTTCACAATATCCAGATGATAAGAGATTGGTTTATTAAGTGAGACTTCAAAAACAGCTTCATTAATATCGTCTTGTCGTTCATCAGTTTCAAAAGTTTCTAACGTCTGATTATCATTTGGCATGATATTTACACTGTAAACAGTTGAGGTACTATCTCCTGTGATTTCATCAACAAAAATATCAGACGATATGACAGCAGGCTTTCCCGACCGAGAGACGTTCCGAGTAATTCCTGATTTTTTAAGTAATATATTTTCGAGTGGTAAAAAAAATTCATAAATGTGCTTAGATAATCGATGATTAACGAGCTCGTTATCAGTCCATTCTTGATCCTTTTCATCTTTATGCAGTTTTCTACGAATTTTTTCTACAAACTCTTCTAGTTCATTGTCGTCTGATTGCAACCATTCTTCATATAGGTTTTCTGACTGAATTGACTCAAATGCGCTTAATAATTCCTGTATAGAGCTGTATTCATTTATATCCGGTAAAAACTGAATTAAAAATTCGCGAGTTTTGTTGGTTAAAAACCGGCATTCATCAAGTGTCGTCTCAACTCGACTGTCATAATCCGTTAGCTCAATCATCCTTAAACATAAGAAAAAATAAAGAGCACGAATAGTGTTTACCTTACATGAGTCTGCTCGATGGACTAAAAAGGTAATAAGATAAAGCTCTTTCAAATAAAGCTGATGCTCTTTAATATTTTTTAAAAACACTTTATGATCAATGCCGTTTTCATATATTTGTGACTTTTTTGATTCCATTAGAGAGCTATCAACCTCAGCTGTTTTTATCCATTCAGTTAAGGCGTTATACTCACTGTTAAAAGCAGATTTAAATTGTACAGGCAAAGTGTTTTTCAAGAACCTTAGCTCAATTAGTAAGGATGAAGCTTCATCGCTATTAGGATCAGAAAAATCAACAATGTTTTTTTGTAGCCATTCTTCGATATTTTTAGAGCGATTATCTTCATCAGCCATTGTTCTATAACCATTACAAACTATTTCCTTAACTGTAGCTCCATTTATATAAAGCATCCAGCGATAAAACAAAAAAAAGACACCTGTTTGGATGTCTTTTTGTTAAATATAGGGTTTTTCATATGTTTTGTAATATTCCTCGTGCTATCAGTAGCTTATCTAAAGCACTTCCGTCTTGACGAGTTAGGTTTGGCACATAGCGAGAATACACTGTGAATAGCATTTTTGTGTTGCTATGACCCATTTGCGCAGCAATCCATTCAGGCGACTCACCAGCAGCAAGCCAAAGCGTCGCGGCCGTATGTCTACTTTGGTAAGGATTTCGCTTATCAAGCTCTAAATATCGTAGTAACGGATACCAAACTCGCTTTGTCACATTACGATGATTCAAAGGAGTACCCGCTTTTGTGCAGAACACGAACTCACTTTGATGTTTAGTTAGTTTCTGCTGACCAACTAATGCATCATAAACCAGTTGGTTCATCTGAATGATACGATTCGAACCTGAGGTTTTAGTTTCGCCTATTACACCATTAACTACTGCTTGATCAACGATGATTTGTCGGCGCTCAAAATCTATATTTTTCCAAGGCAAGCCATCAATCTCACCTGTACGCATACCTGTAAAAAATCGTACGATATAGTAAGGCTTATAATCTGCTCTCACGTTATTGATAATCAGCATGACATCTTCTAGAGTAAAAGGACTGACATTACTTTTAGGCTCACTGAGTGGTTTTATATTCTTCCAAGGGCTGTCAAAATCAAAACGCTCAGAGGCTTCGGTCAGCACCATACGTAATGGCGTCATGATATGATTAATGCGAGACGCTGATAAAGTTCGTCCGTTATTACCATCTTTGACTAACTTGCC
This sequence comes from Psychrobacter sp. UBA2769, assembly GCF_002352555.1. Taxonomy (NCBI): domain Bacteria; kingdom Pseudomonadati; phylum Pseudomonadota; class Gammaproteobacteria; order Moraxellales; family Moraxellaceae; genus Psychrobacter; species Psychrobacter sp. UBA2769. The sequence goes on along the minus strand of NZ_DEIR01000007.1, from coordinate 65,909 downwards.
TCGAAAAGTCATGATTTTGGCTTTGCTAATGGTATTTAGCGGTAAATTGCTAAAATGAGGAATTAGGTAAATTCTAAATATATCTTCCACATTACTTATTTGAGAGTCCCGCCATTCCGGCTTTTTTTCCTCTAACCAAACTTTGCTAAAACTATCAAAGCCTGAGCTTGAGTCCTTATGACTATTCGTTGACCTCATAAGCTCTAAGCTTTGAAACTGCTCAAGCTTTTTACTTTGCGGAAAATAGTTTTCATATCGAAAACTACCTAATTGAATGTCTGCTTCCATTTTGCTAACGAAATTTTCTAGACGCTTTCGATTAGGCTTAGTGTCTGCCAGTAAGGTTTGCTCTCTACAACGTTGACCTATGTATCGAAAATCTACATACAGGTTGCCATTACGGCTATTGATACTCGCCATGATTACGCTCCCGCTGCAAATGGAATGGTATCGTCGTAGCCTGTTAGCATCAACTCTTCAATCTTTTGCCATATAAAAAGGATTTTTCTACCTCCAAATGGTTTGATGTAATGAACGCCCTCAATGAATACTGCATCCTTAAGTTGATTGCGTATAGTCTTGCTGTCATATTTAATGCGTTGTGACAGCTCTTCGGTTGTTAAATAGGTATAACTCATAGTAAAATCCTTACTAAAGATTAAAGTGTTATTATCTGATAGCTTTATGACCTGCTATAGAACATAATTTACACTAAAAATAATCTTTTGCAAGACATTTTTATCTACAGTAGGTTATTTTATTATGGAGGAGGTTATGGTGAAGTGTAATTTATCTAGAATTATGGGTGAGAAAAGGTTAAAGATTGCTGATGTGTCTAGGGACACGGATGTAAATAGAGGCACAATTACACGTATGTATAACGAAGAAGCGACAAGAGTGGATCTAGAAGTTGTAGAGAAGCTATGTTTATATTTGGATATTGAAGTGGGCGACCTTTATGAGATAGTTAAGGAAGAACAATAAACTTTCCTCCTTTTAGAACACAAGATAATACTGCGCTTATCAGTTATTACGCCAAATAATACGCAGCAAACTATAGTTGTCAAATAAGTTAAAGGTTCTATTAAGTAATAAAAAGACCTATAGAAGGTTATTTTAAGTTGCAATAGCTCAAAATGTATGTATAATTTAATCTGTAGAAAGTCATTACGACTAACAGGAATAAATATTAATCTACAGGAGATTATACATGAACACATTTATTAAACCGCCGCATGCTTCAATTTGGTTAAGCGCCGAAGCGATATCGCTATCTACCAAGCTTATGGTAAACCTGCAAATACAACAGGGTTCACAGTTAGCAAAGATGCTAGGCGTTAACCCTATTTTCTATAATGATGAAGCGGTTAGGATATGGGTGCAACGTGAGCTAAATGAAGGATTAGCGCTGAATCGTTATACCTTAACAAATCTTGAGACCAAATTTTTGGCCATTATGAATCATTACGAGATTTCTTATTCGTTGTGATTAACGTTAATTAATTGGTTTGGAGATAACCATGAGCTTAAAACTTATTTTTAGCGCTAATGCAGATCAGTCCGACATACAACTATGTGAAGACTATTGGGCATACGGCCATGATGGGCGGTATGTAGAGCATATAGAAATACTCTGCAAACAATACCATCTCGATTATCATATTTTGTTTGGCGTATTAGCGGAGTGCCAGGCTTACTTAGATGATGTGCACTGTGAGTACTGTGGACGGCCGTATCAACTTGATGTGCCAGCGGATATACCTTACATCAGAAAACAATCATCTTGGTACTGCGAATCATGTATCAGTTTTTCTGGCGGGCAGCTTACAGTTGGCAGATGAGATTTAAGAGTAATAAAAAAACCAAATAATCTATCGGTTATTTGGTTTTTTCTTATCCAATCTAAATCTCAATTACAGATAAATTCTTTCCTGGAAACCTACAAACATATTGCGAATGTAGCTAACATCACCTAATGCTGTTTTAGCATCAGAAACAGATCCATATTGTAGGTTAAGTAACTCTGGTAGTTTTTTATCATCCAGCTCTGATACACCTTCTTTAATATACTGATCTAAAACGAATGTGATGAACTCTTGCTGCTTAGCACTGTAATCATGCAATCTTTGCTTTGCATTTGATGCCCGTGTCTTACGTGGCTGTACATCTTTATGATAAGCAATATAGCTGAGTACATCGAAGAGATCACTATTTTCTGCATGTATTACTTTTTGCAGGTCTTCTAGTTGCGCTATAGTAAAGCCCATATCAGATAGTTTTTCGAGTAACTGTCTACGAGTAGATGGCATAGACCAAATCTTACGTAAATCATCTTCATTACCAAATAGCTTTGGTATTTCACCATATAGCTTCTGCACAAATTCCTCAGATGATATAGGTTTGCCCTCTGCATCAAAAAATGTCGTATGCACCATACTGTCTATTTGTCTAACACGACCGTCACTCAATATAACCTCTATAACCTTACTACCAGGTTTCTCACATACACAGGGGTCATTACCGCATTCTTCACAAGTGACTTCTTCTTTATCACAAGCACAAGGTCGCTGGTTACAAGTTTGGCAGACTGTATGGCCACCACCCCCAGTATCATCTGGTGGTTCGGGTTCACCATCCCATTCAGGATCTTTAAAATGCTCATGAGCTTTTACAAAGTCGTAAACTGTAAAATAGTCTTTACCTTCTGCCAGTCTCGTACCGCGACCAATGATTTGTTTAAACTCAACCATGGATTTAACAGGTCGCAATAAAACTATATTACGTATTTCAGGTGCATCGACACCAGTACTTAGCTTTTTAGAGGTTGTTAAAATTACTGGATTAGACTTTTCATCATCTTGAAAGTCTTTTAAGTGCTGCTCACCGAGCGCGCCATCATCGGCAGTGACACGGTGGCAGTAGTCAGGATGTTTTGAGTCTGAATGTTGATTGATCAAATCTCTTATAAGTGCTGCATGACGTTGTATTGAGCAAAATACAAGCGTTCTATGATTTTGATTAATCAGGCTTAGAAACTTTTTAACACGGTATTCTTCACGTTGCTTAATTTCAATGTGACGATTGATATCATCTTCTGTGTACTCTTTACTTTCATCAATCTCACCACCTGTGATTGTATCGCCTGCTGTGTAGGTATAGTTGTCTATAGTAGTACTAATTTGATGTACTCTGAATGGAGATAAGAACCCATCATTAATGCCTTCTTTTAATGCATAAGTATATAACGGCTCGCCAAAATATTCGTAAGTATCAGCGTTCACATCTCGCCTGGGCGTTGCTGTTAAACCAAGCTGAACAGCTTCACTAAAATGCTCCATAATGCCACGCCAGCTACTTTCATCATTAGCGCCGCCGCGGTGACACTCATCAATGACAATAAAATCAAAGAAGTCTGAAGGGTATTGACCAAAAAAACCCTTCTGAACTTCTTGCTTTGTGACTATATCTGTATTTGATAGTACGTCCGAAAGCTCGTTGGATTGTTCTTCTTGTATTTCTAACTCCTCATCAGATAGCCCAGTTTCACCCGATAGGAATGATTGAAATATTGTGAAAAATATACTGCCATTAGTAGGTGCTTTACCAGTTTTACGCACTTCCTTAGGTCTAATACGCACCAACATATTATCGTCTATTTTTTCGAAATCACTGAAACTATTAAAAGCCTGATCAGCTAAGATATTTCTATCTGCTAAAAATAAAATTCTGGGAATACGTGTAGCGTCACGCTTTAGGTTCCATTTTGCATGGAAAAGCTTCCAGCAAATATGAAAGGCAACCGCCGTTTTACCTGTACCCGTAGCCATTGTTAATAGCAGTCTATCTTGTCCCTCTGCTATGGCATCTAACACAGCCTGAATGGCATTGCGTTGATAATATCGAGGTGAGTATTTCCCCATGAACTTAGCAAAAGAAACATCGTCAAAACGCTTTTTCCAGTCAAGAATTTCTAATTTATAGGTTTCATTATCTTGAGGAGTGGGATAAGTCATTTCCCATAGCTCATTGGGAGTCGGAAACTTTGAGACGTCACCCTCTGTTCCTTCAAGCATATCAATAGAATATATTTTTAAACCATTGGTGGCATAAGTGAAGCGTATATTTAGCTTATTGGCATAGTTTTTTGCTTGAGCCACACCTTCGGTATAGTAATAGCGTTTGGCTTTAGCCTCTATAGTCGCCAATCTACGATTTTTATACTCTAGGACATAATCAGCTGATAGACTCTTACCTCGTTTTCCATGACCTATAAGCTTACCATCAGTAATAGGGAACTCCACTCTGATCCGACTGCCATCAATTACACCCCATCCTGCTTCTTTGAGCATAGGGTCTATCAAATCTAATCTTGTTTGAGCTTCATTCATTGCTTGCCAGCCTTTAGAGTTATTTCTCTGCCTCGAGGTGTAAAGTCGAAATTATGATTAAATATATTTAAAAATCTTCACTCAAGCTAGTCTTTTGGTAATTTGCCTACAAAGGCATTTTGCATTACTGATTTTTTAAGTTCTTCTAATTGTAATAATTTCCTAGAATAAAGTTTATCTAGTATTTGTTTATGCTCTTCAAATAGGTCAAGCTGAGATTTTATTTCTTTTTGCTCATCTATATTACTAGGATATGAGATAATAATATCTTTTAAAGATGAGTTAGATATTACTGGTTGAGCTGCTTGTCTTGCATATGTTCTTAAATTGACATAATTAAGAGCATAAGTTAGAAACCCTAAATCAAAACTCTTTAAATCATTAGAGATTTTAAAAGCATTATCAGTCAACCAAAACCTTTCCTCAACGAGTCTTACATTACCACACAGTGCTCCAACCCTACCTATAATCACTACAGGACCTTCAATATTATATTCGTTATGATAACCCGCTATCCCGTTGCCGCCATAAACGGGATAGTCGCCATTAACCATATTTTTAGCTGTCAAGCCATCTCCACTTTTTAATCTAAATAATTCGCTAAACTTACTCTGTTTCCAGTGTTTGTTTTGTTCATCAAATAACTGGCTTATATCCGACTGAAGTAGATTGTTAATATAAATAATTTGTTTTTCAATATCAGTATCTAAAGCCTTCATTTCAGCCAAAATTATTTCAGTATTTTTTAGGGGTTTTCCTATATGTGTATTAGAGTTTTTAGCACTTAAATCATAAGTATCAGTAGGTATATCATCTACATTTAGTATCCATGACTTTTCAGTCTCAGGTTTAGTCTTTTGTAGTTGTATAAACTCAACTAAATCTTCATCATTTAATGGATTTTTTTTACCCATATTGCGACCAGGATTTAGCTGATAGAACCAAGTTTTCTTAGTTGCTGTTCCTTTAGTAAAGAACAGCACTACTGTTTTGACACCAGCTCCCAAAAAGGTACCACCAGGCATATCTAGTATAGTATGTAGGTCGCAAGTGTCTAAAAGGTGCTTACGCAGAGCTATTGAAGCATTATCAGTATTGCTCAAAAATGTATTTTTAATAACGATGGCAGCACGACCATTGGCTTTTAAACTACGAATAAAGTGTTGTAAGAATAGATAAGCCGTTTCGCCAGTCTTGATATTAAAGTTGGTTTGGATTTCATGACGTTCTTTACCACCAAAAGGCGGATTGGCAAGGATAACGTTATAACGGTCAGCATCTTTAATTTCTTTAAGATCAATACTTAGCGTATTTGTATGAATGATATTAGGCGCTTCAATGCCATGTAATATCATATTCATGACACCGATTACATAAGCTAAGTTTTTCTTTTCTCTGGCATAAAAAGTACTATTTTGAAGTGTTTGCAAGTTTTTAGTGCTTTTTTCCATGCGGTCAGATATATAATCGAATGCTTCACATAAGAACCCACCTGAGCCTGCTGCACCATCATAGACGGTTTCACCTATTACTGGATTGACTACCTCTATCATGGCTCGAATAAGCGGACGCGGTGTATAGTACTGACCACCATTTCGACCAGCATTACCCATGTTTTTGATTTTAGTCTCGTAAAGGTGGCTCAACTCATGCTTATCTTTACTAGAACGAAACTGGAAATCATCTACATATTCTATAATTTCACGTAGGTTGTAACCTGACTGAATTTTATTTTTTAGCTCAGAATAGATTTCACCTATTTTGTATTCAATCGTATTAATATCAGCTTCATTCTCATTGAATTTCGCTAGATACGGAAAAAGCTCATTATTAACGAAGCCTACTAAATCAAGACCAGTCATTGCTGTGTGGTTATCTAGCTTGCCATTTTCATCTTTAGGCATCGCCCAGTTATGCCAGCGAAATTTCTCATCCATAATATAGCTATATTCTTCACCCATCAAAGCAGCTTCTTCTGCTTTCTCTTCTTCTAAATCTTCTAGATAGCGTAAAAATAGTATCCAAGAAGTCTGACCAATATAGTCAAGCTCACTGTCAGCCCCAGAGTCTTTAAAGAGAATGTCGTCAATATTTTTAAAGGTTTGTTCAAAGTTCATAGTTTTAAGTACCAAAAATTTTGTAGCCATTGTACAGAGATGATGCTTAAAAGGCATTGTGTATGTGCTATTAAGCGAAATTACCTATTTTACCAATAATTAGTCAATATTTAATATATAAACATAAGTGCCTCTTTTTATGTGATTCATCAGTCAGACGACATGGTATGTCGTCTATTCAGACTATAATCTACTAAGGGCAGCTAGAGTTTGCTATATTCTACAGTTATTAAAACTTAACAATTATTGAGAGGTAGAATATGGCAGATTTACAGACGCAGTTTTTGGGATTCCATAGTGCTATTAGATTAGGCACTTACGAAGAAAATAGCTTTTTACGTGATAAACGTGACCTAATAATCGAGCAGCTTAAAAGTAGGTTGAAAGAGAAAAAAGACGAAGGCTATCCTCAGTATGAAAGAAGCTTCAACCAAGGAAGCTACGCTTTAAATACAGGTATTAAGCCTATAAGAGATGGTGATTATGATATCGATGTTGGTGTACTTCTGGACTGCCACAAAGAGGACTATAAACCAGTCGAATTGAAAGAGTTAGTCGCAGATTGTATAAAACACAATAACCGGACAGTAGAAGTGAGCCGTTCATGTGTGACAGTGACATATATAAAGGAGGGCAAACCAGATTATCATGTTGATTTGCCAATCTATGCTAAATCTAGCAACACATACGATGATATATATTATCTAGCTAAAGGTAGAAAAGGGTTAGCTGAAGATAAGCGAGTTTGGCAGGCAGCGGATCCTGAGGGTATCAATTCAATAATCAATGGCTTATATAAAGGTAATGATACCTATGAGGATAACGGTTCTGAGCAACGCAAACAGTTTCGTAGATGTGTACGCTATTTAAAAAGATGGCGTAATCATAAATACGTGGGTATTCATAGTATTGGATTGACTATGGCAGCGTATCATTGGTTGGAACCCGAATTAGAAGTTAAAAATGATGAGGAAGTTCTACTGAGTTTGGTCAAAACTATCTTAAATAATTTTGATTACTCTGGTCGTCTCAGCATTAATCTGCCTATAACACCTGGTGGTGACTTACTAAAATCTGTCAACGACGACGATATGGTTACCATCAAGGAGCATTTTGAGACACTAAGGGATAATTTACAGTCAGCTGTCGATGAGCCAGATGCGCATGAAGCCAGTAAGACATTGAGAAAAAGTTTTGGTGATGACTTTCCAGAAGTAGCGAAAAGCGATAAAGCTAAAAAAAGTAATGAAGCGCCATATGTCAGTACTGGATCATCAGCATAGGTAATGTTATGACAATTAGCGATGATGTACGACAAAGCTTTAAAAATCATATTCAATCTCTTAATGGTAAGAACATTAAGAGCTATGATAAAAAAGATGGTTTTATAACTATTGACTTTGATTTAGATGTTAATCGTCAGACAGTCCCTTTATCAGTCAAATATGCTGATCAAAAGCGTTGGCTATCATTGCCTACAGTATCTGTTTCTCAGTGCAATTTGACAGCACTGGATCATGTGGGTAATGACGGATTAATATGTGTCACAGATCATCAAGGTGAAATGTTTGATAGCGCTGACTTATCTGGTCTTTTTAAATATGCTGTAGATACGGCTATAGGTATTCTGACGAACGCTCTTGAATCCTACAGTGCTGGAAATAGGGATGCTTTATACGAAGAAATCGATGGTTATAATCAGACAGTCGTATCAGACGCACCTGTTATTGTTGCGACACACAATCCCAATCAGTCTGACAGTTTATATGCATGGTGTATTAATTTTACGAAACAACGTAATACACCTCAGTGTCATCACATCAAATACTTAGTCGACGGAGCTAGCCGAAATCCACCTAGCTCTAGCCCTTATACTGCTGTAAAAATCACTAAGATATCGTTACCTTGTATCGAAGATTTTGTTATTCCTGATCTTTTCGAATCATTTGATGAAAATTGGTGGAAGAAACAAATATCAAAATTCAGTAAAAATCAGTTGGATAGCTTACACAAGAAAAGTAATTTTAAAATTATCCTCTTAGAGGTACCCACACCTAAAATGCATACATACTTGGTCATTTCCTACTATCAGGATATGACTTCAAATAAGTATCGTAGTTTTAAGGTGCAAACATTGCAGCGTGGCTGGCGTGAGTACTTACTGAATCGTACTGGTATTGATTCTCAATTTTCAAGTAAAAAGACCGTCGTGATAGCTGGCTGCGGTTCAGTTGGATCAAGAGTTGCAGAAACACTAGCTGAGTCAGATATCGATAAGCTAATACTAGTTGATTATGATGATATGAAAACTGACAACGTTATGCGGCATTACCTTGGAATACAAGATGTAAATCAGTCTAAGGTTAGTGCTCTCAAAAACCGTCTGCAGCAAAACATACCTGAGTTAGAAGTAGTAGCCTATAAAGCTAATATCCTAAACTGGCTCAATAGCCAAAACAATGAACAGCTATCTGAAATTCATTCCATAGTATTAGCTACTGGTCATCCTCCAACAGAGCTTGAGGTGTGCCGACGCTTATATACTTATGAGGCGAATGTCCATGTTGTATCTGGTTGGCTAGAGGCTTACGGATTGGGTGGTCATGTTCTAGGATTCAGAAGTAATGAGGATGGTTGCTTGAAGTGTCTTTACTACGATGACGATGGCAATTCTTCAAATTATATAAGGACTAGTTTGTTTAGTAATCCTTTAGGTATAGTTTTGTCGAAAAATATCACTGGATGCGCTGGAGCATTCACGGCATATGGTTCAGTACATGCTATGAAGACGGCTGTAATCATAGCTGAATATGTAATTGAGAATAAAACAGGGTTGCAGTCGTGGTGCGCTACCAATAAGTTACCAACCGACTATGATTTGAAAGCCACTAAACACCAAGAGTTGGCTCTACAAAATGGTGGCTACTATCTACAGTCTTTAGATGCTATAAAAACGGTAGGTTGCTCATGTTGCAGTACTTAAACAACCGCATCGTGTGGAAGGAAAATGATAAAGCATACGATGGCGCAATAGCAGAATCTGTCATAGCCACGTGGTTCTACTTTAGACAGTCACAAGCAAAATCCAAGGAAGCTGGCGGGATATTATTGGGCAGATACTATCCAGACAGTCAGACGATACTGGTAGACGATTTAACGACGCCAATGTTCAGAGATAGACGTACTCGAACCACTTTCTTTCGTTCCACATCTCACGACAAAGCTCTTAAGAAATATTGGAAAGAAACTAAGGGTTATGGTGGTCTACTAGGATTATGGCATACACACCCTGAGCCAAAACCTCATCCATCTAATACCGACTTAAATGATTTAGCCAGTCAATTCACTAGCTCTATATATTTATCGGAACGTATTTTATACGTCATTGTTGGAACAAGCTATATTGGCTTTTGGATTACCTATTCTCGAAACTCTACTATTTTTCTAGGCTATTTACCTTTTTCTACTGAATTGGACAATTAAATAATGACTACAAATAATCTATCTGCGGGAACTCAGACCTCACATGATCAAGCCTTAAATAAGGCTATATTTAACAATCTTGACACAGCCAAACAATATATTAATCATATTAAGAAGGCAGGAGTTCAATGGGACAATATTGGCTTCCTCTCAGACGCAAGCTATCATAATTTAATGACATTACTGTTCAATGGCGGTGAATTGATTGATGTTTTTAGGTTTTCTCTTCAGCATGACGATAATGAGAAGTTGGTTTCATATATAAGTGATAGCTACATAGTAGATGTGAGATTAAAGGTTTCCGAGAAGAAAGAATTTAGTTTGGAAGATTTTCAGTCACAAGAAAGCTTTAAGAGTCTATGGGATGAAACTAGAATTGGCTCTAAGAAGCTCAATGCCAAGGAAACTACTAAATTATTCAAACGTTGGAGTTTAGGTCGAGAGAAAGTTACAGGAAGAGGAAACAAGTTTAGTCAATTGACTAAACGCATTGTTATGGAAGATAGCCATGGTAGGTGCATGTTTTCTGGCTGTGGTTCAAGATTGGATTTTGATTCATTATCAGGGCACAGAGGTAACTTCGGGTATATGGCTCATAACATTGCAGCTTCTGAGAGTGGCCCTAGAGGGGTAATATACTTATCAAAGAATCTTGCTGATGAACCAAGCAATGTTCTGTTGTTGTGTGATGTTCATCATAGGTTAGTAGATCGAATAGCAAGTTTAGATTATCCCGCACCTAAATTACAAGCTATGCGAACCATACATATTCAGCTATGCAACAACCTTCTCAATGCATTGAGTTATACCCCTGTTCCAATATATTTTATTCCGTGGAGCGTAAATGGACAAAGCATAGAAGTGCCAAACCCTATATCAATTTCAAAATCATTGAGCGTAGTCAATTGTAGAGCTAAACACGATTTAACTCCTCTGGAATGGGGTGTAAGTGATTCAATGCAGAACTCTTATGAGTTTCATAGAAGATGTTCTGAGCATATAGAAAACTGTGTTAATCAAATAAAAGCATGGACTAAGGGTAGTAGCACAGCTGTGTTCGTTTTAGGTCCAACTTTTGCTTTAATAGGTTTTGGTGCGAAATTCGGTAATAAGTCGAAATTAATGCCAATGCTGCGTTACAGAGATGCTAGTAGTTGGATGTGGCCTGGAGTACAGCCTAGAGAAGATGCATTTATTATTGATGAGCCAGAGATTGAGTCAAAGCACTCAGAAGTTATTGTTAGCATTAAATTAACTTTTCCCGCTGCGATGATTGATTCAACAATCAACCATCTGAATCAACAAGCCCAAGACAAGCTCCCAGTAATAAGCATATACCCTCCTGAAAGTTATGGATACGGTAATGGTGCCATAGCACATCCACTTGAAGGTGAAAAACTAGCTAGTAGGCTTAAGGATATTTTTACCAATTTGAACCAAATACATGGTATAGAAAAAGTGCATTTACTAGTTTGTGCTTCGAATGCAGCGTGTGTGTATATTGGTCAAGCTGTAGATAGATTTCAGCCTAAATTTATAGTCTATGACTATGGAACCGAAATGATGGAGCCTAAACTTAAAATATATAATGATGGGAATACTACTCTCATTGAATGTGTGCCATAGATTGCTATGCGTATATTTGATCTAATATAACCTGAAAGCAAGGATATCTTCCTATGGCTATCAGGTTATATTAAAAGATTACACTAGTGAAGTTAATTTACTTTATAACTACTCACTAAAGTTAAACTCCTGTCTACAATATCCATTACATCATCAGTTTTAAAGTGCTGACAGATTTTCTCATAGCTCACAGCTTGACCATTTCTACGATTCCTATATACCGTATTAATAATGTCATTTTTTGAGTCTTCAGTAGCGTTATTTAGCATATGAGTGACCAGTTCATCCTCATTAAGCTCGCAGGCTAGTAAGAATGGAGTGTATCCGTCGATGCCACTCCAATCATATCTAGCGCTAGGATTTGCACCTCCATCAATTAGTAGCTTTGCTATTTTGCGCATTTCTCTCAAATCAAATAACTCGTAGTTTGTCTGAGTTTGTTCTTTAAAAACTTCAGATAGCTCTTTAAGAATAGCTATTGCATCCGGACTTTTCGTACTTTGAACAAGATGGCTCGTAACTTCTTGTCTATTAAGACCAAGGCTACCTTGTGTCTCTCTAATAAAGGCAGAAAATTCAAAGTCGCTCATTCTAGCTATTGCTGTTTCTGGATCTTTAGTGATCATAGAAAACTTTTTGAGTAGCAGTTTTGAGTCTTTAATCATTCCAATTAAAGATATACACGTAGTTAATGCGTCTAAATGACCACTACCGCCTTTTTGGTTGATATCTGCTCCTAGGTAGAGAATATGTTCAACGATATCGTATCGTCCTGTCTGCACCGCACTTAATAACGGTAAAAGATGCTTTTTAGAGGTCATTGCATTAATCGTTTTTGGCACGTGTTCTAAATCTTTGAGCGTTTGATAAAACCTATCGTCTGGTTCATGAAGCTCAGTTAAATTCATGTGCTGTAAAGCAACTAATAAAGCTGATTCGTTATTATCAGAGAGGATGTTGATGTCAGCACCAGCTTTTAAGAGTTGATTAATAGCATCTAGATCCTTTCGTAACGTATTCCAAATGAGCTGTGTCGTTATTTGCTTTTTCTTATTTTTATCTCTATGGAGCTTATCGTTGTCATTCAGTTTCACTTTTTTATTAGGTTTTTTAAGGTCAAGTGCTAGTTCTTTTGCGTTTAAATGTATAGGTAGAACAGCTGAGCTCACTTTATATTTTTCTGGTAGTTCAACCTTAAATTTATTGAACACCCTTTGCGCATTGCTTCGCCACATATTGATTTCCCAGTCTTCAACTAGGTTTTCCTTCTTACGTTTGGTATCCTCAGTCAATATCGTAGGTAGAGTGTAGCCATATAGGTTTTGGACACTTTTTAGCTTTGATATTAAGTTCATATCAGGTCTCTCTTGCCAGCTAGCAATCACGAAACCGACTTCGATAATCTGCTCGCATAAGTGTCCTGACCGATAAAGGCTAAGCTCAAATGTCTTAACAAAATACTCTTTAGCTTTCTCTATTTCATCCTTCGAAAAACTGCTTAGACTATAAGTCAGAAGCTCTAAAATAATAGTAGAAGGTCGATGAAGAAATTGCTCATCTTTATTCTGATATAGAGTGGCTACATATTGCATATCTCTTTCATGTAGTGCTAATAGTAAGTCCTCGAATTGAACCATCAGAGCTTTAAAAGATGTAGGCGGTTTTAAATATTGGGTCAATAATTCAAAATCATTGTGTTTTTTAAAGTACGCAATAGCACGAGCCGTTATTAAGAAAACCAGAATATTCTTTGATATATCATGGTGCTTAGGATTGAGAATCGCTAGCAAACTGCCATAACTGGGTAGATCATCACCGCGACGCCATGCCGTAATCTTATCTTTATCGCCCTTAGATAAACTGGTATAAAAAGCATTCCAACCTTTAACACGTTTTTCAATAATTTTGAAAGTAAGCTCCAAGCCTGTAGAGTTATCATTGATTAGCTCAATGTAGTCAGATTTTTCAAAAGGTCTTGTTCTTGTTCCTAAAAAAGAGACAATATTAATTAAATAAGGGCAAAAAAATGCTTCAATTATCCAAGGTCCAATATCATCTCTATGCTGCTCTGATAGATTATAGGTTGCTACTATCTTTAGATAATCATCAAACATCTGAGCAATTAAAGCTTTAAGCTCGTTCTCAACTGATTTTTTTAGCTCAACTCGTTCGATAACTTTATGTATATGTATATTGATAAGCTGGTCAAGCTCATTCTTACTTAGATATAGATCATGACATTTGTTATCTAACGATTCACTATCATTCTTGCTGTCAATTGCTCTAGCAATAGCTCTTACTACTTCAGCAGGGAAAAAATAAGGGCTTGTCTTAATGCTTGTAGTTCTCATTGTGCATAACCTTCTTTTGTATGTCTAATATCGTTGATAAAATTTTTAAGAGCTCTATGATCGCTCGGCGTTTTAGAAAAAGTAACAGACTGTCCGCATGGTGCAACGATCTGATTGTGTTTTCGTTTCTTTCTAAATAACCAGCCTTGCTTTATTAGGCGCTTTATATGATGATTAAAATCTTTGTTGCTTGAATATCTCATATTTTTGAAAGCAGATGTGGCTTGCTACCGCATCTGCCTCTCCAAATTAATTATGTTTGAATTTATTTAGGCTTTGCATTTCCGCGATTTGATCCTGACGAATTGCTTGAACCGTTCTTAGTTGGCCAATTCCCACCGTTGCCTTGGTTGGAAGTTGGCTTTGCTTGTGTAGACTTACTCATGGTGTCGCTCCTATTATGTATATGCCTTTAGTGGCATTGATATAGTCTCAAATACTTGAGCGATCTCCCACTGGGTTAGTGCCGTAAAAATTTTTATTTTTAAACTTTAAAATTTTCAACATGGATAAGTATTTAATGTTTACAAGACTAAGCGGTGAGAAATATACGTGGATGCCTGCATTTGAAGCAATTGCGAATTGGATAGCAGATTATGAGAATAATCAGGAAAGATTATTAGATATACTTAGAAGGAACGGAGTTAGTCCTTTAAGAAGGCTTGAAAATAAGAACGATTCCCAAGCAGTAAATATGATGGATCCCTTCACGTTTTTTTTACTAATTACAAGAAACAAATCCAAACATGATCTGTTAGTTGATCTTTTCCATGTAATGCGTTCAGACGCTATTACTCCTGCAGATTTCAATGGCATTCCATTTTTTAGAGATAGTAAAAAGTACGTGTTCCCAGAAGATCCTCAACTGCGTACAGCTGAAATAGGAGATATTTTATGGAAGCTGTTTCATCAAGCTAGAGACTCAAAGATACAAAGTGAGACTTTTAAGGAAGCCCTAGCCATACCCGATACAGGATTTGTTCTAATTACGCTTTGTCTATACCTTGTTTTTCCTAGTGATTATCTTCCTATAGATAGCTATATGAGGCGTTGGCTATCACTTCACGGAGTTAAAGTCCCTAATTTTAACTGGGAAGACTACGAGCGTACTCTAAAGAGGGTAAAAGAAATTTCTAATAAACCTTTTTGGCAAATTTATGATGAAGCCTCTACAGAAAACTTTATGAATGGAGTTGATAGCATGGTAGGTAATGATGACTTTAAAAAAGCTAAAACAGGGACTCCAAGCTTAAATCGTATAATATACGGACCTCCAGGTACAGGTAAGACCTATCACACTGCAGAATTTGCTGTACAGTGCGTTGCTCCCGATTGGTATGATGATTTAAATGATGAATACCTAGATGGGCCAGAGAGAAGAGAGCTTATAAAAGCTAAGTATGATGAGTTAACGGCAAAAGGACGTATTGCTTTCACGACATTCCATCAAAGTTTTTCTTATGAGGATTTCGTTGAAGGAATTAGACCTGTAGTTGTAGAAGGAAACGATAAGAATTCAAACATTAGCTATGAAGTGGTTGATGGTATTTTCAAGCAATTATGTACTAATGCTAGAACAACAGAACAGACGGGCTCTACGCAAACAGTCAATATTGAAGGTAAGAATATATGGAAGCTTTCTTTAGGAAATACTAATATCTCAGATGAAAATGAAGTATTTAATGAATGTATCGATAATAATTATATACTTCTAGGCTGGGGAGATGACATAAACTTTTCAAATTGTAATAATCGTAATGATGTAGTTTATAAGCTAGAACATTCAGATGATTTTTCTGCAGAAGATAAATCTAATACATATAGAGCGACTGCAGTCAATACTTTTAAAAATTCTGCAAAGATTGGAGATATAGTAGTTGTATCTGATGGTAATCATAAGTTTCGTGCAATCGCTGAGATTACTAGTGACTATGAGTTTCTAGAAAACAGCGAGCTTTACGGTTATCACCAATTAAGAAGTGTTAGATGGCTACGTATTTATAGTCCTAGTTTGCCAAAAGAGCGATTATTTGATAAGTCGCTTTCTCAAATGGCTATTTATCAATTGCATGATAAAACGATCAATAGGTCAAAGCTTCAGCAACTATTAACTTCAGAGCCTACTACTAATTCTAGCGAGTTACCGCATTTGATTATCATTGATGAGATAAACCGTGGCAATATATCTCGTATCTTCGGTGAGCTTATTACATTACTTGAGCCTGATAAGCGTAAGGATGGTACAGATGCACGCGAAGTGATACTTCCTTATTCAAAATTACCATTCTCAGTGCCCTCAAATCTTTACGTACTAGGAACTATGAATACCGCTGATAAATCACTCGCACAGTTGGATTTAGCATTACGTCGCCGTTTTGATTTTATTGAGCTACTACCTAAGCCTGAACTTTTGGATGATATAGAAGTTCATGGCATTCCTGTATTTAAAATATTGACAGTAATGAATCAGCGTATTGAAGTACTGTTAGATCGTGAACATACAATAGGGCACTCATATTTTTGGTCTTTGAAAGACTTGGATTCAGACGAAGAACAGGAAAAGGAACTAGGTAGTATTTTCAAGAGACGTATTATTCCTTTACTGCAAGAATACTTCTTTTCAGATTGGGAGCGTATTGGTTGGGTGTTGAATGACCCTAGTAAACCTCATAATGAAAAATTTATTCAAACAGAAAGTATTCTGCCAAAAGTTAGTGAGTTATTCCATAGTACTATAAAGGGTCTAAACGATCGTCGTTACTATATCAATGAGACTGCTTTTAATAACCCCGAATCCTATAAGAAGATATTAATCCTGCCTAAGTCTAAATCTTCGGATGGCCAAGCATGATTCAAGTCAGAGAGTATGCTCAGCTGACAACAGATCAGACAGTATTTCCTAGCTTAGACTTGGCTATTATAGAGCAGGAAACTTTTGATTGGTTAGTGGGATTAAGTGAAAAAGAGAGCTATGGACGGTTTATTACTTATAAGCGTCCACAATACTTGCAGCTGCACTCTTATGTAGGTTATTTAGAAAGTCCTTGCGGCGAAGGTATTGAGATACTACCAAAAACAGGATTAGGTTTACAGGAGCCAGATAAGAGCAGAGCCGTATTATGCAAAATACTAAGCTCCGTATTAAACCTATCCTATAAAGAGGCTCAATCTGCCAGTCTCAATCGAATGAACTTACCTATTCATGAGTGGATATACTACCAGTTTTTATATTTGCTAAAGGAGCTGGTAGCGTCTGGGCTCAGATTTGACTATCAAAGAATCGAAGAAGAAAGTAGATTTATTCGTGGCCAGCTTGATATTGTAGTTCAACAAAGGCAAACGGTTGGTCGAGCTCATCTTTTTCATATTCGTCATGATGTCTATCATCCAAATCGACTTGAGAATCAATTAATTAAAACGGCATTGGATTACGTACAGCAGCACTGTAGAAGTTCTGAGAACTGGCGACTGGCTAATGAGCTATCACACATCTTACAGCCTATAACGAGTCTTAGAGAGCCTTTAAACTCAATGCCTAAATGGTCAGACATCAAAATATTGCAATCCTACCGAGCGATAAAGCCATGGTGCCAACTAATACTTGAAAAGCTTAATCCAAACTTTCAAAAGGGAGAGCATCGAGGTATTGCATTGTTATTCCCAATGGAGATTTTGTTCGAGAAGTATGTGGCAAAATGCTTACGACGAGATATCAAGTCGCCCTGGCAACTAACAACACAGGCTTCTAATAAGCACATGGTGAATGACCAAAAAGGTTTAAAATCGCGCTTTCAATTAAAGCCTGATCTATTAATCAGTAAAGAAAGAAAAAATTACCATGTACTTGATACCAAATGGAAGTTAATAAGCTTCAGTGACAGTGATAACAACTTTAATATCAGTCAGTCGGATATTTATCAATTATTTGCTTATGGTCATAAGTATTTGGATGGTTGTGGAGATATGATGCTTATTTATCCTAAACATCATCAGTTCGAAACACCTTTGGAGTGTTTTTATTTAGCAGAAGAATTGATATTGTGGGCCATACCATTTTGTATTGAAACTGAGAAAATGGTTATCGGTGAATGGGTAGAAAGGTTTCCATCTTTACCTCAAACTTAGTTTGAGGCTGATCCTTTAAGCTCCTGAACTTATCGATAAGCATAAAATTTGGGGATCAGTTGCCAGCAGCAAGCTTTAACAACTTTGGTCACAAAATGGTCACCGTTTGGTCACTGAGTACTTGGTCACCGATTTTCAAGAAGCAGAGTGCATGTATGTAGACTTATAGAAAATACATTATTAAAGAGTGGACTACTTCTTAAGGGTTGATAAAGAAAGAATAACCAACCCTTACGGATAAAGGCTTTAAGCGGAAATTCAGACACAAAAAAACCTCAAGTAAACGAATACTTGAGGTTGAAACTTTTGTATTAAAACTAAGTTTTAAATATGGCGCAGCGGACGNNGACCCCCGGCGTGACAGGCCGGTATTCTAACCAACTGAACTACCGCTGCTTAGGTCGTTTTTAGCATCTTGTCCTTATCAACAGGACGCACTCGCTAAAAGAGTGGTGGGTGATGACGGATTCGAACCGCCGACATTCTGCGTGTAAGGCAGACGCTCTACCAACTGAGCTAATCACCCTGAGAAGCATATCAAAAAGCAGTGCTTTTTAGCTTCGCAAAAGAAAATCGTTTAAATAGGATTTTCTAAAGCTTTTATTAACTATAGTTGTCACGCTATGGCTAATTTTGAAACGTCTCAATGAGCGTTTCCGACAGCAACTTGCTTTATCAATAAAGCCCCTTGCTGTGGGTGTGTATTATATAGATTTACACATGGCTGTCAAACAGTATTTACCCTTTTCTTAACTATTTTTGCTGAATTTATTAATTTTACGGGCAAGCCTCTGTTTTCATTGGTTTTATATTTTATACAAAACCAATGATTTTTTTCAGCTTATCGGCTATTTCCCTGCTAGCGCTTGCTCAATATCGGATTTAAGCGCTTCAGGCTTGGTGGTTGGCGCATAACGGTCAATAACTTGTCCATCTGACCCAATTAAAAATTTAGTAAAGTTCCATTTGATGCCGTCTGTCAGCAGCCCGCCCTTTTGGTTTTTTAGCCATGCAAAAATCGGATGGGCCTCATCGCCATTGACATCAACCTTAGCCATCATCGGAAAGCTGACACCATAGTTCTTTTGACAAAACGCACCAATCTCATCGTTAGTGCCGGGGTCTTGAGCGCCGAACTGGTTACAAGGGAAACCAATCACGACCAAGCCTTGGTCTTTATATTGTTGATACAACGCTTCCAACCCTTCAAATTGCGGGGTAAAGCCACATTTACTGGCGGTATTGACGATTAATAGCACCTTACCTTTATAATCAGCAAAGGCTTGCGAGGTGCCGTCCATACGCTCAGCGGTAAAATCGTAAATAGTGCTCATCATTCATCCTTAAATTGATTGTTTTATTGTCTTCAGGTTGATAAGAAATTTGCAGGCTTATAAGAAAAAAGGAAGCACCACGTACTTCCTTCTTATCATGCTAGTTTTAGCTAAAATACTGATTTGAGCCAAACTACTGACTATATTGACATTTATTCTTCAGTTTTATCCAAATCGATAGATAACGAGTTGATGCAGTAGCGCATGCCAGTGGTCTCACGAGGTCCATCAGGGAATACGTGACCCAAATGCGCGCCGCAATTGCTGCACGTGACTTCCGTACGGCGCATGCCTAGCGAGTCGTCGACGTGCTCATCGATGGCGCCATTATCGATACCTTGATCGAAGCTTGGCCAGCCGCAACCGGCATCAAACTTACTGTCCGACTCAAACAAGCTGGCACCGCAGCCTTTACAGCGGTAGATGCCTTTATCATTGACGTCGTTATAAACGCCAGTAAATGGACGCTCTGTGCCCTTCTCACGCATCACATGATACTCATCGGCACTCAGGCGCTCTTTCCAGTCCGCTTCGGTCAACTGGCTGATTTCTTCTTTGCTTAATTGATTGTCTTGCATCGTTTATCCTTATGGAATATTTGGATGAAATGAGTGGCTATCTCGTTTGTTGTTTGTCATTTTCTCGCAAAACGTTATCGTTCGTTTTTATGAAAATGATAGCCTTTATCTGCTGCTTACCAGCTGACTATTCAAGGTAGTTATTATAAAGGTGCGCAATTTGCCAGCTGAAATCTTAAGGTCTTGGGAAAATTATTTAGATAGAGAAGTAAAATATAACAAATTATCTTGCCGCCTAAATGAGTAAAGTTGTAATTTTATTGCATTAGCACATTACTTATTTACTCTTAATTCATTATTACTGGTTTAATAACTTCTTATTTCACTCACCATTTAGCACCAAATTTGTTTAAAAAATTCTAAAAGCTATTCATCCAACCTTAAATGCAAGTTATTCTTGCATTTACTTATAACTTTAAAATTAATTTTACGGATATTCATCTTGATACTTGCATTGAAAGTTCATTTGCAATAATATCTTGCATTAGTACTGGTTTATGGCTAAGTATTCTATTGTCATATTTCATTACAAACGCATTGATTGGTTAATAAAAGGTGTAAATAACGATGGCTGATAGCAAAGAGTTGCAGGCGAACAAAGGCACGCAAGCCGAACGATTGGTACAACTGCGCCGCGATAAAGGCATGACTGCCGAGCAATTGGCGCAAGCGATGACCGCAGCAGGCGCAAAGGTCAGTCGCGGTGCTATTTCTAACTGGGAGCGCGGCACCAATGGCATCGTATCATCGAAGCTGCCGACCTTAGCGCGTATCTTAGGCTGTAGCGAAGGTTACCTACTCCGTGGTGAGCTGCAAAGTGCAGCTAATAGTGATATAGACATCGATAGTAATATTGCTAGCAACGCAGATTTAACTCAAAGCATAAATGCTCATAATAAAAACGCAGCACCTAGCAAGCAAGTTAGCAACGCTCAACCAATGACAAATCAAGCAGCACCACATTCACAAAACAACCCTATGAGTGGGCACTCTATGAACACAATAAAAAAATCCGATAAATTACAAAACGTTTGCTACGATATTCGCGGTCCTCTGCTGCAGACGGCTAATAAAATGGAAGCCGAAGGTAAGCGCATTTTAAAGCTTAATATTGGTAACCCTGCCCCGTTCGGTCTTGAAGCACCGCATGAGATTTTGCGTGATGTGGCGATGAACCTGCCAGAAGCGACGGGTTATTCAGACTCACAAGGGATTTTTGCGGCTCGTAAAGCGGTCTTGCAATATTATCAATCAAAAGGCCTGCTATCTGCTGTCGATGTGCGTGATGTGTATTTGGGTAATGGCGTCTCTGAGCTGATTGTCATGACCATGCAGGCGCTCATGAATGATGGCGATGAAGTCCTGGTGCCAATGCCTGATTACCCACTTTGGACGGCAGCCGCCAACTTAGCAGGCGGTACAGCCGTGCATTATCGCTGTAATGAAGACGACAATTGGCATCCTGATATCGAAGACATCAAATCTAAAATCACTTCTAAAACCAAAGGCATCGTGGTTATTAATCCCAATAACCCAACGGGTGCACTGTATAGCGACGAATTGCTGCTGCAGATTATCGAAGTCGCAAAAGAGCATGATTTAATCATCATGGCCGATGAGATTTATGACCGTATTCTCTATGATGATATGGAACATACACCGATGAGCACCTTGACCGATGATGTGCTTGTGCTGTCTTACAACGGTCTATCAAAGTCGCATCGTATCGCAGGTTTCCGCGCTGGTTGGATGATGGTTTCTGGTAAAAAACACCACGCTGCTGACTTTATTGAAGGTTTGGATATGCTGGCGTCTATGCGCCTATGTTCAAACGTCCAAGGGCAATATGCCATTCAAACCGCGATGGGCGGTTATCAAAGTATGAAAGATTTGACCTCTAAAAAAGGCCGTCTCTATAAGCAGCGCGAAATGGCGGTCTCACGCTTAAACGCCATTAAAGGGATTTCTTGCACCATGCCGCAAGGGGCGTTTTATTGCTTTCCAAAAATGGATCCTGCCGTCTACCCTATCGAAGATGATATGGCGTTTATGATGGATTTATTGGTAGAAGAAAACGTCTTACTGGTACAAGGTACCGGCTTTAACTGGGATGCACCCGACCATTTCCGCTTGGTATTTTTACCCAACCTGCACGATTTAGAAGATGCCATGGATCGCTTAGACCGCTTCTTTGCCAAAAAACGTAAACAGTTTGGCACCGAATAGAACTCATTTTGATTAAACTAATTTTCATTTTGATATAAAAAAACGCTTATCGGCATGATGCTGATAAGCGTTTTTTATGCTGTTAAATAAAGTAGTAAAGTCTCACCGTTAAAATCTTGTTAAAAACTCATACGGCTTTAATTTAAAAAACCACCTTAAGAATACTTCTTTAAGAACAATACTCTAAAAACATGGCTTTAAAAATACTACTTTAAAAGTGTCATTTAAAAAACTTTATCTTAAAAAATATTACTTAAGAAAATATAGCTGATAGCTGACATTGAAGCGGCGGCAGGAAGGGTAATTATCCATGCCAAACCGATAGGCTTCATCAGTGCCCAGTTGGTGTCTCTATTGACGATACCGATGCCAAGTACCGCACCAACTAAGGTATGCGTACTCGATACTGGTAGCCCCATGGTTGAAGCGCCCATCACCACAGCAGCAGCAGCCAGTTCCGCGGAAAAGCCCGAAGCGGGATGCATTTTTGCCAGATTGGTACCAACGGTTTGAATGACTTCTTTACCGATAAACCAAAGACCAACGATTAGCGCCACACCAAAGGTTAGCATAACTGCAGGTGGTACTGCCGCTTCAGTAGCAATGCTATTGGTACGGATAACATCCATAATCGCGGCAAAAGGACCGACGGCGTTGGCGATATCGTTTGAGCCATGACTAAAGGCAAAGGCTGACGCGGTAAAGACTTGCATCCAGCTAAACATAATAAATGTCGCTTTGGTCAAATCCTCCTTATGCTTACCGCGGATACTCTTGGTATAGATATAGGTCGCAAGCCATACTAGCGCTGCAATCATGCCCATGATTAAAAAGCCTTGCAGCGTTGTCATGCCATTATTGACATTCTTTAAGCCTTTAAAGATAACCAAAGAGGCCATGACCGCGCCGCCAGCAGCCGCAATAATAGGTACCCATTGCTTTAATGCTTTTAGGGTATCGAGGTTGCTGCGCTCGTTTTCAATTTCATAAAGCTGCTTGTAATAATCGGTTTCTAAATCTTCAACGTCGCAATCATCATCTTTATAGATTTCTTGATCACGTAACATCGCTGAGGTATAAGCCAGTTGTTCTGATTCGGTCAGACCATCCAAATACTCTTTGTGATTTTGCTTTAAGGTTTTTTTATCGCCCTTTAGCGTCGCAATGTGTGCTTCTGTTCTATCATTATATTCAATGATATTTTTCTTAATTTGGCCATATAACAGGTAGGAGAAGACGCCGCCGAGTAATGGTGATATGACCCAAGAGATAGCAATCGTTCCAATCGTGCCCCAATTCACCGTAGATAACGCCATTTCGGTGCCACCTAACGAGATGCCTAATACAATGGAGCTACCAACCACACCGCCGATAATGGCATGAGTGGTTGAAACGGGCAGACCTTTTTTGGTCGCAAACAACAACCAAAATGCAGCAGCGATAAGCGCTGAGAGCATGACATAAATAAACTGGTTGGGCGTGACCGACAGACCATCTAGGTCGACAATACCGCTACGGATGGTATCGGTGACTTCACCGCCTGCCAACACCGCGCCCGACACTTCAAATATCGCTGCGATACCCAAGGCTTGCGGAATGGTCAACGTCCCCGCACCCACTGAGGTACCAAAGGAGTTGGCGACGTCATTACCACCGATATTGAATGCCATAAACACACCAAAAGCCGTCGCTACGATAAATAGCGTCGTCTGCTGATGCATGGTGTAATCTAGACCCCACCATAAAAAGTAAGCGGTCATCGCAATCAGTAAAATGGCAAAAAATAGATTGATTCTCATAGAACCGACTGCTTTGGTTGGTCCTGTAGAACTGCTGCTAATACCCATACGTTGATACGTCCTGCGTAAGCTGATTGAAATTATATGTGATTGATGACATTGCGGCGCTATGAACGGTGTTGTTTTCACCACCCAATATTATGATAGCGTGTACGCAACGTGTTTTTGAAATACTGTTTTTTGAAATACTGTTTTTTGAACTTGTTTGTTGAAATACTGTTTTAAACCACGGCTTTAAACCACCGGTTTGAAAATTGGTTTGAATAACTAGCCTGCAATACCTTATTGATCCATCACTCAGACGATCTCGTCTGTTTACCATTATTTTCTACTCATACCTAGCACTAATATCTAGCTTAGTTTGCCTATGATAAAAATATCAGGTAAAAAACCATCACACAAAATGCCATAAAGCCGCAAGTAGTATTGCCAAATCATCCGATTACAGCAGCTTGCGGCTTAGGTTTTTATAGTGATAGCGTTGGTTATGACAAATATATGAGTAATGATTAAAGCATTTATATGACAAATACAGTATCCGACTGCTGAGCTATTTTGTAGAAAGCAGAATTTATAATGTGCCTATTATATTAAATATAGACACAGAATGCATGATGATATTGCGAGATTTGTAACTGTGAATGTAAGCGCTATAAAACCTATCAATTTAGTGAAAATTTGTTGTTATATTTTATAATTTGGCTGAGCCAAAATATAATCAATTCTCAAACCTTTTAATCAGTTATCAGGCAGTGCTAAAGATAGCTGCTCAATGGCATGGTCTAATACATCTAGGCGCGCTTGCCGCTTTTCATTGGTGGCGATGACACACCAAGGAGCGTCCTCTGTATTTGTACGTGCCAGCATATCAGCTGCCGATTGCACATAATCTGCCCAGTTATCACGATTGCGCCAATCATCATCGGTCAATTTAAATTGCTTATGCGGGGTCTCTTCGCGCGCCTCAAAGCGCTTAAGCTGCTCTTTCTTATCGATGGCAAGCCAGTATTTGATAACTATCGTGCCAGCCGCTACCAAATCTGCCTCAAAGCGATTGATTTCATCATAAGCGCGCTGCCATTCTGCATCAGTCGCAAAACCCTCAATACGTTCGACCAATACGCGCCCATACCATGTACGGTCAAAGATAGCGATACGGCTGATACGATCGATCTGCTCATTGGGCAGCTTGGTCCAAAATCGCCATAGATAAGGGTGTTGTAATTCATACAGCATCGGCGCGCCAATATTATAAATCTGATACTCGCGTGGGTCGAGCGGCGCAACCAGTCTTTTAATAGCGCCACCCTTGCCAGCCGCATCCATACCTTCAAAGGCAAAGACCACATGCCGACCCTTACGCGCACGTAGCAACTCAGCAAGGCGCGCTTGTTTATCGGCAAGCGCTTCATGGTACTCAGACTTATCTACCTCGGTATCGTCGATATTTATCAAAATTTTAGGGACTTTTACTGGCTCGAATTTTTTAACATTTTCTAGCTGTTCGCTTTCCTCTATACGACTGCTTGCTAACGCTGTTTGCATCGCTTGCAACACTTGATGACAAAAATGCATGGCTGCTTGTGATTTGTCATCACCATCGATAATAATCCAATCTCCCTGCTGGCGTAATAGCGCCGTTGCCACTTCATTAAAAGTTTCGACGACCTTTTTGTTTTTCCAATCAATTTGATATAAAAACTCTGGATCAGCCTTGTCGTCATTAAGCCGCGCCTGCAAGGTTTCGATATCGACATGAAACCAGCATTTAAGCAGCTTGGTTTGATTAGCAGCAAGGTCTTGTTCAAAGGCTTGTAACTTAGTCAGCGCTTGTTTTAAATAGTCTTGCCATTCAGTGATAGGCAACGCTTTATCTTTCAGCTGGTTATTATTCTTATCCTTACTTTTTTTAACCTTATTATCTTCATCTAGGGTTGCCATACGCATGACGTTATAGAGCAAATCAGCATACCAGTTGCCAAAATAAACCATGACATCGCCATGACGCGGCAGCGCCTTGGTATGTGCCTGCCAAATCGGCTGATGCTCTAAGGGACAATCACCAATGGTTGCCTCGACTTTCAGTAAACGCGGGTCGACCCATTGCCGCAGCTGGGTGACGGCTGTGCCCTTGCCTGCTTGCTCCATACCGTTGACCAGCACCAATAATCCTGTTGGTTTATTAATAGTTGGCGGTGTTTGCTGCCGTGTAGCACGCAGAGCAAACTGGGCGGTGACCAATGCCAATCGCAGCGTATCTTTGTCCATAGAAAAGAGATTTAACGGATTGGGTGTTAAGCGCTGCTCGATGACTTGCTTACTAAATTGGTCACTCACAGTTTGTGGCGCTTGGTCCTCAGTCGTATCATTTTTTTTGCTCATGTCCATACTCGCTTTATTATTAGATAATGTTTTATGCTTTGTTATGCGGCGTTATACAATTTTTATGGATGTTCTGTATGAATGATTTTCTTTGCCTAGCCATTTCATATTTACATAGCTATGTTATAAGTGCTTTGTTTTTATAACATTGATTACAATACTGATTACAACACTTATCACAGCGCTTAAAATCACCATTTTAGTTAATCATAGCATTGCGTAAATTTAGTAAATAACCCTGCTATGTAACAGTTTGGCATTTGTATTCTGCGGTATTTTCTTTTAAGGTGAACAAAATCTTGCGAGCATGCTTTAATAGCTGCCTATAAGTATAAAATTTAGTACCCTCTCAGCCCTTTTACCATCAATTTGATTGATTGTTATTTTTACTTTTTATAGGATTACCTGCCATGACTGCTTTAGCCAATTTACAACAGCACTTAAACCGTTTTTGGGCGCTGCCACACCATGAAGATGCTGCCTTAAACACGAAACTTAAAGAAGTGCAAGCATGGCAACAAGCGCGTATTAAGCGTACGCACAGCGCGCTATTTGAACAACCAAAAAACCAATTAATGGCAGATTATTTCTTAACCCAACTGTATGGTGGTGATGAATTTAAAGTATTGGCAGAGCAATTAGGACGCATCCTTCCTAAAGCCAAAAAACTTGAGCGCCTTGCCAAAGAGTCTTCTTTAGAAGCTGGTAGCATGGGCATTCAAGCGTCTATCTTAGCCATTGAGCTTGATTTGCATTTGGCTGAGTGGCTGCTTGCTCAAGATTTAGCGGTTAATGAAGAGAATATGCTTGCCGCCTATCGCGCTGTCGATGAGGCAGATGAGCGCCGCGTGCAAATTAACAACCTAAAGGAAGTTTGCTATCGTACCGATAAAGATCTGAACTCCTTTATGCTCAAAAAAGCCTTTGCAATGGCGAAAGGCGCCGCGTACCGCTATAACTTCCAACCGCTTTACGACTTTATTGATGCAGGCTTTAAAGCCATGAAACCGCTAAAAAGCGTCAGCAGCTTTATCGAACCGTTTTGTGAGCGTGAGCTTGAGATTATTGACGAAGTTCACAACACGGATAATGGCGGTAAGCCAGCAACGTTTGGTGTATGATAGGGTCAAATAATGCACGTGGCTCACGGCGCTGTTACTGATTAAACTATACTTAGATAATGAGTCAACAATGCTCAAATGAGGCTTAAACAGCGCTAAAATACGCCATCATAAAAACGAATAATAGGATAAACGTATGACTGATCATTCAAATAACAATGCTGCAACTGATGCGACTTCTCATGGACACCTGCAAGATAAATTGGTCAAAGACAGTATCACTAACAATCAAAATATCACCGCGCAAGTAAAAGCGCGTCAAAACCATGTTTCTAATACGACGCTTAATGAAAATGCCGCAGTCGATAACAACAATAATGACTTCACCCAAGTGCAAGACTTACCAACCGGAACCCCACAAGGTCAACAAACGACTATGCCAAACCATACCACTAACGCTAACGCCACATTAAACAACAGCGCCAACCCTACTGCTGCGCAAGCACAAACCGCCAAACAAACGCTATTTAACCAACGTGATGACATCAATAACCCGCATACGCCTGATACTGATGGTAATGAGCAAACGCATTTTGGTTATAAAACGGTCAATAAAGCTGAAAAACAAGCGCGCGTTGCTGATGTCTTTACCTCAGTCGCCAAAAAATACGACATTATGAATGACTTAATGTCATTTGGTATTCATCGTTTATGGAAGCGTTATGCGATTAGCTTATCAGGTGTACGTGCCGGCCAGCAGGTGCTCGATATCGCTGGCGGTACGGGCGATTTGGCTAAAGTATTCAGCCGTGAAGTCGGTCGCAATGGTCATGTGGTGTTATCAGACATCAACGCAGCGATGTTAGAAGTCGGTCGTGAGCGCTTAATCAATGCTGGCTGTAATAACGTTGATTTTGTCTTAGCAAACGCTGAAACATTGGCACCATTCGATGATGAAAGCTTTGATTTAGTGACTATCAGCTTTGGTCTGCGTAATGTCACAGACAAAGACGCGGCCCTAAAATCTATGTATCGCGTGCTAAAGCCAGGCGGGCGTTTACTGATTTTAGAATTCTCAAAACCTGTCTTTGAGCCTTTATCAAAAGCTTATGATTTGTATTCATTTACTGCTTTGCCAATTATGGGCAAGCTGATTGCCAATGATGCTGAAAGCTATCAATACTTGGCAGAATCGATTCGTATGCATCCTGATCAGCAGACACTTAAGCAGATGATGCAACAAGCAGGCTTTGAAAATTGCGATTATCATAACTTGACTGCTGGTATCGTCGCGGTCCATCGCGGCTTTAAAGCATAAACACGTTATTTATGCTTAATATCTAGTGATAAAAGCTGGCTATACAAGCTTATTCATAATGTAAAAACGGCTGCTATTAGGCAGGCGTTTAATGATCGTCATAACAGCCAATCTTGAAATATGCGCCACGCTTATGGCGCTCAACCAAACATGCGAGAGCCTTATGCTGACTGTATTACTTTTGGCGGGTGCCGAAAAGCTGATTAATATCGCCATTGCCAGCGATGAGATTACCAAAGCTGGTCTGGCACCGCTTGCGGGCAAAGTGCTGCGTCTAAATATGGGCACGCCTGAGGTGAATTTGGACGTCTTATTTACCGATGAGCGTTTGCGCTTTGAGCCGGTCATGACTGAGAGTGTCTTTGAGCCAAGCGGCAATATGAATGAGCGCCAAAAAGCCAGTCTAGAGCGTGCGCGTCTTGGCCATAGTCGTCCAGACTGCATCATTACCGTTGATAATCCTGCGCAGCTGCTCAACCTGATGCGCGGCACTGAGGGCAACTTGCCTATCGCCGGTGATTACAAAGTGCTGATGCAACTTAAACAACTGGTCGCAGGTTTTGACCCTGATGTCGCCGGACAGCTTGAGCCCTTTATTGGTAAACCGATGGCCAGCCAACTGCATCTTCTCATCTCACAGCTAAAAGGCAGCTGGCGTCATAGTGCCAAACGCGCCTTTAATGATGTCAGCGACTGGGCCAATGATGTAGCCGGTAATGTTGCTTCTGACCCGATGGAAGCCGCCGAAGTCAATGATCTAAAACAGCAGTTATTAAAGCTGCGTGCTGATATTGAGCGAGAAGAAGCTAAGCTTGCTGCTATCAAAGATGAGCAAGCACGTTTAAGCAATAATAGCTAATAATACGTAGATGCTAAAATTGTTTAAATGCTCTCTATAAACATCTACTGTTATGAAAAATACAATATCTAGCCTATTTTCGAATTTTTAGAGTACCTATATCCCATGCTACTATCCCATCGCGCCCGCTTGCTTGAACTTTGGCGTATTGCCGCCGCTTATCGCATTGATACCCATTTGTCTGTCGAAGAAGCGCCGCAGCTGCAACCTTTAGCGCGTTTAATTCGCTTGCATCCAGCTGCTTGGGGTAAAAAACATCAGCCTAATGCCATAAAATATGCGCTTGAAGATATGGGTACGTTATTTTTGAAACTGGGACAACTGCTCTCGACGCGTCGCGATTTGGTGCCGCCTGAGATTATCGAGCAATTGGTGCAACTGCAAGACAAAGTCAAGCCTTTCGACTCTGACGTTGCCATTGCCCAAATCCAAGACCCGAAACATGGTTTGGGTCAATCTATCGCAACGCTATTTGCCCGCTTTGACGTTAAACCGTTAGCAGCAGCCTCTATCGCCCAAGTACATACGGCGGCTCTGCACGATGGACGTGAGGTAGTGGTAAAGGTCGTTCGCCCTGATATACGCACCACCATCGTTGCTGACTTTGAACTATTACGTGAGCTTGCCAATTGGGCATCGGCGCGTATCGAAGCGGCGCGTGCCATCCATATCGTTGATATTGTCGAAGACTATCGCCAAGTCATGCTTAATGAATTGGATTTGACCTTAGAGGCAGACAATACCACGCAGATGCGTAATAACTTCTTGGGTTCAGCACTGATGTATGTGCCTGAAGTTTATGATGCGGCCAAAAACGTCATGGTCATGGAGCGTATCCAAGGCGTTCCTATCTCGCAGGTTGAGGTGTTTGATAAGCTTGGTTATGACCGTGCAGCACTGGCAGAAAAAGGCTTAACGATATTTTTCACCCAAGTATTTCGCGATAACTTTTTCCATGCCGATATGCATCCGGGTAATGTCTTTGTAGAAACGCCGCCGGTTAAAACGCTCACTGCAAATATGGCAGCGGTTGACTTGGGTCATGAGCCACGCTATATCGGCCTTGATTGTGCCATTATGGGTACGCTATCAAAAGACGACCAACTTATTGTCGCGCGCATGCTTTTGGCGGTAATGAATAATAACTTTACGGCGATGGTTGATATCGTCAGCCGTGCTGGTTGGATACCGCCCAATACCGATAAGCATGCCTTGATGCGCGATATGAAACGCACTGTCGGTCCAATGCTACAAAAATCCATTAATGATATCGACTTTGCTGGTGTGTTGATGCAGATTTTAGATATCGCCCGTCGCCACCATATGAGTATTCCACCGCAATTAATGCTGCTACTCAAAACCTTGGTGCATGTCGAAGGACTGGGTCGTGATTTATATCCTGACCTTGATATCTGGTCACTCGCCAAGCCCATTTTAAGCGGCTGGATTAAAGAGCAGCTCGATCCGATGCGTAATTTGCAACACTTACGCCAGCAGTTGCCAGAGATTTTATTATCAACCACCGATATTCCTAAGCTGCTAGACCAAGGTCTACAAAGCCTTGCCTCACAAGGGTCGCGCCAAGACAGTCAGCTACGAGAGATACAACAAATTCGCGCTGATATGCTCAATGATCGTCGCCGTGATTGGCTAGCGCTGTCAGGTTTTGCCGTGTTTATTGCCATCGCCACACAAGTCGGTTGGTTTGCGCCTATCTTTTATTTATTGGCTATGATTGTCGTTATTTGGCGGGTTCTAGCTTAGATTGCTGATTTTTTAACGACAAAAAATACCCGTTAATAGTTATAAAAGTTAAATTTTAATCTAATAAGCTCTAATTCCTTTTGATTGTNNACAATCAAAAGGAATTAGA
Organism: Psychrobacter sp. UBA2769; assembly: GCF_002352555.1. Classification (NCBI taxonomy): domain Bacteria; kingdom Pseudomonadati; phylum Pseudomonadota; class Gammaproteobacteria; order Moraxellales; family Moraxellaceae; genus Psychrobacter; species Psychrobacter sp. UBA2769. The sequence continues at coordinate 34,389 of NZ_DEIR01000007.1, read as the reverse complement.
GCTTAAACTTTTATCTTATTTGCCATCTAATTTACTTAGTTAAAGTACGTCTTATATGGAGAATTTACCTATGTCGACCATATCATCTACATCACCTTCTCAGTCTCATGATTCAGTCAAACCAAATCATAGTGATGCTATTGCCGCTTTGCAAACATGCTTTGGCAAACAACTGAGCACCAATACAACAATACGTGAGCAGCATGGTCATACCATGACGTGGCTTGCCAATCAGCCACCCGACGCGGTATTGACGGTACAGGATAAACACGAGGTTGCTGCTGCGGTTGAGATTTGCAATCAGTATCAGATGCCAGTGATTGCCTTTGGTATTGGTTCATCCTTAGAAGGTCAATTAAATGCGCCTTATGGCGGGCTATGTATTGATATGCATGCCATGGATGCGATATTGCAGGTTAATAATGAAGACCTGACCGTTACCGTACAACCCGGTGTCACACGTGAGCAACTTAACCATTATTTACGTGATACCGGCTTGTTCTTTCCCATAGATCCCGGTGCCAATGCCAGTATCGGCGGTATGGTCGCTACTCGCGCGTCAGGTACCAATGCTGTCCGCTATGGCACCATGAAAGATGTGGTACTCGCCCTTGAAGTCGTTACCGCAAGTGGAGATATTGTCCGCACCGGCACCCGTGCTAAAAAGTCTGCTGCTGGTTATGATTTGACGCGATTGCTGATCGGTTCAGAAGGTACGCTTGGTATCGTCACCGAAGTCACGCTCAAGTTATTTGGTATTAGCGAATGTATTGGTAGCGGCATCTGTCACTTCCCAACGATTGAGGATGCTTGTCAAGCGGTGATGTTGACCATTCAAATGTGCTTGCCCATTGCCCGTATTGAGCTGCTCGATGCGATGCAAATAAAAGCCTGTAATCAATACGCTAATCTTGATTTAACTGAGACACCTACGCTATTTGTAGAGTTTCATGGCACAGAAGCTGGTGTGGCTGAGCAAGCGCAAATCTTTACCGATATCATCGAAGAATTCGGCGGTACGGACTTTGCTTGGGATACCAACGAAGCTGAGCGCAAACGTTTGTGGCAAGCACGGCATAATGCCTATCATGCTAGCTGTGCCCTACGACCTGAGGCAAGCGCCTTATCGACTGACGCCTGCGTGCCCATTTCACGCTTGGCAGAATGCGTCAGTGAGACAGCAAAAGACATCGAAGCATCTGGCATGGTTGGACCTATTGTCGGTCACGTGGGCGACGGTAATTTTCATGTTTTATTATTGGTCGATACCAACAACCCTGAAGAAGTCGCCACAGCTGACGGTATTATCAGCCGCCTTGCCAGCCGTGCTATTGAGATGGATGGCACTTGTACCGGTGAGCATGGTATTGGACAAGGTAAGCAGAAATATATGCAACAAGAGCACGGTAATGCATTAGTGCTGATGCAGGCGATTAAGTCAGCGCTTGACCCTAAGAATATTTTAAATCCCGGCAAGATATGGCCTGAGGCTTTACCCACTAATTAATAAGCTTATAAGAATAAGTATAAAAAAGCGCCTACCTTTAATTGATAGATTCAAGGTAGGCGCTTTTTTAGTTTTAATATGGTTCATTTATTTTGAAGCAAATGCGAGGCTGCAGGTATGAATTTTTCGAAGCCTCTGGAGTGCAAAGCACACAGCAAGCGAGAAAAATTTATACCTGCACAATGTTATTAAAGATATACCTCGTGCGTTTTGAATTGACTATTCTATAACATCTGATCAATCGCCATTTGCGTCAATACCCGACCACGCGCCGTACGCAGTACATAGCCTTGCTGAATCAAATACGGCTCAATCACATCCTCTAACGTACCGCGATCCTCAGCCATGGCTGCTGCTACTGCTTCAACCCCTGCTGGACCACCATCAAAACGCTCTTGCAATATCTCGATATAACGTCTGTCTAAATGATCAAGCCCACGTCTATCTACGGCCAGCATATCGAGCGCACTACCAGCTATCGCGCCATTGATACTACCATCGCCTCTCACTTGCGCATAATCACGCACACGGCGTAATAATCGATTGGCAATCCTTGGCGTACCACGCGCACGGCGAGCAATCTCTACCGCACCATCTTCACTCATTGGCACTCGCATCAAACGCGCGGCACGGCTAACAATCGTCGTCAAATCAGCGATATTATAAAACTCTAAGCGCTGCACAATCCCAAAACGATCACGTAATGGCGAGGTCAACAGCCCTGCTCGTGTGGTGGCTGCTACCAAGGTAAACGGCGGTAAATCAAGCTTGATAGAACGTGCTGCCGGCCCTTCACCAATCATGATATCGAGCTGAAAATCCTCCATTGCTGGATAAAGGATTTCTTCAATAACAGAGCTCAAGCGATGGATTTCATCGATAAAGAGTACATCACCTTCTTCTAAATTGGTCAGCATGGCGGCTAAATCACCTGGACGCTCAAGCACTGGCCCTGACGTTGAGCGCAGATTGCCGCCCATCTCACGAGCAATGATATTGGCAAGGGTTGTCTTCCCTAAGCCCGGTGGACCAAAGATAAGGGTATGATCCAAAGGCTCGTTACGGCCTCTGGCAGCGCTAATGAACACTTCCATCTGCTCACGCACCACCGGCTGACCGATATATTCAGCCAATAATGCTGGTCGAATATTAGAGTCAGGCGCATCACCTGCCCCTTCTAACGGATTAATCAAACGATCTTGCATCATAGGTTTTATCATTTTATTAAAATAATTATTTTTAAAAGACTAGGTAATAAACAGCATAACCAAACGCTGCGTATAAGTCATGCAAAACATCATAAAGCAGCTAGTCAAAAAAACACAGCCTAAAACGAAAATAAGCGACAATGAATGTCGCTTATCTGTTGAAGACTTATTGATACTATAGAATAACGCGCTCACATTACTTAAAAGCCAGATAGCTGTTGCAAGGTGGCTTTTAGTAAGCTTTGCGTATCTGCAAAGGTAGCGCCATTACTCTTAGCGGCTTTAATCGCCTGCTGCGCCTCTCTTTCTTTATAACCCAAGCTAATTAACGCACCTTCCACCTCAGCGATGATACTACCTTCAGCAGAAATGGGCGCAGGCTGAATCGCAAACTCTAAATTACTACTATCAACCTCGATATTTTTTAGCTTGTCTTTTAGCTCAATCAATAAACGCTGCGCTGTCTTTTTACCGATACCAGGAATCCGCGTCAATGCCGCCTCCGACTCTTGCTCGACGTGCATTTTTAGCTCAGCAGCTGACATCGCAGACAGCATAGCCAATGCCATTTTTGCCCCAACGCCGTTAATCCTAATCAATTGACGAAAGACATCACGCTCTTTACGATCGATAAAGCCATAAAGCAGCTGCGCATCTTCGCGCACATGGAAATGCGTCCAAATGCTCGCCTGCTCATTGAGGCGCAACTGGCAAAACGACGGTAGCGGCAGCTCTATATCGTAGCCTACGCCAGAGGTGGTCATGACACAGGCAGTCGGCGCCATCAAATACTGCACCTGTCCGCTAATCAATCCAATCATCATCTACCACCTTTTATAGAACCGACGTACAGTACATAAGTACCAAGCTTAAATATAGAAACTGTGCTAAAAATACGCTGCGCCGCTATGACTAAATGAGCATATCTTATTGGCAACGCTTATTTATAAAAATCGACCATACCTTCAAGGCTGATTGGGCGGATCTTATGTGCTTGACCAGCAGAACCAAAAGCTTCAAAGCGATTGGTACAGATATCTGACATCGCAACCATAGAGGCTTTAAAGTATTTACGTGGATCAAATTCACTTGGGTTTTCCGCAAGGAATTTACGGATAGCGCCCGTTGATGCCAAACGCAAATCAGTATCGATATTTACCTTACGTACACCATGCTTAATCGCTTCAACGATTTGCTCAACCGGTACACCATAAGTCTCACCGATATCACCGCCATTTTCATTAATGACTTTTAGCCACTCTTGCGGTACTGACGACGAGCCATGCATGACCAAATGGGTGTTCGGGATACGGGCATGAATCTCTTTTACGCGCTCAATGGATAAGATATCGCCTGTCGGTGGACGGGTAAATTTATACGCACCATGACTGGTACCGATAGCAATCGCTAACGCATCCACATTAGTATCTTTAACAAACTGTTCAGCTTCATCAGCGCTGGTCAATAGCTGCTCGTGATCAAGTACGCCTTCTGCGCCAGAGCCGTCCTCTTCGCCTGCCATTCCTGTCTCAAGACTGCCCAAGCAACCAATTTCACCTTCTACTGAAACACCGCACGCGTGTGCCATTTTGACCACTTCGCGGGTCACGCTGGCATTATAATCATAGTCCATTGGCGTTTTGCCGTCTTCACCAAGCGAGCCATCCATCATCACTGATGAAAAGCCCTGCTGAATTGAGCGCTGGCAAATAGCAGGTGACATACCATGATCTTGATGCATCACTACAGGAATATGTGGCCACTCTTCAATCGCAGCAATAATCAGATGACGTAAAAACGCAGAACCTGCATAACTACGGGCGCCGGCACTGGCTTGAACGATGACAGGTGAGTCACAGGCGTCGGCCGCCATCATGATTGCACGCATCTGCTCTAAGTTATTGACGTTAAAGGCAGGAACACCGTAGCTGTGCTCGGCGGCATGATCTAGAAGTTGACGTAACGATATTAAAGCCATAAGACGCTCTCTGATTAAATTTTGAATATGATATTAAGAAATCATTCTTAAAAATACGATGTTGCAACAATTGCCCTAAAATCCTAGCTTTATATAGCCAGACCAGCGAAAAACCGGTGTTTTTTATCGTAATTATTACGCCGTGATTATAGCAAAAATTGTCACCGCTTCGTAGCGCTTAGCCGACTATTTATTTCTTTGCTTAATTTATAAAAAATACGGTCGGTTTTTATGAATCTATTTGGTAGGACTTATCGCCTATACAGGTTTATTAAAAATATGTATAAAACCAAATACCTTATGTCTTTGATTTGGCTGTGCTAGATAAATGTTTTAAATACAAAAAAGCCTTGGCTATTACCAAAGCTTTTTAAATATTTTGAGGGCTTATAAAGCAATTAGTATTGACAACCAATGCTTAAAATTAAAACTACTAATTAGTACTGTTGCTCTTTAGTACTGTTGCTCTGCTTCTACTGCATTTTCACTGGCTTTATCTTCAACAGCAGCTGCGCCATCGGCAACCACGCCAGCAGTAGCGGACACGGCTTCATTGGCGCCTACCACAACCGCTTCGCCAGTATTTGCTAGTGCATCAGTCGCAGCAGCACCGGCAGTTTCAGCGCCTTCGGCAACTTCAGTACCAGCGTTTTGGGCAGCAACTTCAGCTTCAGCAGCAGCGGCTTCTGTTTCAGCAGCGGCAGCATCAGTGTTAGCAGCAGTATCTTCAGCAGCAGAATCAGCGGCAGCTGCCGTTTTATCTTGTGTTTCTTGGCTACATGCAGTGATTGCAAAAGTACCAGCAAGTACGCTAGCAAGTAATAAATGACGTTTTAACATAATAAACCTCTCGTAAATAAAGCATGCCAAATACATGATTTGCGCTATTTTATAGAGTGCAAATTAGACATGCAATAACAATTTTCAGTATAGAAACAAATAATTACCACTTAATAATAATCAGTGACCACTCTTACTTCTTGCTTTCATATTGACAGGTTAAGCATCAATTGAAAGCCAACCATAGTGGTCACCTTATACTTTATTATTTATATGGCCTAACTTTTTATAGCCTAACCTAGATGCTCACGATAAGTTGTACGTCTACTGTTACTCAACTGCTGAAGTATCGTTAAGCGCTATTCCTGGATTTGTAAGGCAGCAACAGCAGGTAGCACCTTACCTTCTACAAATTCCAAGAACGCGCCGCCGCCTGTTGACATATAGCTAACACCATCAGCCACCTGATATTTATCAATCGCCGCTAAGGTATCGCCGCCACCAGCAATCGAGAAACCTTGGCTGTCTTTAACAGCATTTGCTACGATTTGGGTGCCATGACCGAAAGCATCGACTTCAAAAACGCCGACCGGACCATTCCATAAGATGGTTTTTGCCTTGATGATAGCATCAGCCAATTGCTTAGCACTTGCTGGTGCGATGTCTAAGATCATATCATTGTCGCCAATCGCATCGACAGACTTGATAGTTGCAGTAGCTTGTTGTAATGAGCCGGTAAAGTCATCAAAGTTGATGTCGTTTTTATCAGCAACGACTACATACTCAGGTAATAAAATTTCAGTTTTACTCATGATGTCACGAGCAGTATCCACCAAGTCTGCCTCATATAAAGAAGCGCCAACGCTATGACCTTGTGCTGCTAGGAAAGTGTTAGCAATACCGCCACCAACGATAATCTGTGAGCATACTTCAGCCAAGCTGTGCAGTACTTCAAGCTTAGTCGATACTTTCGAGCCACCAACGATTGCTAGCATCGGCTGTGCAGGCGTTTCAAGTGCTAAGCTCAACGCATCAAGCTCTGCTGCCAATAAAGGTCCGGCGCAAGCTACTTTGCCTGCTTGGTGCATGGCTTGGGTAACGCCTTCCGTTGATGCTTGCGCACGGTGGGCAGTACCAAAGGCATCCATGACAAATACGTCGCACAACTCAGCGTATTTCTGCGCCAAATCGGCATCGTTTTTCTTCTCGCCTTTATTAAAGCGCACGTTTTCTAGCAGTACGACTTCGCCGGCGTTGATTGTCACGCCTGCAGTCAAATAGTCAGTGTTTAAGCTTACTGGCTTTGATAGTTGTGCGGCTAATTTATCGCTTAGATACTCAGCGACCGGTGCTAGCGAATATATGGCTTCAGGGTTGCCTTCAGTCGGACGACCAAGGTGTGAGCAGACAATCACCGCCGCGCCTTTTTCTAGCGCCATTTTAATGGTAGGCAAACTGGCTTGCAGGCGAGCGTCACTGCTGACTTTACCGTCTTTAATAGGCACATTTAAGTCTTCACGAATCAATACCACTTTATCGGTTAAGCTCAGCTCACTCATACGCAAAAAATTCATTACCTGCTCCTATGCATCATCTATGGTTAATCTGCCGTGTGGCTTTTTATTAATGTCTAAATAATATTATTCAAATTATCTAATGGGTTGCTCTTTGGCTGTTGTTACTTGTGGTGTTATAAAGACAACCCAACAAGAATTTGCGGCGGTGTATTCTAGCAGTTTTCTAGCAGATGCTCATAAAGAACCTGCATAAATTTCACCCAGTAAGCTTAGACGATAAAAAATGGGCGAAATTTCAATAAAAATCAGTAACATTTCGTGGTGGTACTCAATCGTTAGGCTGTTTATGATAAAGCAGTTAGTGATAATAAACTGCTAGTAATAATTAATGACCCCAACAATAAAAATAACCCATTAGGAGAACCCAATGAGTATCGACCTTAAAACGGCCAAACAAGAACTATTAAAACTCAAGGAAGAATATGAGACTCGTATCAATAAAATCGAGGATCATATCCAAAACCCACAAGACGACCTCAATGAACATTGGGAAGATCAAGCCATCTCTTATCGTCAAAACGATATGCGCACAAACTTAATGGGCGAAGCACGTCAAAGTTTAGTCTATGTTGAAAATGCACTAAGCCGTATTGAAAACGGCACTTATGGTGAATGTGAAGTCTGCGGCGAGAAAATTGAAGAACAACGCTTAAAAGCATTACCTTACGCGACTCTTTGTATGGAACACGCTAAATAACCCTAAATCGCTACTATCAAACTAACTTTTTATCCAGCAGGCGTACGCCAAGTATCGAGCGCCTGCTGCCATTGCTGACAACGCGCAGCGATTTGTTGCACGGGTAAGTCCATAATATCCCCAACAACCGCCACATAAGCAATCGGCAAACCTGCCAGCTCAACGATATTTTCTGCGCTTAAGCCTCCAATCACACATATATCAATCCCTTGCTGACAGCCATCAATAAGCTCTTGGCGTGAGATAATATTGGCATTAGGCTTGGTGTTTGAGGCAAAAACCGCCCCCATCGCCGCATAGCTTGCGCCCTCTTTTTTGGCTTCTTTGACCAGTTCCACATCACCATGACAAGTACGACCAATAATCTGTTTGGGCGCAAGTTGACGTTTGGCATCGTTAATATCGCCATCTTGTTGACCTAAATGCACCCCAACACCAAGTTTTTCGGCAAGTTTTATATCATCATTGATGATCACTGGAACATCATAGGTTTTTGCCAAACGGACTATTTGCAGCGCTTCATCATAGAGTTTTGCGGCGCCATCAGGCAGCTGTAAAGTCTTTTTACGGCGTATTTGCAATAACGCTATCAACCCTGTCGCGAATGCTGCTTCTAGCTTGGCATACAAAACTGCAAACTCATCGTCATTAGTCAGTAAGTATAGTTTGGGAGCTCGCGTAACAGTCGATGCTTGAGTCATATGATTTTTCCTAAAAGACGCCCTAAATTCAACACAATAAAAAGGCTGTTATATCGCATAACAGCCTTTTTTTTATAAATACTAAAACAGCAAGCTTACACCGTACGGCGAGTCGCCAAGCTGTTTAGAATATTTTTAGCATCGCCCCAACGTGTCGCTGAGCTGTTTGCGCCTAAAATCACAATAATTGCAGGGCGATTATTAACGCGAGTTTCCATCACCACACAACGACCAGCTTCATTGATAAAGCCTGTTTTTGAGATACCAATCGGATAGCTACCATCACGCACTAAGCTGCTGGTGTTGTTGGCTTTATAAGTACGGTTGCCGCTTGAAAAGTTAGAGACATAAAAGTCGTAGCTTTTAGTGGTCGAAAAACGACGAATGACATCGTAATTACCAGCAGCACGCACCATTTTTACCAAATCATTTGACGAAGCAACGTTACGCTTATCAAGACCCGTTGGATCACCGAAGAAAGCAGTAGTCATACCCAAGTCTTGCGCTTTGCGATTCATCGCACGGATAAAGGCACTATAACCGCCTGGATAATTACGCGCTAGACTTTTTGCCGCAGGATTTTCTGATTTCATTAATGCCATCAGTAACATCTCAGCACGGTTTAGGCGGTCGCCCGATTTAAGGTTCGAGCTGGCGCGTTTAGGACCGACGAAATCTTCTGGGTCAAGGGTAAGCTCTTCACGCATGTCGAGACCAGCATCCAATACCACCATCGCGGTCATGACTTTGGTGATACTGGCCATTGGACGAGCAATATCAGCGTCTTTTTCGTAGATAGATTCGCCCGTTTCAGCATCGATGACCGCAACACTGCGCGAATCGGTGCTGATTGGAATCATACTACTGCTGCCAAAACTGCCACGATAGGTGGTGTTATAGCTGTTGGCGTTAGTCGTATTGTTAAAGCTGTTATTACTATTACCAAACGTGCGGGTATTGGTAATATTGGTGGTACCGTGACCGTTATCTACTTTTTTAATCGCCGAGCCATTATTACTATTATTGGCTTTATACATGATGCTGCGAGCTTCAGACAGGCTATCGGCACCGCCCCAGCTCACACGAGCGCTAGACTCTGAGCTAGAACCACCATTAATTGTAAGTGCGGCTTGTGCAACACTGCCCAAACTCAATGAAATCAGAGCAGCGATTAATTGCTGTTTGGTTAATGGTAGTTGCTTCATTATGCCTCCTGCTGCCGCGTTGCCATTAGTTAGAGAGTCAGTTACATACTCACTAACAGCAACCACGTACGTAGCGTTTATGGATGTGTTTGTAGATACTCACATAGAGTTTTTGTATTTTTAGTGTATCATGGTTTGCATTTAAGTTTAATCTACTAAATCAATTAGATGTCATTTTTTAGCCACATTCAAACTTTACTACATTTACTTTATATTACAGCAATATTTATTAACACTGGCGCAATATAGACTTACATTTAGGCTTATAACCTCTTAATTGCAAAGTTAATATTAAACTATGACGCATAATATCAGTGTCTTTGTTAATTGATATACTTATAGTAGCGAATTTTTAGAGTATTTCAATAAATCAATACAATAAAGCAATTCAATAAAACACTCCAAAATAAGACACGCTAAACAGCTTAACATTAGCAGTGCGCCCTTTATTCTGACAGATAGAAAAGAGTATAACTATGATTCGAGTATTAGTAGTAGATGATCATGATTTGGTGCGGATGGGCATTAGCCGTATGTTGGCAGATAGTGCCGATATCGAAGTCGTCGGCGAGGCAGATAGCGGCGATATGGCGATTAAAATGGCAAAACAGCTACGCCCTGATGTAATATTGCTGGATGTCAATATGCCCAATATTGGCGGGCTTGAAGCAACCAAACGCTTGGTTCAGTTAGATATGGGTATCAAGATATTGGCCGTCAGCAGTATGTCAGCGCAGCCTTATCCTTCGATGCTCATCAAAGCGGGCGTTAATGGTTATATCACCAAAGGTACGCCGCTTGATGAGATGATACGCGCGGTCAAAAAAATCTATCAAGGTGGGCGCTATTTTAGCCAAGACGTCGCCGAGCAATTGGCTGACGTGCTTTTATCTGATAACGCCAGCTCGCCTTTTGACTTATTAAGTGACCGTGAAAAACAAGTCGCTATGATGGTAGTCAACTGCCAAAGTCCGCAGCAAATCGCTGATCAGTTGTTTGTCAGTGTAAAAACCATCAACACTTATCGCTATCGCATTTATGAAAAAGTCGGCGTCGATAGCGATGTGAAATTGACCCATCTGGCCATTCGTCATGGTCTTATTCAACCGTAAATTACTAAGCATAAGTTATTAAGCATAGTAAGTACCTCTCCTTCTATTATTCTCAACTTATAAAGGCTTTAGAGCCAGTGAAAACTTTAAAGCCTATGAAACCTTCAAAGCCTGTGCCATCGTCAAAGTCTAAGCAACATGGGCAACATGAGCAGCATAAGAAATCTGCTCCTAGCGTTATAACCGCTATCACGGATTATTTGCAGCGCGACGATACCTTGCCGTTGCCACAGCTACGCAGATTAGGTTTGATCTATAGCAGCTATCGATTTATTCTCAGCCTGTTTTCTATGCTGATGGTCTATATCACGGCTCGCTCTAGCGATGGCTCATCATTACCAAGCTTTTTGCAGCAAACCGCGCTCAGCTTTTATGTCCTGCTGAGCCTGATTTTACTTGGTTTATTTTATGTGGTGACCAAGCATCTACGGCGACAGCTGGCTTTTGGTTTAGTAGTAGATGTCATCATTTTAAGCTTATTACTTTATACCGCTGGCGCGCCCGATTTGCAGTTGACCATGCTATATATGGTGGTAGTCGCCGCCAGCTTTATGCTTTTACATAGCTCGCAAGCGCTTATTATTACTTTGCTTGCGATTATTTTTGTTATCTATCAGCAGTTTTTTTATGCCATTGCCAACAGTATGAGTTTGGCAAATTTGGGTGACGCGCTACTGATGTCTGCCAGCTTTTTAGCTGTTGGAGGCTTAAGTTGGTCAATCTCACAGCGTTTGGTCCAGCTTGAAAAAGTAGCGGCAAGCCACGCAAAAGAAGTCGAACGCTTAAACGTCATTAATCAAGAAGTCATCACGCAAATGGTCAATGGCGTTATCGTCATCGACTCTAAGCATGTTGTGTTGGCAAACCTTGCCGCCCATCAACTGCTCAGTATTCCAAACCCTTCCCCACTAGCGGCGACAGAAGCGGTCGATACCAGTCAGATGCTAAAAAATACGCCAAGCGAGACGGCGAAAAAAACCTCACACTATAATGAAAATCAACCTGTATCTGATTTTCAGCAGCAGCTGCGCGCACAACATCTGCAACTACTCGAAGCCTGCTTATCGGTAGAGGCTGGTCAATCTCGCACTTTTATTTATGAGTTACCAGCCGTGGCCAATGCTTCAGTCGTCGGTAAGCTGCGTGTCGAGATTATCCCTTTAAAAGATGACAGCAAGCTAATCATATTAGAAGATTTACGCCGTGAACAAGCCAGCGCGCAGCAATTAAAATTGGCCTCTTTAGGACAGCTTACCGCTAGTATTGCCCATGAAATAAGAAATCCCTTAGCAGCAATCTCCCAAGCCAGCCAATTATTAATAGAAGATATCGAAGAAAGTCAGACAGCAGATAACGACACAAGTACCAATGACAAGATGGCTGGCAACCATGAGCTTTATAAAATGATATTTACGCAGACCAAGCGCGTCAATCGCATTATTGAAGATGTCTTAAAGCTGTCTCGTCAGCAGATTGCCAACCAGCAAATGATTGCCCTTGCGGATTGGATGCCAACATTTTTAGACAATTACTTTCAAGGTCACGATGTTTTTTTACGCAGCCATACGCAGCCGACAATCTCGTTTGACACGCACCAGTTAGAACAAATTCTTATCAATTTAATTAACAATGGTTTACGTCATAGCAGCTATGCTAACCCTCATGCTATTGTGGAAATCGAGATTTATTGTGCTGATAACGATGTTATAATTGATGTGTTGGATGATGGTACAGGCGTTAGTGATGTGGATTTAACCCATTTGTTTAATCCGTTTTTTACCACCGATAAAGCTGGCACAGGTTTGGGATTATACTTATCGCAAGCATTTTGTGAGGCCAATCATGCGCGCCTGCTTTATATTCCGGAACATAAAAAAACCTGCTTCCGTTTGATTGCCCCTGCCATCCAGCATGACGTCGATGAAAGTACAGATGAAAGCATATAGGAAGCGTTTGCCTAATAATTGAAAACCTATAAATGTCTCATAAACGCTACTATTTATGCGCTATAAACCTTGATACTTATGCACTATAAACTTTGATACGATGATTTTTTAATACCTTTTTAACACCCTTGTAGTACTTGAAGACAATGAAGTACTTGAAAACAATGAGATGATGTATGACCACAACCGCGCTAGTCGTTGATGACGAAGTAGATTTATGCCGCTTGATGCAAATCACGTTGACCAAGATGGGCATCAAAAGTGATGTGGCCTATACTTTGTCGCAAGCCAAATCCTATTGGCAAGAAAATGACTATGATTTTTGTCTAACCGATTTAAAATTACCTGACGGTTCAGGATTAGAATTGGTTAAGCATATTAGCGGCAGCTCAACGACGCCCATTGCAGTGATTACGGCACACGGCAGTATGGATTTGGCGATTGAAGCGTTAAAGCTAGGCGCTTTTGATTTCGTGAATAAACCGCTTGAGCTGCCCCGCCTGCGTCAATTGGTTGAAAGCGCCCTTAAGGTTATCCATCAAGATAATGTGTCCAAGTCAACGCCTGAGCGTTCACCTGAGCAGCAAATGCTCGATAGCCGTTTGATTGGCGATTCTGCTGTCATGCATCCGCTAAAAAATACCATTTTAAAATTGGCGCGCTCACAAGCACCGGTTTTTTTATCAGGGGCTTCAGGTACAGGTAAAGAAGTGGTGGCGCGCTTGATTCATGACTTAAGCCCGCGCCGCGATGGTAGCTTTGTGCCGGTCAACTGCGGGGCAATACCGTCAGAGCTGATGGAGTCAGAATTTTTTGGTCATAAAAAAGGCAGCTTTACCGGCGCTGTTGCCGATAAGCAAGGACTGTTTCAACAAGCCAATGGCGGCACGCTATTTTTGGATGAGGTCGCCGACTTGCCACTAGCGATGCAAGTTAAATTACTGCGCGCTATTCAAGAGAAAACCGTGCGCGCAATCGGTGATACCAAAGAAGTACCGGTCGATATTCGTATTTTATCGGCGACCCATAAGGATTTAAATCAGCTGGTACAGGCGGGTAATTTTCGCCAAGATTTGTATTATCGTATTAATGTGATTGAGCTTAAACTGCCAACGCTCAACGCGCGGCGTGATGATATCCCTGTATTGGCTAAGCACTTTTTGGCACTAATCGCCGATGAATGGCAATTAGAATCGCCGCCAACACTGACGGATAACGCTTGTGCGCGCCTGCAAGATCATGACTTTGCTGGTAACGTTCGTGAGTTGCGTAACGTCCTTGAGCGCGCGGTAACCTTGGCAGAAACGTCGACTATCGATGCCAGTCATCTAGGTCTACCTAATATTGATAGCCACCAAGAAGTGATAACCTCTGCCTGTCAAAATATCAGTACCAATAAAGCAACAATCTCGAACGCCTCTGTTTCAAATAAAAGTGAAAGCTCGGTAGCTGACTCAATACAAGATAATGCCATAAAAAGTAAGGTAGAAACAGACAGCACGCAACAAGCAAAAGCTAATATACATCCTTATCGAACCACTACTCAGCATTATCCTTCCATGAATACAAGCCCAGCGAGCCCGCGCTTAGCAGAAAATTCCGAAAAAACTGCTGATAAATCGGTGGCTAGTAGTTTAGATGCGTCAATAAACAGTCAAGCTGATAAGCAAGACAGTCTAAGTAAGTCAGTGCATAAAGAAGATGTTACCGCTGGTCACTTACCTGCCCAAGGCTTAGAGCATTATCTGCAAGAACAAGAAAGACGGCTGATTATTACCGCGCTTAAGCAAACCAACTGGAATAAGACCCAAGCGGCTGAATTATTGGGTACGACCTTCCGCTCTTTACGCTATCGCATGACCAAGCTAGAGATTGCCGAAGATCAATCTGAATCATAAATAATAGCGACTGTTAAAGCGATGCCTTGATTTAAACTCTACTTAAATTAACGTTTGTCTTTAGCAGTCGGTTTATCAATCACATGGTCGATGACCGTATTGTTTTGAGTGACTTTCTTTTTAATCGCTTCGTCTTTAATAGACTTATCTTGCTTAGCACCGCTGTCTGCCTGTGCCTTACGTACAAAGCGAATACCCGAAGGCAGTGCTTGCTGTCTGAGTAAATCAAGCCCCTGTTGCTCCCATGTGCTCTCATTACCCAACAACGTCACATCAGGCTCTACCCCAACCCCATCTATCTTTTTACCCAATGCGGTCATATAGTTGGCAACCGTCAGCTTGACCGCCTGCTCATCATTCAGCGGGATAACGGACTGTACTGAGCCTTTACCATAACTGACCTCGCCCAAAATAGTGGCGCGCTTCTGCGCTTGCAAACTGCTGGCTAATACCTCGGCGGCAGATGCTGAATAACGGTTTTGCAAAACCACGACGGGCAACGCTTCTAATAACGCGGCACCTTGCGTCGATAGCGTGCGCGAGTCACTTTGACGACCTTTTACTTGTACCACATCGGTATCGGTCATAAACAAGCTAGCAACGCTTACAGCTGACGCCAGTACACCGCCTGGATTGTCGCGCATATCTAATAATACTCCGGTGACGGGCGCATCTAAATCAATCAAACTTTGTAGTAATTTCTCACGGCTGTTGTTTTGAAAGGCGGGCAATCTAATAATCGCCATACCATCAACAAATCGAGTTTCAATAATCTGCGGATGATTGTTATTACGCTGCAAAGTCGTGGTGTGTTTACGGCGACCTGCTTTTGACGTCACCACATCCACTTGCGTACCAGCAATCCCTGTCAAGAGTTGCTCGATATCATTACTTTCTTCCTCTTCGCCAAGCTTAAACTCATCGACTTGATGCAAATAATCGCCAACAGCAATGCCCTTTTTATCAGCAGGTGACCCATCAATCACCTCCGTAATCACCCAATAACCTTCTTTTGGCTGATATTGCACTTTGATACCGATATCACCGACATCTCCTTCGGTAAAAGCGCGCAAATTCTCATACGCCTCTGCATCCAAAAACTCAGCATGGCTATCAAGCTTGGTCAACATGCCACTCATAGCATTGTTAAATAACTCTTCATCCTTCACCGCATCAACATATTCACGGCGTACCAAATCAACGACAGCAACAAAGGTTTTTAGGGTTTCAGGCGAAATGGCATTTAATGACACCTGCGCCACCTCATCGGGAATATCAGTATTAATCGCATCTGAGCCATTATCCAATGCACTCTCATCAGCGACAGCATCTATTGAGTCATCAACTTGATCGGCTGATTCGAGCATATCTGCAATATCTGAAAAATCGTCTGCACCGTTGTCCAATGGCACATCATCGGCATTAAGACTGATTAATTGCAAACTTGAAGTAGGGTTTTTATTATTATTGATTTTACCGTTATTGTTTATAGCCGCTTGGGCAGGCATTATCACAACGCTTAAACCCAGTAAGCTTGTAAGAATAGCTGGCTTTAATACCTGCGAGCTAATAGATTTAAAGCCGAAAGATTGAGAATTCATAAACCGAGCGCTCATAAATAGTGTCAGCATTGGGTTTTCCAATCTTTTAAACATCAATAAGGATAAACAGCTAATAGGACGCATAAAAGAAACCCCTTAAAAAATTTGCTTTGGTTATTTTGGTTTGGTTATTATTTTTATAACTTTGTTAGATCTATCAGATTATTATATGGTTATTTATGATTATAGGGTGATGAATAAATTATAGAGTTATTAATCAACAATGTCCGTTAAAATAACACCAAGCGGCTACCTTAAACTAGGATAGTATTGCAAATAATTTAGGCAAAATGTATCGGCCAAAATGCATTAAAGACAAAGCAGCAGAAAAAATCTAAAAAAGCACATAAAAAAAGAGAAGGATAATAAATATCCTTCCCTCTTTTAAAATGCTTAGCCGTATTAATAAACTGTTAAAGCCTTACTATTAAGCATTAGCCATTAAGCACTAGCCTTAAACATTAATACTACGTGACCGTATTATGATGCTGGAACCAATAAATTTTCACCGGTCATCTCATCTGGCTGCTCAATATCCATCAACGCCAAAATAGTTGGCGCAATATCACTCAGCTTACCGCCACTACGTACTGTTACTGACTGCTCGCCAATATAAATCAATGGCACGTGTTCGGTGGTATGCTGCGTATGTACCTGCCCGCTTTCATAATCTTGCATCTGCTCACAGTTACCATGGTCAGCCGTGATAAGCATATTACCGCCAGCTGCTCGTACCGCGGTCTCTACGCGACCAATACAGACATCTAACGCCTCTACCGCTTTAACTGCCGCGTCAAAGATACCTGTATGCCCAACCATATCACCATTGGCATAGTTGACCACCAACACATCATATTTACCAGACTCAATGGCAGCCACCAGCTCATCCGTCACCTCAGGGGCACTCATTTCTGGCTTTAAATCATAAGTGGCAACATCAGGAGAGGGCACTAAAATCCGCGTCTCGCCTTTATACTCTTCCTCACGGCCACCACTAAAGAAAAACGTCACATGCGCATACTTTTCGGTTTCAGCGATACGCAACTGGGTTTTACCTTTATTCTGCAAATACTCGCCAAGCGTATTGGTCAATGAGGTTGGATAATAAGCAATGCTGGTTTTTGGATTGGCTGCTAAAACGTCAGAATATTTGGTCAACATCACAAAAGCGGCAAGCCTTGGCTGTTTATGACGGGCAAAACCTGAAAACTCATGATCTGGTAGCACGAATGCTTGCGCAAGCTCACGGGCACGGTCAGCGCGGAAGTTCATAAAGATAAGCGCATCATTATCATCGACGGTATATGGCACTTCATCGCGACCAATGACAATCGTTGGATTGATAAACTCATCAGTTTCACGTGCTTTGTACGCCGCTTGTACCGCGCCATCTGCACGCGTCGCTAAGCGATCGGCTTTACCTTCGGTGATAAGCTCATAGGCTTTTTGCACGCGATCCCAGCGATTGTCACGATCCATCGCATAGTAGCGCCCGATGATACTGGCAATCTGGACGCGCCCGCCTTCGTAATGGGCGTTGAGTTTCCCAATATGCTCCCGTAAGCGATTGATATACTTATCAGCAGATTTTGGCGGCGTATCACGGCCGTCTAAGAAGCAATGGACAAAGACATTTTTGGCACCATGTACCAACGCTGAATGGCACATTGCTTCGATATGGTCTTGATGCGAGTGGACGCCACCATCTGACAACAATCCCATAATATGTACGTTTCCGCCAAGCTCGTTTGCTGCTTTCACTGCATTGACCAAGGCTTCGTTTTTATAAAACTCACGATTGGCCACTTCACTTGAGATACGGGTTGAGTCTTGATACAGCACGCGGCCCGCGCCCAAATTCATATGGCCAACTTCTGAGTTACCAAACTGTCCGTCTGGCAGACCGACATCTTCTCCTGAAGCCGATATCAATCCATGCGGATATTGCTGATAAATCTTATCCAAGTTTGGCATATCGGCGGCAGCAATCGCATTATCCTTGTCGTCTTCACGATGCCCAAAACCATCTAATATCATTAAGACATGCGGCACTTTTTTATTTTGCTCGCTATCCTGCTTATTATTGAGCTGGGCCTGACTATCGTCGATAAATTCTGATTGTTGCTGGTTATGGGTCATGGATTACCGCTCCTCAAGTGAATGAACGCCTATAATGCTATATTAGGATGTTTAAAGCCCTCTATATTACCACACATCTCCAAATAGCTGAAAAAACGCCCCTTTAAGCCCGTAATTAAAGGTTTTGAGCGTTTTTATTGGCTAGAAAAAGTGCTTAAAACTCGACAACAATAATGCTAAGACCTTAACCTACGTAGTAATCTGTAAATCGTACTTGCAATCACTCAAATCATTGGTTAAGATAATTATATTCTGAAGTGTTGGCTAGTAGATGTTTATTCCCTGAGCCGATAATGCTTTACCAGGATGTGGTACCTATTGCTTCATTGTGTATGCCTGCACCGCTTGCGGTGTCTCAGGAAACCTGCAGAGGCAGTGACGCATCCGCCCTGAACTTCACGGTTCATGGGTTACCATCTTGCGGCGGCACTTCGGTTGTTTCATTCAGTTATTAGCTATTTTATTTATAAATATTACTTTTATAAAAAATAGTTTTAACGCTCAAAAAGCCCCTTTTGTCATTGACGAAAGGGGCTTTTTTTATGTCTTATTATCTACCTAATTATCAATAAATGAGCTATTCATCATTGGCAGATTTGGTAATTTTTTTCACATCTTTCGGAATGGTTTTTGCGGTACCATCAACGGTGGTATGCTGTTTAAACACATCGCCGAATGGGTTTTGCTGTTGCTGACCAAACGGGTTTTGGTTATTCATACCACCTGCACCGCCAAATGGGTTTTGACCACCCATGCCGCCAGCACCACCGAACGGATTTTGTCCGCCGCCCATCTGTTTCGCCATCATCTCCATCATTTTTTGCTGATTGTTCATGACGTAGTTATTAGCAAAGTCTTTAAGCTTTTTCTGCACAGGCGGCAATATCACCAATAACGCCAATAAATCACTCAGCACGCCCGGAATCAGCAGCAAAATACCGGCAGCTGCCATGGCGACACTTTTAATCATGGTTGATTCTTGCGGACGCATCGCAGGATTCATCATACCGCCCGCTTTCATCTGCTGTGCCATTGGATTGAGTGCTGCCATCCCTTTACGCATCAGTGAGATACCGATGACGGCGGCGATGATAAACCACATAAACACCCACCAACCGCTCATAAATTGAGCAAGCAAATACCACAGTAGCATCTCGATAATAAACCAAACGATGGCAATACCAACTATCTGACCCATAAAGTGTCGTCCTATAAGATAAAATCTAAAAAATTGAGCGCCATGAAAATTAAAATGGCTAACATATGATGTATATGGGGATTGATTGCTATACTATCAAACTTAAGGCTGATTTTTAAGCCATAAAACAAAATGTAAGCAAGACGGAATACTATGGCAATTATTATCGGGATTGATCCGGGTTCGCGCATGACCGGTTATGGCATTGTTCAACAAACGGGCGACAAGCTGACATATATTGATGCCGGCACTATTCGTACGGATACCAAAGAGATGCCTGAACGCCTCAAGCGTATTTTTAATGGCTTGACCCGTATCACCCAGCATCATCTAAAATATGCCGATGAGCCTATTTACACCGCTATCGAGCAGGTATTTATGGCAGAAAACCCAGACTCAGCGCTGAAGCTTGGGCAAGCACGCGGTGCAGCGATTGCTGCCATGGTCGCTCTTGATTTAGAAGTATCCGAATATACCGCTCGCCAAATTAAACAAGCGGTTTGTGGTTATGGGGCAGCAGCAAAAGAGCAAGTCCAAGAAATGGTCTGCCGCATACTGTCTTTAGACGTGGTTCCGCAACAAGACGCCGCTGATGGTCTTGCCTGCGCCATTTGTCATGCGCACTCAAGCCATTCAATGAACAAATTAATTTTAAATAGTGCCATGCGTGGACGCGGTGCTTCTAAGAAAAAAGGGCGCTGGCGTTTAACCGAAGAAGATTTAGGCAATTTGCGTTAGAATAAAAACATATAGTCATAAAGCAAATCACCATAAAAAAACACGCGTCCAAACGGCGCGTGTTATTTATTTAAACTATCTGACTATTTATGCTATGTTTTTACTATGGCGGATTCGATTTAAAAAGAATGCAGTGCTGCTGAGATAAATTTTTCGAAGCCTCTGGAGTGCGAAGCGCACAGCAAGCGAGGAAAATTTATCTCAGCAGAACGTTATTTTGAACGTATCTCTTTTATATTGAACTGACTATATAGTATAAGCAACTAACTAAGTTACTCTGCTACCGCACTCTCAATCACCGCATCCAACACATAAGCATATTCTTCGCTTTCTGCGCTTTCGTTACCATCTAACTCATAACGCTGGAGACGCAATACTTCGTCATGCATGCCGTCATGCTGATAGCCATCAATTTCACCAGTAAATGCTGCCCATTCTCCTTCACTCACTTTAATACCTTGGTCATCATAAGTGATGGGCTTCACTTGTAAACACATCTCTGAGCTATCATCAGCACACGCTACTTTCTTAGCATTTACCGCCCAAAATACGGTTTCACCCTTACTGTTATATTTGGCTTGTGAAGTAAGCTTACCTTCCCAAGTCAACGTAATCGCATTACTGGTCACTTGTGTAAGCACTGGGTTTTCACCTTCAGTCAAACTCAGCTGACTGCTACCTTGCATCAAGGTATTTAAACGATTTTCTGCTTTATTGAGATCTTCGCAGAGCATTTTAGTGCTCATGCTCTCTTCGGTCGTTAGCGTCTGACCTTGCAACTGATACACGGCACTTATTGTGTTGCAGCCCACACTATAGTTCAGCGTGTTTTGACCTTGATTTTGATTAAACAGCAGCGTGACTTGCTCCTTGATATCCACAAGCGTCGTTATGACAGGTCCACCACTTTTGTCATCGATATCCAATAATGTCCAGCGATAACGCGCTAAATCTTTAATCATCTCTTGCTCTGCAGTCAGTTTCGTATCATTAGCTGTGTCAGATGCCGTATCGGGGTTTAATGTGGCATCAGTTACTGTGCCCGCTTCAGTGTTGTCTGGTGCGTCACCGCCAGTAGGCGCAGGGTCTTTTTGACAAGCACCCAAGGCCAAACTTGCTGCTAAAATACTTGGCACTAAGGCAAACCTAGAGAATGAGCGGATAGAAGATAGCGTGGTAAAAGATGATGTCATGAGCGTCATACCTTATGATTAAACTTTTTCATAATTCACTGTTGCCTATACAAGGAGTGATTATATCTATTTTTGTAAAGTGTTCATAATTTGACCACTATAGCGCCGATGATGGTAGGTTTTGTAACGAAGTGTGTAATTCTATATATCAATAGTAACTATTATCGTTTGATTTCTCATTTAAGCTGTGGATTAAAAAAGCCTCGGGTCGCTAACAATGATATTAGCGAACCAAGGCTATCGGCGTTATTTATTGCTAAATTTGCTGTTAAATTTATAACACCATACCGTTTTTACTCACTTTCATGAGCAGGCTTGGCCTTTGCCATATTTTTAATACTAAAACGCTCGTTCATCATTTGATAAAACCGCGCCAGATTTTCGCCCTGCTCATTCGGGTTAACCTTGAGTATTTTGCCAAAGTCCAAACCTAAATACAGCACAATATCAGCAAAACTTAACTGGTCGCCAACTAAGTAATCGTGACCATCTAACATAGTTTCAAAATAGGGCAATGCTTTAACAGCGCGCGCGATAGATGGTGCGACAAATTCTGGTACTTGTTCAACCCGCTGCGCTTTGGAGGGATGACTGTGCTGAAACGCCAGCATAAAATTATACAGCACCTCAAACTCAGCAATACGGCGCATAGAACATACTTGCGCCCGCTGTACCACATCATTACCCATCACCGAACGCTCGCCATAAACACGGTCGAGATACTCGCACACGGCCTGCGAATCATTTAGTATGGTGCCATCATCCAATTTTAATACTGGCACTGTCTGCATCGGATTTATCTTGGTAAACTCATCAGACATCTGCTCATTAGTAGCAAAATCTATATCGACCACATCGACATCATCCATATCGTCAACGTCGATACCTTTTGACGCTAATAAAATAAGGGCTTTACGTGGATTGGGCGCAGTACGGGTAACGTATAGTTTTTTCATGGCAAACTCCTTGTAAGTTGGACTCAAAGCGACTTAGCGCTGATAGGCTTTATTATGGTTATTGCATATAGCGTATGGCTCAGAATATCAACACGCTATATAACAGTTATAGCCTACTCTGCTCATCATAGCAAAACCTTATTGAGCTCGCTGTTCTGATGAGAGTTTGAATAACAAAAAGCCCCATAACATTCCGTTATAGGGCTTTTCACTTTTCATCTATTACAACTATCAGATATGCTTAACTTATTTGTTAGGCGCAGGTGTGGTACGTAAATAAGGCTTAATTTCGGTATGACCTTTAGGATAATTAGCAGCGATATCTTCGTTTTTCACGCTTGGAGGAATGATAACGTCG
Organism: Psychrobacter sp. UBA2769; assembly: GCF_002352555.1. Classification (NCBI taxonomy): domain Bacteria; kingdom Pseudomonadati; phylum Pseudomonadota; class Gammaproteobacteria; order Moraxellales; family Moraxellaceae; genus Psychrobacter; species Psychrobacter sp. UBA2769. The sequence goes on along the minus strand of NZ_DEIR01000007.1, from coordinate 11,597 downwards.
TCGCCATCTTTCCAATCAACAGGCGTTGCTACGTTATATTCATCAGACAATTGCATCGCATCAATCACACGAATAATCTCATCAAAGTTACGGCCACAGCTGGCTGGATAAGTCAGTGTTAAGCGTACTTTTTTCTTAGGATCAATAATAAACACACTTCTGACCGTCGCTGTATTGTCAGCATTTGGATGAATCATGTCATAAAGATCTGCAACCTTGCGCTCAGGGTCTGCAATGATAGGGAAATTGACAGCAGTACCTTGGGTTTCTTCAATGTCACTTACCCAACCTTTATGATCTTCTAAACCATCAACCGATAGCGCAATTGGTTTAACATTGCGCTTCTGGAACTCACCGCCTAGTGCTGCGGTACGACCAAGCTCAGTGGTACATACTGGCGTATAATCTGCAGGATGTGAGAAGAAAACAACCCAACTGTCCCCTGCCCATTCGTGGAAATTGATATCACCATCAGTGGTTGTCGCGTCAAAATTTGGTGCAGTATCACCCAGACGTAAATTTGCCATACTTAATTCCTTATTTATGTTTGTGATGAGCGTTAATACCCATTAATACCACAAAGTATCTAATGCTATAAAGTATCCATGCGCTCTATTATTATCATCGATATGCTCAAGTATCAAAATAGCGCTAAGCACATCAGTAAAAACTCACTTTATATTAACAAACTGGTTATGAATGTCTTGTGACGGATTGTAATGCGCTTATTCCATTTATCACTAACTGAATGAATGTATTGTTAGCAGAGTAATTAAATCACCATTCCTGAATCCCACAAGCAAAACTCACCAAACTTTCCTTTTTTACTTATACCGCCAGCGGCACGTCCAGCATCTGTTAATGTAAACTCTCCTTCTTGCTCTTGTACATAGCCAGCTGCTAGCAATTTATCATTTAACTCTTGGGTCTTAAAGCCCAACTCTTTAGCAAGTTTTGCAGTTGTCAGCTTCGAGTAATTAGGTGTTGCCGTTTCTGCCGCAGGTTTAACCGTTGTATTAGTATTATGGCTAACGGTTGTATTACTGGCAGTGGCTTTATTATCAACACTACTATCAGATTCAGTTACTTTTTCAAGCGACATGCGCACTTCATCACTGATACGAATAATACGTTGGGCTTCCTCGTAAGTATCAGCATAGAGCTTCGCGTCTTCGTTACGGTAAATCAGCACACCCATCTCATTATTATTCACTTGGCTAAACTCATACAGGTTCAAGCTAGTAATAATGCATTCATTTTCATTGAGGTAGCATTTAGCATGTAGATTCTTACAAAAGCTGGTACGAATAAATGTTAGGTTTTTAAGCCAATTTATTTCTTCAGGGTGTAAATCATTTTTGCCATAAACAATACGTATATCAATTTTAAGACGATTACGGTCTTCTAATAGCTCTTTAATACGCTCATTTAGCTTTAAATACGGGCTAATAATAATCAAGCGGTCAGAAGCATTTTTAATCAATTCTTCTAAGTGATAAGTTGTACCACTGCTATTTAAAAACTTTGCCATTCCTTTACCCTCAACATCAACGATTAAAATCCATGCTTATACAAAAAAGCCCATCTCTAGC
>NZ_DEIR01000007.1:0-9965 GCF_002352555.1 Psychrobacter sp. UBA2769 | reverse complement strand
GGTTTATAGCTGTCGCGCAAACTAACAATTTGGTTAAATACCGGCTTATCGCTGCTATGGTCTTCTGTATCAGCGATAAAGTAACCTTCACGCTCAAACTGGAAACGCGTGCCACCATCACTATTAGCTAATGACGGCTCAACCACAGCATTGAGCTCAGTCAACGAGTTAGGATTCAATGCTTGATGCACATCAGCGACGCTACTTGGGTCTTCGACGCTAAATAGCTGCTCATACATGCGTACGGTCGCTGGGACGCCTTGGCTGGCTGATACCCAATGAATGACGCCTTTAACCTTACGACCTTCAGGATTATTACCTAGCGTTGCAGGATCAATCGTTGCTTTTAGTTCAACGACATTGCCAGCGTCATCAGTAATATGCTCAGTCACTGCCAATACATAAGTATTACGCAAGCGAATCTCATTCTTCTCTGGTGATAAGCGCTTATACCCTGCTGGCGGCTCAATTTCGTAATCGCCTTGGTCAATATAAAGGGTTTCGGTAAACGGGATTTCACGCTCGCCCATATCGACGTTAGGATGATTTGGCTGCGTGAGCCATAAAGTCTGTGCATCATCGTCCCAACGCGCATTAACGCTATCAGCCTTTTGCGCTTCCCAACTACTGACCGCATCGCTAAAGTTAGTAATCGTCACTTTTAACGGCTTGAGCACGGCCATACCACGAGCCGTAGTCGTCTCTAATGATTGACGAATACTAAATTCTAGTAAGCGAAAATCAACAACGCTGTCTACTTTGGTCACGCCAACACGCTCACAGAAGTCACGTAAACCCTCTGGCGTATAACCACGGCGGCGCATGCCAGCAATCGTCGGCATACGCGGATCATCCCAACCGCTAACGATATTTTCATCGACCAACTGCTTTAATTTGCGCTTACTGGTCATGGTATGGTCGACATTTAGGCGGCTAAACTCGTACTGATGCGGTGGCACGTCAAAGCCGATTTTTTCAACGGCCCAATCATAAAAGGGACGATGGTCTTCAAACTCCAGCGTACATAACGAATGAGTAATGCCTTCGAGTGCATCCGAGAGCGGATGAGCAAAATCATACATCGGATAAATGCACCATTTATCACCCGTTTGATGATGCTCTTGATGCATAACGCGGTAGATGACAGGGTCGCGCATATTCATGTTTGGGCTGGCCATATCAATCTTGGCACGCAGCACGGCTTTACCTTCCGCAAACTTACCTTCTTTCATATCATTAAAGAGCGTTAGGTTTTCTTCAACACTGGCATCACGATGTGGTGATGGCGTGCCAGCTTCATTAAAGGAGCCACGGTTTTCTTTAATCTGCTCAGGTGACTGCAAATCTATATAGGCATCGCCCTGCTCAATCAACTGCACGGCCCATGCATACAACTGGTCGAAGTAGCCTGACGCATGGTGCGCCTCTCCTGCCCACTCAAATCCTAACCATTTCACATCGTTCTTAATGTTATCGATGTAATCTTGCTTTTCTGCGGTTGGATTGGTGTCATCAAAACGTAAGTTACAAACACCGCCAAACTCTTTAGCCACACCAAAGTTTAGACAGATGGATTTCACGTGCCCTAAATGCAAATAACCATTTGGCTCAGGTGGAAAGCGTGTCACGATTTGTGGGTATTTTTGCGCATTGACATCGTCACGAATGATATTACGAATAAAATCGTTTTTTTGTTCGTCTTTTTGTGCATTGTTGCTTGAGTGCTCACTCATCGGGCATTGCTCCTAAAGCAAATTGTCAGTTCATGCTACGTGCCATCACGCAGCATGGAAAATTCAAACCAAATCATTAAAAACAAGTTATTAAAAATGATAGTAAAAAGTTAAAGTTGCGTTATTCTATCAGCTTTTGCAAAGGCATTAACAGCCTGATACATGACACGGGATAAAAAAGCCGTTAGACTAGCCATAACTTTTTAATCACCAACTTTTCATCCACCACTTAACAGCGTCATGTTAGGCGCTGCAATCAAAGAGGAATATCACATGGTAGACATGCCACCAGTAGTAGAACTTGACACCAATATGGGTGCGATCGTTATCGAACTCAATGAAGAAAAAGCACCTAAAACCGTAGAAAACTTTTTAAACTATGTAAAATCTGGTCATTATGACGGTACGATTTTCCATCGCATTATTGATGGCTTTATGATTCAAGGCGGCGGAATGGACGCTGAGATGAATGAAAAAGCGACCAACGCGCCCGTTGAAAACGAAGCGGATAACGGTCTAAAGAATGACAAAGGTACAATTGCGATGGCACGTACGCAAGACCCACATTCAGCGACTAGCCAGTTTTTCGTTAACGTAAAAGACAACGATTTCCTAAACCATTCTGGCAAAAACATGCAAGGTTGGGGCTACACGGTATTTGGTAAAGTAACAAGCGGTATGGACGTCATCGAAAAAATGCGCGGCGTACCTACTGGTCGTTTCGGCATGCATGCTGATGTGCCAAAAGAGCCAGTGGTTATCAATTCAGCGACTATTATTACTAAATAACGGTTTCTCAGTAATCATTCTTCAATAGTTATTACTCAGTAGCGATGAATCAGTGCAAGCTTATGAGTCGTTACTGTTTAAAGTTATGAGGATAAGGATAAATGCAAAGTTTTGACCATCTAATTACCACCCGCCCTCATGAGGTGCGGCAAGTATTGATTAGCGATTTGCATTTATCGCCTGAAGAGCCTGCCTTAGTGCAGGCTTTTTTGGCGCTGCTTGATGATTGCCTTGCCTTGCCTGCGCTTAAACGCTTATTTATCTTAGGCGATTGGTTTGAGGTGTGGATTGGTGATGATGCTTATTTATTATTATCAGAAGATGAGCGCCAAACCCATTGGCTCACCCCGCTTATCGTTAAATTAAAAAAACTACGGGTAGCTGGCTGTGAAATTTTAATCATGCATGGCAACCGTGATTTTTTGTTGGGTCAGCCATTTTGCAATCTATTCGGTGCTGAGCTTATTTATGAGCCGTATACCTTAACCGTTGGACAGCAGAATTATCGCTTAGAACACGGCGATGCATTATGCGTTGATGATAAGAAATATCAGTTTTTTCGCAAAATCATGCGCAATCGGTTAACCCAGTGGTATTTGCTCAATAAATCACTAGAAAAACGCTTGGCTATCGCCGATAAAATGCGCCAAAAAAGCCAGCAGAATAATGCCAATAAAGCGGCGTATATTATGGATGTCAATGAAGATGCGGTGCTAAAGGCCGTGAATGATAATGATGCTTTACTACATGGTCATACCCATCGTCCAGATATTCATCAAGCAACCGCTAATAAAAAACGCTACGTACTTGGTGATTGGCGATTGTTAGATAGCGATACACGCCAGCCAAAAGTCAGCGCGGTGATTGGTGCTGTGACGGGAGATGAAGATTCAGATGCAAATTCAGACAATAATAATGCTGAGTTTGATATGTACGAGTTTAAGATGACTATTTAAAATGCTGCTGCAATTTTTATAAAGATCCACCAATAAAAAACTCCGTCATTAACGGAGTTTTCCTATTTATTAGAGTTATTATTTTTAAACCATCGCTGAAAACAACGATTGTCCAAAAACAGTGACTTTACTCTGTCTCACCATCCTGCTAATGAAGACGCGCTGCGCTGGGTGATAAAACCATCTGGGGTTTGACCATTATCTGCTTGCCAGCGTTGGAATGCCAGTCGCGTATTGGTGCCGACGATACCATCTGTGCCTTTGGTATCATAACCTGAGCTGGTCAAACGCTGCTGCAAATTGCGTACTTGCGCCGTTGATAACGGACGCTCATAGCGCGGCCATGATTTTTGTAATCCACTCTGACCGGCAAGCGCTTTACCCAATAAGCTCACACCTAACGCATAGTTCGATGAATTGTTATAAACTTTGATGACATCAAAGTTTGGGCTGAGTAGCAATACTGGACCATCTTTACCAGCGGGCAGCCACAGCTCCATTTGAGTATTGGCATCCAAGTAGACATCGGCTATGGTATCGACGCCCATTGACGCCCATCTGGCAGCAGGCTGCTTGGTACCCACCAATGAATAATCAAATGATGATGGAACAGTCGCTTCATAAAATGGCGCAAGACCACGCACCCAACCTGAATTACTTAGGTAATTAGCGGTAGACGCCAAAGCATCGCCTGTCGACCATGGGTTACGATGTCCATTGCCATCGCCATCAACGCCGTGTTTTAACCAGGTATCAGGGATAAACTGCGTTTGCCCCATGCCGCCTGCCCAAGAGCCATCGAGCTGTGACCATGAAACATCGCCGCGTTGCAATAGCGTTGCTAGTGATAATAACTGGGTTTCAGCAAACTCTTGACGACGGCCATCATAAGCAAGGCTGGCAAGCGAGCTTGGAATACTGCTATTACCCGTTACCACACCGTATGATGACTCCATGCCCCAAATCGCAGCGATGATTTCTGCATTGACGCCATACTGCGACTCTAACTGTGATAAAAACGCCCGTTGCTCGGCAAACTTACGCTTACCTGTGCTGACACGGCCATCTGATACGGCAGAATCGACATACTCCCAAGGCATCTTAGAAAATTCTGGCTGTCCTGAGTCAAGCGAGATGACTTGTTGGTTTAAATAAGCCGTATCAAGCAAACGACGCACCGTTGATGCGTCATGACCCGATGCCAGCGCACGCATAGAAAAATCAGATTTCCAATCAGAAAAACTGTTATAGCTTGGTTTGGCAACGGGTGTGGGTTTAACGACAGGTACTGGCGTTGGCTTCACCTGAATGGTTTGGGTCTGGGTAATTTGCACATTACCTTGGCGTACGGGTTTGCTCGGCTTTTGCATCGCCTGCTGGCTGGTACAGCCAACCATAACTAAGGCGGGAAACAAAGCCAGATATTGTTTTTTTAATAACATAAGAGATCTCAAGTATGAATAAGTAAAGTAGCTTAATGGGCGCAGCTTTAATAAAACTAACTAAAATAGCCAAGTTATTATAAAAGCTGCCACAGAGTTAACGTCCTTTTTAACGCCTTTATTAACGTCCCTTTTTAACGTCCCAGTACCGCACGCGGGTCGATAGGATTGCCATTTAAGCGTACTTGGAACTCCAAGCCTACTTGATTGGTCTGACCGCTGCTACCCATATTTGCAATACGCTGACCACGCTGTACCGCGTCACCTTCTTTGACCAGCAGCGCACTGTTATGCGCGTAGGCGGTGATATAGTTATCGCTATGACGAATCATAATCAGATTGCCATACTCTGGCAGACCATTACCCGAATAAAGCACCGTTCCCGATTGGCTCGCAAGTACCGGATCGCCCATGGTGCCAGCAAACCACATACCCATGTTACCGGCGGCGGCATCAAAGTTGCGCGTCACTTGGTTGCGACTCGGATATTCATAACCTGAAGTGGCGTTGGCCGTCACTTCATAGACAGGATTTTGTGAATAATTGGGCGTGTTGGTCACAGGCGGCGTATAGGTCGGCTGTGATTGCGTTGGTGTAGAGGCGTTATAGCGATTGTTATTGGTGGCGCGTACTGGCTCACCTTGCCATAATTTGAGCCATTGACCACTATAAATCGTATATTTACTATCTAAGCCATTTAGCGCACCGATTTGGCGATAGTTTAAGCGATAGCGCGCCGCAATTTGGCTGACCGTATCACCGCGCTGGACGCGATGATAATTGGGAACACCTTGTCCGTTGGTAATAATCTTAGGTCCTGCTTGGTTGGCTGCCTGATAAGTGGGCTTGGTGGCACAGCCGACCATCGTTAATGTGGCTGCTGTCAGCGTACCCATCAATGCCACTGTTGCCAAGCGCGATCCAGCAATAAGCTTCTTCATACAAGATTTCCTATTCTTTATGTTGCTCACAAATTCCTTGTGTTACTCACAAGCATTTTGCTAACGGTTATAACGTTTAATGTCTCAGATACCATGATTAATTATTGGATAACCAATGGTTTTTTAGCGATTTTTAAGCACTAATAAATATCACTACGGATAAACCTATCAACTTACAGCACCAACGCCGAGAGCGTATCAAGGGTAGCAGATGGCGTATGATGCAGGCGCACAGGCGATAGACTAATATACCCTGCTGCCACCGCTTGGTCATCCGTCATTTCTATGGACGATGTTTGAGCGTCTACATTTTCTGTTGATAGTTCACTTGATAGCTCACTGGATAATGTACTTTGACGTTTGCGTAGCGATAACCAGTAAGCATCGCGGCCACGTGGATCGACCACATGATGCACAGGACGTGCAATCTCACTGTGACTTAAAGCTGTGATTTTTCGACCTTTAATCGCATCGGCACTATCAACATCAGGAATATTAACGTTTAATACATGATAGGGCAAATTTTTGCAAGCATCTAATATCGGAGTTTCGGTCAATAATTTGACAATCTCATTAGCCGCCATTTGATAATGACTTACCTGCTCCTGCCCCGTACCTTTGACCCCGCCGCCCACTAAAGAGGTGGCAATCGCTGGCAGGCCAAAAAGCTGCGCGGTCAATGCGGCGCCAAATGTACCAGAAAATAAAACATCCTGACCAAGATTGGCCCCTGAATTGATACCCGTAATCACACAGTCAAAATCGGTATGACGGTAAATTTCATGTAACGCCAAATATACACAATCTGCTGGCGAACCATTCACCGCAATAAAACCAGACTCCAATTCATGAGTATATAGCGGCGTTGAGATACTTAAGGAGCTTGCGCAGCCGCTTTGCTCATTACTTGGCGCAACCACCACCACCTCTGCAATGGTGGACAACGCGTGATACAGTGCCAACAACCCCGGAGCATGCACCCCATCATCATTACTCATTAAAATTTTCATTTTTGCTCAATTCTGCCCAATACAGTTATTAATGACCGTCTGTCCACTTAGCTACTTTGTTATCGTAAAATTGCTATAATCCCTCTTATCGAGACTATGTCAGTGGCTATACCCAAAATATTTCGGCCGATTATACCCTAATAGTGCCACCAGACGAACCCAGTCTTGGGCTAGAATTTTCCTGATATTCGGTTTTATAGGCGAGTTTTTATAGGCGATTTTTCAGTAGCAACAATGACCATTTTTTAGTATAAAAACATGGCGATAGAGTTACAGTAGGCAACAAGGTACAACATTATCAATGAATATTTTTATGTTGAGGTAACTTAGTACTACATACTACTGATATGTTGCTGTAAACGTGGCTTAGCTCACAATATATCTACACATAAATCAATATTTTATGTGACTTTTATTTTTTTACCGATTAACATAGCACCATCAAACAAAGATAAGCGAGTGTAATACTGAATGAATAATCAATCGATATTATCTATAGCTTCTGTGATAGCGAAGACCGCCTCAAAAGTAGGTCTAGCAGGACTGATAACGTCTATTGCTATGCTGTCTCAAGCTACCAATGCCGCGTCTAATTCAGCGACGACCATTCCTCTGGATTTATCTGGTATTAACATCACTAAGCATGAAATTGCGGTGATGCAAGTGCTATCAGAGATATGTCCACCGATGCTGACGGGCAAACAAAAACAGCGTTTTTATAAATCTTATAACGTACAGTTGCATGAGTTGATGCCGTCATTAGAAGACCCAAAAGCGGCTATTCAGTATCTATCTACCCAGCAAGATTACCGTCAGATATTGCAAGGTATTCGCAGTTGGACGATGGGTTTCTCTAGACAAGATAACAAAGCCTTATGTGAAGATTTGGCGAATGCTGAGTATTCTTAACAATTTTCATAGAAAGTACTTTCAATATAAAAGGTGCTTTTAATAAAGCTACCTTTCATAAAAGCTGCTATTAAAAACTATCTTCCTAAGAAACATTCTTCATAAGCTATTATAAAAAACAGTGAAGCTTGTTTTTTTAGAGAAGTATAAATAAAGTAGTAGCCCAAGCACTGCTGATATAAAAAGCATTGATATAAACATAAGCTAGCATCTACTTTATATGCACGATAAGTAGCGATAAATAACCATAATAAAACTACTGCTCATATCACCGTCAAGTTGCTTATTTTTACTATATCAATGTTAATCAACTAAAAACGCTATAAGTTTATTAATTAACCTTATAGAAAGTATCAAGCTTGCTGTCATCGGGTCTGCGTATCGCAGGTGGTGCAGCAGGCTTTTTTGTGGCAGTTAGAAAAGCATTCGTGCATCGAAATATAATCTATAGCTAAGGGCTTTATATGTCCATATTTTTGCCCTTCTAAACGCTGTGGTTTATCGCAACGATGCGCTGTTTTTGGTCGCGTCCTATTTTATTGTATTTATCGATTCCCCATCGGTCGGCATTTTGCTAAGATAAGGCGTTAATTTTATGTCCATCGCTTAGTCGTTAAGTCTCTCATCAAAAATCTGTTTTAAATCTTAGCTTTAGAGTCAGCTTTAAAGCGGGCCACAATAGATTAACCGTGAGAATCCGCACGAAATATAAGCGATAGATACATTTGGTTTTATGATGCGGTGTAACAATCTATGACAGTAAAGCGTGTAAAAAAACAGTTAGTACAGCTGGTAGTGGGTGTCAGTGTTTCTATGAGTGCAATGATGGCGAGTGCAGCCATACAGCCACCCGAGATGGAAAATACGGCTTATGTATTAATGGACTACAACACTGGTGAAATATTGGCACAAAAAAATGCCAATCAAGCATTACCACCAGCGTCCTTGACCAAGATGATGACCAGTTACATCATCGAGCAGCGCTTAGCATCAGGTGACCTCAAAGAAGACGAACAAGTTTTGATGAGCCCGAATGCTTGGTGCCGTGGTAGTAGCAGTCAGTCTTGTATGTATGTGCCGGTCAATAAAACCGCCAGCGTCATCGATATGTTACGCGGTATCATTATTCAATCAGGCAACGATGCTTCAAAAGCGATGGCTGAGCATATTGCTGGTAGCGAAGCTTCATTTGCAATCTTGATGAATGAGCAGGCAGAAAAGCTTGGGATGAAAAACACCCATTTCGTCAACTCGACAGGTATGCCAGACGAAGGGCACCAAGCATCAGCGTTAGATTTGGCCATATTGTCACGTGCAATTATCAAAAACAGTGGCGACTATTACAGTCTTTATTCGGAAAAAGAGTTCACTTATAACGGTATTACCCAAGGTAACCGTAATGCCCTACTAGCCACTGACCCTACGGTTGATGGTCTCAAAACAGGTCATACCGATGCGGCAGGCTACTGCTTAGCCGCCTCTAGTAATCGTGATGGCATGCGCCTAATCTCTGTCATTATGGGTACAGAAAGCCAGCAAGCCCGTGCCGATCAGTCACGTGAGCTACTTAACTGGGGTTTTGGTCATTTTACTACCGTAACTAAAGCACCCGCTGGACAGTTTGTTAGCAAAGTACCGGTATGGTTTGGCGAAGCGACAGAAGTAGAGCTTGCCACTAGCGACAGTTTGCAAATTCTAACCGATAAAACGCAAAAGAATAAAATCACTACTGTGGTCGATATTCCTGAGAGCTTAGAAGCGCCTATCAAAAAAGGTCAAGAAATTGGCAAAATGATGGCGGTTATTGATGGCAAGGCAGTTGCTTCAGTGCCTATCGTAGCCACTAGCGATATCGAACAATCAGGCTTTATGAGCCGTATCTGGCAACGTTTTACCCGCTGGGCACAAAACTTATTTTAAGCACGGTATTTAACAACCTGTATAAAAATATGTCTGCATTTAACTATAATAACCCCAGTTCGGGATAAGGGCCCAAAAAAAGATAAAAAAAGAAGTCCGAAGTTGTTAAAGTGAGTTTACCAAGACAAACTTCACAACAAGGACTTCTTACATGGACAACCTAACCGAACTATACTGCCATATTGACGACTTTTATCAGCAATTCAAACCTGAGTTTGACGCTCATTTAATCGCAACGAAACACCAAAGGTTAAGAGCATGCCAG
>NZ_DEIR01000004.1:0-72633 GCF_002352555.1 Psychrobacter sp. UBA2769 | reverse complement strand
GATGCCTGTATAGCGCATCGATCAACATGATCCAGAGGTAATAAAGTAATGATCAAACAAAAAAGCTTTAAGCCCTATCCAATAAATATACTGCCTGATGGATTCATCTATCCTGCTCGTTATCTACAATTAGCAAACTGCACTAAAACGGTACAGTCCGATGAATACTTTCAATGGTGGTTTGTAGATTCTGAAACAGATGGTGGTAAGTTATCATATAGATTGAGAAACCATAAAATTGAAAGGCTTAACTTGGTGCCTTTTGCTCAAAACGGGGACTGGCTAGCATACTTTGATGGAGATGATCGCTTAGGTGATCCAAAAATATTTGTAATTGACCTTAGTGACTTACCCTTTCATATGATTTTTGAAAACTTTGACGAATGGCTTAATAAAGCAGAGCAGGATTATTGGTGATAGCTAATCTTAAGCTTGATAATCTAATGTTTTGTACACCACCAAATACACTGCAACCATTTTAGAAATTTGAAACCGTTAATACTATTAGCCCACAGCCAAAGATTCAAGTCCTCACTAGGGTACCATGTTCATTCTCATAATCGTTGTTATAATAAATGATTTTAGAACAAAAATAAGGCACTGTGTCGGTTGTACTAAGGTATGGGTAGTTTGCTAATAAAATATCTCAAAAAGACAGTGCATTTATGAGCTGTGTTATAATTCATTGATATATAATCAGCATATTGCTGCCATAGCGCTATAGCCCATTTATCTTTTATCGATTAAGACCTTTTTATGTCCAAAACTACGTTTGATGCTCAATCTATTTCTAACAGCCTACGCGCTGCCAAACACCAACCGCGTAAGCGTTTTGGTCAAAACTTCTTACACGATGGCAGTGTCATCCGCCAAATCGTTGACAGCATTCGCCTAGAGCGTGATGATAATTTAATCGAAATTGGACCGGGCATGGGCGCACTGACTGAGCCGCTATTGGCAGAAGTCGATGCGATGACCGTGGTAGAGCTGGATCGCGATTTGGCAGATAGTTTACGTATTCGTATCGGTGCCAATAGCCATCCGAACTTTACGATTATCAAAGACAATGCCATGCATGTCGATTATCGTGAACTGTATAGCCCTGAGCGCGGTAAGCTCCGCGTAGTCGGCAATCTACCTTATAATATTTCTACGCCGATACTCTTTCATTTGCTCAGTTATGCCGATGTGATTCAAGACATGCATTTTATGCTGCAAAAAGAAGTGGTCGAGCGTATCACTGCCGATGTCGGCAGCAAAACCTATGGTCGTCTATCGGTCATCATGCAATATCATTGTGATACCGACTATCTACTGACCGTACCGCGCGGCGCATTTAATCCGCCGCCCAAAGTCACCAGTGCCGTTTTTCGCCTGACGCCACATATCAACAAACCAATCGTGGCAGAAGACGAAGCGTACTTTGCGATTGTGGTGCGCGAAACCTTTAACCATCGCCGTAAGACGCTACGCGCTATTTTTAAGAAATCTACATTACTCCCAACGCTAAGCGAAGAAGACTTTGCGGCTTGCGCCATCGACCCGCAAGCGCGCCCTGAAGTCTTAAGTGTGAAAGATTTTGTCAATCTGAGCAATCAGGCACGCAAAATAGAGGTTTAAATGAATCTACTGCTGCTTTATCATCAAAAGTTTTCGCATGATAAACATCACATAAAAGTATAGAGGGTTTATGAGTTTTCGCCATCAGTATGTTATCGGTGACTTGCAAGGTTGCTATGCGGCATACCTGCAATTACTGGAAACCTTGGATTTTGACCCTGCGCAAGACAAGCTATGGTTTGCAGGTGACTTGGTGGCGCGCGGTGAAGACTCGTTAAGTACCTTACGTCATGTGAAAGCGCTATGTGAACAAGGGGCTGCGGCAACGGTATTGGGCAATCACGATATCAATTTAATTGCGGTTTGGCGCGGTACGACGTCGATTAAGAAAAAAGACAAGACGGCAGCTATTTTTGCTGCCGATGATTGTGATGAATTGCTTGAATGGCTACGTCATCAGCCAATATTGGCTTTTCCTGATGAACAGACGGTATTGGTACATGCTGGCATTCCACCGCATTGGACGATTGAAGCGGCAGCAAACTATGCGCAGCAGTTAGAGGCGCAGCTACAAGGCAGTTTAAAACAGCTGGATCGTTTATTGCCAAATCTATATAGCAAAACAGCCGATGAGTGGCATGCGGGCATTAATGGTTTTACCAAAATGCGCGCAATTACCAATTATTTCACGCGTATGCGTCTATGCAAACAAGATGGCACGCTTGAATTTAGTTTTGCAGCAGGGTTAGAAGAGCCGATGCCAAAAGGATTTTTACCTTGGTTTGAATGGCAAGTACCGCGCACGCGCAAGATTTTGTTTGGTCATTGGGCAGCGCTTAAAGCTGAGGTTGATTTGCCGTATGCGCGTGCGCTTGATGGTGGCTGTGTTTGGGGCAATCATCTATTGGCTTATCGTCTCAGTGACGGTCATGTAATAACCTCAAGCGAGCAGTGCCCGAGTTTATAACTAAGGCTATGAATACCTTGATATACCAGGCTAGATAAGCAGTCTGTTTTGAGTGGTCTATTAACTGGATTAATAGGAGATATTAGGTGGTTCCACTGGGGTATATCCTAGAATTATTCCTCTCGAAATTTATTATATTTTGAAGAAAATTTACGCAAATCATTCTTCAATTCTTCGTTTAAAGTATCATATAAGTCATTTTTTAAGACGTCATAAGCGTTTATAAAAGCACTTTTGTTTTTTTGAGTATAGTCTTGCATCATATCTATACAAGAAAATGAACTAAGTATGTTGAATAGGATATAGATATTGTGAGGATCGTATCTTAAAGCCTTTTGGAAATAAATTAATGCAGAGTAGTTTTGTTGATCTTCTGAAAGATATGGAGCAAGATCTACCGTTATTGCTTTTAAATTTAAAGCCTCCGCTATTTCAATATCTGTTGAATTAATATCAGAAATTACTTCATTTAAGATACTTATAGCAAGTTCTGGCTCATAATTTTGGCAAAAAATCTCTGCTTGGGTCAGTTTTTTTTCTATACTAGGCATTAGTTTTTCTCCATTCATCTTTGGTTATACGGTCAGCAGTTCGATGCCTGTATAGCGCACCGAACCATATTTGAAAAAACTATAATGTTAACGCATGAAATTTCTACTTCCCTTAAGGACAATATAATGAAGACCATATTTTTATTATTGGGAAGTTTATTGATATTAGTAAGTTGTGCTAAGCCAAATGTACATGACCCTAATGCTCAAATTAAAGTAGATATAGATGGCGACAACTACACTATTCCATTAAACCATATTGTTAGGCCTGACACAGGGAGTTACGCAAGTTTCGAGACGGATATGGGTCATAGTTATTTCTTTTGGCCAAGTGGTCGAGGCCTTAATAATAATGATAAAGACCCAAATGTCTTTGACTATGATAATAATATTATAGGGTTCTATTGGGCAGCTAAAAATTCAAAAATCGAAGGTGCTGATATATCTACTAGGATAGATACTATCAAGCAAGAGGAAAATAGAGATTTTGATAAAGATGCTTATGGATTAGAAGCATACATCGGGTCAGGCGATACCTATGATATATACTACATAGGAAATATCGATCTAAAATCACCTGTTATGATTCGCTGTATGCCTACAGTTAATGAAGACCAAGATAGAATATGCCAAATGGAGTATATGAATCCTGAGTATAATAACTATGTAAGAGTTCAGTTTTCAAAAAAACATTTAGCTGACTGGCAGGCTATAAATACGGTGGCTATTAATTATATGAAAGATTGGTATCAAGATTGAATAGGGCATAGTGGCTATGTTATATATTTATAAGTCTTATTAAGCAAGACAATCAGCCGATATTTTAAAGCTTGTATAGCGCACTCAGCATATTCCCATAACGGGCGTTATGGTAAATGAAAATTGCCATACTCAGTTAACCAAGTATAAAACCACCAAAACCGTCCCATTAACTGGGTAGGTTTGGTGGTTTTTTTGGTTTAGGCAGTGGCGTTTTGGCATCGCCCGCAGCTTTACTTTCAGGATTGCTATCATCGTTGGTATGCTGAGTGCTTGCCTGATGCTCTTCATTCAAGGCATTGTGCGCTTTATCGTATTGAATATCATTGCTATAAGGAACGCTATTAAGCTCTGCATCTAGCAGTCCATCATCGAGGTCAATGGTTTTTTTAGTGCTGATATGATTGGTGGTGCTGTGAGCTTCACGACTTGTAATCGCTGCGTCAAGGTCACCATTTGATATATTATTATCGTAATCTATATCGGTGACAGCCTGCTCATTTTGCATGCTTTTTTGCTTAGATTTAGGCAAAATTTTGACATCAGACAAACGGCGCACAACATAATTGTTATGGATGGGCTGCCCGCCTTTATGGGCGCTGGTATCATCAAAAATCATATGTCCTTGACTGTCAATTCGAGCGTATTTCATAGGCTTATCGCGCGGCCAGATAAAGTCAGAAGGATGGGTGAGCAGGTGACTAAAGAGCTGCTTGGTTAAACGGCTCCACTCCATAAATTTGACTTCTTTAGAGCGTAGTGCCACAAATAAGGCCAGCGAAAAGCTTACCATTAAGTTGACCATACCGATAAGGGCAACGCCCAAGATGGAGATAAATACAATCTGCCAATCCCATTGGTTGGCGGATATATTAAATAGTCCATGTGCTAGATTCGCTGAGGCAAAGGCAATATGGCGAATATCAATCGGTAAGCCAAATAAGAAGCCGATGGTTGCCGTACTGCCTAAGAATACCCCAAATAAGAAGTTACCCATAATAGCGCCGAGGTTGGCTTCGATAAAGCCGCCTAAACGCTGTAACCAAGCTTTCGGTAATAAGTATTGCAGTAGCCGATGGCGCTGAATACGGGCGCCGATTTGGTTATAAACCGCCAGATTATCATAGTAGCCAGCGATAAGACCGGATAAGAATAAATACACGCCAGCGATAGCCGCATGGGGTAGCGCCAAAGAGTGAAACGGGTCAAGATCATGCAATAAGTGCGCAGCCTTATCGGTATTGATCATCGGTGCGCCGGTATAATGTAACCACGCAAAAGAGATAATCAGGGCAACGGGTATTGCTACCATAACGTTACCCATAATCGCGACAAACTGGGTACGTAAAATATCGACCACCAATTCTGATAACTTATTTAACTGGTGCGATTTTTTGCCAGAACCATCCGATATGGTAGAGGCGATTGCTGCTGCCGTCATAGCGGGCTGCTTGGTCGCGACCGTACCATGGACGATATGAATAAAAACAAAACCCAAACCATAAATCATGCTATTGATAAAGGCGCGTCCCATCGGTGCAAGCGCCAGATGGTACGCCAATATCTTGGTGGTCGCCATAAAAGCAATGATAAAGCCACCGATAGAGGCCTTTTTAAACATCTTCTGATAACCGGATTTATCGGTACTAATATAATGCTCACCGACGCGACTGGCGTTTTCGGTGACTTTACGCGACAGCAGCTTGGTATTGTTATCAATCAGATAGCCAATACTATAGCGGCGGCTGGCGGTGGTAATCAGTGCTTGAATCAGCTCAATGATGGCTTGATCGCGCTTATCATAATTGTCTGCTACCAGCTCAGTTAAGATGCGCATGCGCTGCAAGCTTTGATCCAGACGGAGCATCATATTGGTTAGGCGGATAGAGATACCGGTTTTATAAATGCGCTTACGTATGGTGGCAACGATATCTTCGCATTGCTCAATCATGACCAATAGCGGCGCTGGATCCACGGCTTTTTCAGGAATGATATCAGTTAGGGTGTCAAGCTCATGCGCTTCGCGGTACTGATTGACATACAAGACCGCTTCTTGATTTTGTGCCACAAATGACGCTGAATAATTCAGCATTTGCGGATAAAATTCCATCAAATCTGGATGCAAGCCAATGCCGCTGATACGATAAGATAAAATGATAATCGCGTTTAAGATGCTGTTTTTTGCCGTCGCGACTAAGTTTAAATGCTGCTCATTGACTTTGAGTAGCCCGACCAGCTCATCCCATTTGTCCTTGTCGATATGGGCAAGCCAGCGCTCATCAGAGCGTCTATCGAATAAATAACCAACCAGCTCTACGACGGAGTCTTCTTGTGGCAACAGTGGTAAGAAACGATGACCGACAAGGCGGCGCAGACTATTAAAAAATCCCTGATCTGACATGATGCCAGTATCGGTATATAAAGCAATTTGACGATATTCAATAATAAGCTTTAAGACAAAACTTGATAGCCCGTCGCCATATTCTGGATGTTGACGTATGACTTCAATCAACTCTTGAATATTCTGATTGGCTAAAGCCGGCTCTTTATCACTCACTCGTAGCTCATCGATTAAGCGCTTGAGTACCGCAGGATCTGGCACATCACTTAAGGCAGTAATCTGTTGTAAAATGTGTTTTATCTCTGACACATCGCATCCCTTATGGTGGTTATTTCAATCATTGTTATTATTCAGTCTGTGCAACGATATATTTTATTTGAAACCTTTTCTTCTAATGCTTGTCGGAATTATCACTGTTGCGATATATGTCCCTATGAATTGACCGCTTGTTAATTTGCAGGGTATAAATTTAGAGTGTATTGATTTTCAGATGTTGCTTTATAGGCATTGCTTTATAGGTATCAGGAATATTCTTATTAAGCGCAATGCGTTTGGCGTTGCGTTATTTTAATCATAACGACACGTGGGCGGTTAATTATTTTGTTAGCAGTTATTGTGCCGCTCATGCTGTCGATTGTTGTGTAAGTAGTAGTTTCGATTATTGGTTCGATTATTGCTTTGATTATTGCTTTGATTATTTTGCTTACTGCGACGATATTTTTGGCAAAAAAAGGGACAGTAGCGTGAGTGTGTTTTTTGATAATGCCTGATATAATCTGATAACTATAAAGCCTTTATTCTGCATGGCTTTGGTGCTAATATGTCATTTGTGATAACGTTAGAACTAATGTGAAAACGGCTACCAAATGGCTACCAAAGTGGCTACCAAAACACAGGTAATAAAACGATGGCTAAAATAGACTTAACAACCGACACGCAAATCAAGAAAGCAATCAAAGACACTATCAAGACAGCTAAAACGATTAGCTACCCTATAGCTGGCTACAAAGGCTTAGAGATACGTATTAGACCACAAAAAGATAGCCAAGACGTTACAGCCGACTTTAGACACCGTTATACACACCCTGTCACTGGCAAACGTCCCTATATGACGTTAGGACAATATCCAGCGTTAAGCCTTGCCGAAGCCCGTCAATACCACAGCGACAATATGCAACTGTTAGCTAAAGATATAGACCCAATAGAGCATAGGGACAGCTTAAAGCAAAAAGACATAACAGACCGTCAAAATACTTTAAATTACTTTATTAATGAATGGCTGGAAATACAAAACAGCAAGAGCTTATCGCAATCGACTATCAAGAGCAATAAAATAATTATTAAGGTTATTCAGCAAAAGTTAGGACATATGAAAGTTACGGACATTAGCCCTAGCATTGTTATTAAGTTTATTAAGGACATACAGAAAAAACACCCGTACAAAGGCTTAACGGTAAAAACCATATTAAAGAGCATTCTACAAATTGCCAAAGCTCATATGGTCATTGAGTACAATCCAGCCAGCGACTTAGGCGGAACGCTCATTAAGCATAAAGTAAAGCACCGCCCATCATTAACACAGCCTAAAGAGTTTGCCGAACTGCTAAAAGATATTGACCAGTTAGACGATACAAGCCAACTTTATAACAAAAGTATATTACAGCTACTAGCACTTACGTTTGTTCGCATTGGTGATGTTTGCGCTATGAGATGGGCAGACATTGACCTAAACGCCAAGCAATGGATATTAGAGCCACAGAAAGGGCAGGGACGGGGTGATATGGTGGACAGTGTAGTGATACCACTAGCACCTCAAGCCATAGCCATATTAGAGAAAATAAAGCCATTAACGGGCGATTATGATTATGTATTCTATAACTCTAGACGTAAAAAAGCCCAGTATCATCATGTCCAAGAAATTAACAAGCTACTGAACAGTCCAGTTATGAATAACGGCAAAGGCTACAAAGACATTCACAGCCCCCACGGTTTTAGAGCAAGCGCAAAAACTATGCTGATGGAACGACTGGGCTATGATGAGCTGATAACCGAAATACAGTTAGGTCATGCAATGCTTAACAAGTACGGCAAAGCATATAGCCGTTTTGATTTTTCGGATAATAGAACTCACATGATGAACGACTGGGCGAACTACCTAGACAATATCAAGGCTGGCAAGTTTGATAATGTTATTCATGCTGATTTTAAGAATAAAAAAGAACAACAAGCCTAAAACAGCACTGCCATAACTGACAAAACCCCCATATTAGACAGTTTTAAACCAGTTTTGACGGCTCAAGGGCTGTCATACCACTTGTGAGGCTAGGTAGTCATGAACCGAACGACAGCGATTTACACCCTTATGCTGTCAGCGCCTCACTCCTATTTTTTTAAGGGTGTAGGGTGTAAACATGAGCTTTATTATTGCAAGTTTAGAGGGCGACTATGATAAATATATTGCCTTGAGCGAGGTACTAGAAGTAATTTGCTGCTTATCTAAAAATACAGTGTTTTATGCTACAAACTATCTTGAGCACCATAATTTTATTGAGCAAGTTCAAGCGTATTATATTGATACTGGCTGTGGAGAAATAAGCCTTATTGATAATGCAAAAGAGGTAATGACGGAACTATTCCAAGATATTAGAGATATTGCACCTTGCTCTACTATCACTAGGGACTTACCTAGGGAACTGGGGTGCAGCTTGAGTGATATATATTTTATTGATGATGAATTAAACAAACTTGAGTTACTTCAAAAGTTTGGTGCACATGAATTCACTAATGAATTAGATGTTAATAGTTCGATTTATAAGCTTTATCAAGCTGAAAAAGATGTTGTTATTGAAATGCTCAACGATTTTGTTTCAAGCCAACTTAATATAAATAATGAGCTTTTACCAATTAACCAAGTTCCTGAACTAATAGCGCGGTTTTTTCATCATTTTATAATCTGGAACGATGAGTTAAGACTAATAAGCACAGATGAGTTAGTAGAGTCCAAAAGCCAATTAATAGCAAAGACAATCAATTCTAAATTACACCTAGTAAAAAAGGACGCTGTCCAAGTTGATGAGCAATCAAGACAGCAAGTAACAGCATCTACTAAAGGCGATGAGTCGCAAGCCAAAATAGCCGAACTTGAAAAGCAGTTAAAACAAGCCCACGCCGATAATGATTTATTGAGAAAGAAATTAGATAGTAACAAGGAGCTACAGCCAAACTCACAGGCAGCCGTAGCGCGTCTATTGAACGTCTTATTTTATAAAGCTGATTATGATATTACAGCCCATCAAGGAACAACGAACACCAAAATTCAAAAGCTATCAAAAGAGATGGGCATGCCTGTAGGCGAAAAGTTTATTAGCAAATGGATAAAAATAGTAAACAACGAAAAGATAGTCGATGAGCAGTGAATAAGCACGGCGCATGACCGTCACACGCCCTTACCTACGCGCTAACAGTTGCACATACTACTACACCTCATAACGTCAAATTAACGAGGTGATAGCGTGGCTTACAGCTTAGATTTAGAGGTGCAGAACCTTTTAGCATCGTGGGGGCATTGGGTATTGGCAGACGGTACAGGGTTAGGTTATACCAGTCCAATGGCTATGTTAATGCGTGGGCATGTAGTAGAGAAAAGAAAAGCGCGTACTACCATGTTTATAACCGATGATGAGGCGTTAAAAGTTGAGGGGCTTATCACTATTTTATGTGAGCATAAACCCTTAGAGGGCAAAATCTTACTATTGAAATATGTTGAACGCATGAGCGCCAGTAGTATAGCCAAGTATTACTTAACGCCGCTTAAGTACGGCAAAGACAGTGACAAGCAAGTCAGCTCATATCAAGCAGCCCAGCACTTAGCACGCGCCGAGGGGTTTATAACAGGCTTGATATTAAACAAAAGCTATAAGCAGAACCAGTAACAACATGAGCAAAATATAAGAGCCTTGCAGCAAATGCAGGGCTTTTTTATTGCTTGTCAAAAACAGGGGCGCATGACCGTCACACGCTCTTATAGCACCCTCCTATCAAAAGCTAATATGCAAACTCCAGACCACGCCAATCAATGGCAGACAATAGGAGTTACAGCATGACCCAAGCGACAAACAACCCACAAGCCCCAGCAATCCACCCAGACGGGCAAATGCGTATTAAGCAAGCCGCCGCCTTAATTGGTGTAAGTCCGCTTACTTTGCGCCGTTGGTGGCAAGCTGAAAAGTTTATCAAGCCGTCAAACGTCAATGGCATTTTGCTATTCAAGAACAGCGACATTCTGGCATTTATCGACAGCCAACACGCAAACAGTGAGGTATAACCGATGACCACTACAGCAACCGCGCCCGTTAATAACGAGCAAGCACCAAAGACCCAAATCGACACAGTAAGAGCGCACTTAATGACAGGCTCATCAATAACCACTTGGGACGCTTACAGGCTTTATCGCATTACCTCACTTGCCCAGCGCATACATGAGCTTAGAAAATCGGGGCTAGTCATTCAAAGCGAAATGGTAACGCACAATGACAAGCGTTTTAGCCTGTATTGGCTCGATGAGGCAGCCTTGTTAGAGATTGAGCACAACCACAGCAACGACAGCAAAGGAGCAGCACATGCCCCAGTCTAATGACGTATTAGAACCGCGCATAGTGCCAATTGATAGTTATTACTTGTCTGTCATTGATGACCGCATACAAGACCTATCAAACGATGCTGAGAGCCTAGCAATGGCACTTAATGCTATCAATACCGATGATGACGCAAGCAAAGGCGTAATAGTCGCAGTTAGAGCAGCCCTTTTTGCTAATAGTGAGCTGGCAAGTATCGTTAGCGAGATGTTGAGTGGGCTTATCTTACTACCTGAAATCAAGGTGAATGACTATGAGTAATGACGACCTAGTAAACGAAGTCATAGACAGGTTAAACGATAGAGGTTTTTTGATGATAACTGATGACTTTATCGACCAGTTAATCATTACCTTACACGCCAATGTGAGCGCCATTAATAGCCTGATAGAGATAGTAGAAATAGAAAATCAATTACTAGCTTTACGGCGTGAGTTACCGACAGGTAGTAGGCAAGTGGACTCACTCAAAGAGCTATCCACACGCATAGCAGAAATAGCGTTTAACGTTGAGGGGGTAAGAGATGAGCAAAGATAACAAAACCAATCTAAAAGCCCGTGACAAGGCAAACAGACAGCCTCAGCAACGCAAGTATATTAACCGCGCCTTTATCGTTTACATGCTGCTAATGACAATTTTATTTTCATTGTTACTTATACCATCATGCCAGCACGCCAAAGCGCAAGGGGTAACTTATGAGCAGCGATAAACCTAAAACCTTTATGGACGCTCAACTTGCCTTTGCAAAATCAAAGCAGGGCAAGGAGCAGAAAAGAAAGGACAAGCAAGGCAGCCGCTATTATCAAATCATGCAGGCAGCCAAGCGCGCACAGGCTCAAGACGACAGCGACAAGGAGGGCGAACAATGAGGCACTGCCCACAACCTAAACAAAGCCGCAAGTATGCCAAGCGCAAAAGCTACTACAAGAAGTATCGAGCCACACGCCAGCCGAAACAAACGCAAGCAAGGGGTAAAAGATGACCACTACACAGCAAAAAGCCCATGCGACTAACACGGGCGTAACCACTGTTTTGGGCGACCACAGCCCAGCAACGGAGCAAACATTACAAGGTGACAAGCTGCTAACAGATATTTATCACTTGTTAGAACCCAATAGTTTGTTAGACATTCAACATGATATCGCACCGACCACAGGCGAACACGGAGGGGTGAGACAACAAACTACAGGCACAGTAGGAGTAATATTACATAATAGAGTTATAGAGGCAATAAGTATTGTTTGCTTTACGCCAAATGATAGCGGCTTGCCGTTTGTCACTGACACAAGCCAATCATGCGCGTTATTTCTTGGCACACCTCAAAACGATTATGAGCTTGTCATAGTTGATAATTATCAAGATGGTGTAACGCTCGCTAAGCATTTTGCACATGAGAAAATCATAGTAGCAGTGAGTCCAACGCCTCATCTATTCCTTGATACGGTAAAGCACTTTGCACACGATACCCAAGTAACGATATTCCCAAGCATTGAGCACAAGGACAAGATTAAGAAACAGTTTGCAGGGTGCAACGTCAAAGTAGTTATTGCACCATTGGGCGTAATCACTCATCTTGAATGTGGCAAAAGTTATGCTGAAATCTTATCTTTTTATGATACCCAGATAATAGATTTACAACTAGCAGACTGGGCAAAACCAAAGCCAATCAATCACACCTTGCCGCCCGTGACCAGCATAACCAAAAACATGCTACCAGAGCCGCTTTACAACTATGCAATGAACAGCGCCGAACGGCTCAACGTATCGCTAGAATTTGTAGCAGTGCCTTTGCTTGTGGCATTGGGTAGTGTTGTAGGCACAAAGGTGGCTATCATGCCTAAACGCCTTGATGACTGGGACATAGTGCCAAATCTGTGGGGTGCAGTTATTGGGCAGCCCTCAAGTAAGAAAAGCCCATCAATAGCCGCCGCTATGAAACCCATTGATAACCTTGCGAGCCAAGCAAGGGCAGCTCATGAACTCGCTAAACAAGAACATGAAACGCAAAAGCTCATCAATGATAGCAAAGCAAAGGCAGACGATGACGCACTCAAGAAAATGGCTAAGCAGCTCGCTACCCAGACCGATGAAACGGACAAGCCTATAACCAGTGAGGACTTGCACAAAAAGGCGGCGGCGATAGCAGAAAGTAAGGCTCAAGATAATAACGTGCCTATTCCACGCCGTCACATGGTAGGCGATATTACTATGGAGAAACTAGGCGAAATTGAGAACGAGAACAATAACGGCGTACTACAGTTTAGAGATGAGCTGTCAGGCTTTTTAGCCAGTCTTGATAAGGAGGGCGAACAAGAAAAGCGCGCGTTTTATTTAGAGGGCTTTAATGGTACAGGCAGCGCAATGGTGGATAGAATAGGGCGCGGCTCGCTATTCATTGAAAATCATTGTTTGTCTGTCATTGGTGGCTTGCAGCCTGATAAGCTCGAAATGTATTTAGAAAAGACCATGCGCGGGTTAGGCAATGATGGACTCATGCAACGCTTTCAAATGATGGTTTACCCAGACCCAATAGCACGGGCAAAGGAGAACGACATAGCAGTCGATAAGGACAGCCGTAACGCCGCTTATGCTTTGTTTGAGTCAATGGACAACCTTTACACCGATAGTTTAATCAGTTACGGGGCACATGAGCCGAACGAATATTATAAGCGCCCTTATTTTCGTTTTGATAGTAATGCCTATCCTGTGTTTATGGAGTGGTATAACAATCTACAGAACAAAGCTGATGAGGCAGAACATGACGTAATAACCCAGCACTTGCTTAAGTATGGCAGACTTATCCCAGCGTTAGCCCTCATCTTTCATCTGGTGGACTGTGTAGAGATAGGCAGACGGTTAGGAGGCGTTAGCCTTGAGGCACTACAAGCGGCGATCGCATGGGGCGATATGTTAGAAACTCACATGCTTAGAGTGTATAGCTGCATTACTGATAATTCACACCTCAAAGCGTCTTTACTATCAAATAAAATATTAGAGATGGTTAAAAAAGGAGGTGACAAAACCGACAAAACCAACTGGGTTAGTCATGGCTTTACGGCTCGAAGTCTTAAGCGTAGGAACTGGAAAGGGTTAAATGATGACGATGCCATACAGACCGCGCTTGATGTGCTGATAGAATATGACTGGCTCAACTATAAGCAGGTGGAAAGCACGGGGCAAGGTGGCAGACCGACAGAGCGTTACTTTATCAATCCAAACCTCAAAGCGTTTATATAGTTTCGTCAGTTTTGGCAGTGCAACATCTGGGCGTTATTAATAAATAGCGTCCTTTTTTGTGCCTGTTTGGGGGTTATGTCAGTTTTGACAGTGCAAAGTTGGAGGCAATAGCAATAATTTAATGATTAATTGAGGCGTGAGCGTCTTTTTATAATGTAAAGATACCCTAAGGAAACCCTAAGGTTTTCAGCAAACAGACACCGCGCCGCATGTTGTCATTTGTTTACATTCAAACCAGTTTGACGACATGCCAGCATGTTAATAAATGTTAAGGTTTAAAACTGAATAAGTGGCATTCATTGGACAAACCAAGCCTTTTTATAACGCTCAAAAACCTGAGGTTACCCCTAGGTTTTAGATGCGCCTAGTTTTGAGCCTATCTCATGCAAAAGGGTAGTTTTCGGACACGTTAGAACCCAGCAAAACCCAATATTCAAAACCTGATAAAACCTTACATTCAAAATCAATTTGCACCGCCGTGCATGTTGTGAAATGTTGTTATTGGCAGCACTCACTACCCCAAGAAAACCTCAAGGTTAAAACCTGAGATTTTAGCCCACCGCCAACCTGTCAAAACCCTATATTCAAACGTGAATTAATCAATGCCAGAATATGACAAAACATGACATTTTTGACGCTCAACAGCTCATGACTGCCATTAATGCAAAGCTATGCAACATAAGGAGTTAGCTAGTTTCTTTATAAGTATCGCGCGCGCACGCGAGGCAAGCACCAATTACAGGGGTTTTTGAGCAATATAAAAAAGGAGTTTTCGGAGTCCTTAAAGGGGTAGTTTTTCGGACTGTTTTAAAAAGGACTTGGGCAGGTTTTTGGACATCGTGGAGGGTAGTTTCTTGAGTCCATAAAAAGGGTTAGTTTTCGGACATCGTAAGCAGGGTTAAAAATGGATTGTTGGACACGTTAGGGGTGGTTTATGGAACAGTACGCGCACGGGGCATATTTTGCCCATGATGAATAGTTTCTTAACAAGTATCGTGAGCAGCCAAAGGGACTTTTAGGACAGGTAACGAGGCAGGTAAAACCATGTATCGAAAATGACCCCATGAAAGGCTAGTTTATGGACAGGTATCGAGGCAGTTAATGGAACAGTACGCGCGCGTGATTAGTTTCGCGACAAGTCACCCCATGTTTTTGACCAGTAGCGACAGACAGACGTTGTTAAAAGGCTTGTTAAAAGAATAAGCGAGCAGACAAGAAAGCCCGAAATCACTTGGGCTGCAGGTCAATAGTTCGATGCCTTTACAGCGCACCGAGCACGATTTGATACTCACAATAATCATTTAGGAATAATATGAAAAAGATACTTACAGCATTAGCCATGACAGCGTTACTAACCGCTTGCAGTTCAAACGATACGGAAACCAAGCCAGTCGCCACTCAAAGCGGCATACCAAACTTAGGTGGCAGGTCTGAGGCTGAATTACTAACCGATTGCCAAATCGATATACAGAACAAGCTAAGCAATCCGCGCTCGATGGATATAATTTACAGTGATTTAAAATACAAAAAAGAAGTTAATCACGAATTATGGTTGCAGTTTTACGCAAAGAATCAGCTTAATGCGGAATCAAAGCATACTGGAATGTGTGAATTTGACGATAACGGCAAGCTATTAAGCTCTAAGTTTGAATAATTAACGAGTACATCAACAGCAATCAGGCAGAATAAAAACCGATTGTTGGTACTGGTAATGGTATTGAGCAAATCAGACCATGGGTAATTATTTACTTATCAATTACTTACGTCTAGTGTTTACTTCCTACAGTGCCGACCAAACTCACAAATGACAGCAAGTGACTTTTGCAAAGTGCGGTATGAAATGCGGTCTATTTCAAAGACAGAAAGCGAGCAGCCTTATCCATCAAAGGTTACGGCTGTCTGTTTACTTCCTTACTTACCGATCAAACATTAAAAAGCAACTTATCTGACAGGTAAAGCAGATGCTCTTCCAACATATAAAATTATGGATATACAGACTATTGTATATTTGATATCGTTATAAGAGCTTTACAAATTCA
Source organism: Psychrobacter sp. UBA2769 (assembly GCF_002352555.1). NCBI lineage: Bacteria > Pseudomonadati > Pseudomonadota > Gammaproteobacteria > Moraxellales > Moraxellaceae > Psychrobacter > Psychrobacter sp. UBA2769. Next base: position 56,547 of record NZ_DEIR01000004.1, on the reverse strand, counting down.
CCACTAGGAGATGAAAAATGTATAGTGGATAACAATTTGACAGGAAGTGAATTAGCGCACGCCATGCTAAGAAATGGTTATAAAAATATATGGTGTGCTGTTGGTGATGAGAGTGATCAAGAAACGATGTCTTACCTCAGCGGTAATGACTTTACAGCTTACATCGTGGAATTTAAAAACGGCTGCTTTTATTGTAGTGGCGGTATGCCATGGTTGCATGCTGTACCAATCAAAATAGTGCCAATCACACAACATGAATTAGTTTATTAACTGACCCTAACTAAAAAACTTGCCATTTAGAGCGGGTTTTTTATTGCCTAAATATTGTGTTTAGCTGCTTATCGAAAACAAACCCATGAAAGGCTAGTTTCTGCACAGGTATCGAGGCAGTTAATGGAACAGTACGCGCACGGGGTAGATTTTGCTCATGCTGGATAGTTTCAAGACAAGTAACGAGGCAGGCAAGTGAGTATTGAGTTATCAACCAATGATATGAGCCTTAATACGTTATCTATACCGCCTAATTTAGCCGCTACAGCGTTTTAACCTCGATATGGTACAAAGTTAGCTAAGCTAAGTTAGAGCCTATGAGCTTGTTTTCACTTGCTGGCATGTTGAGGAATGTTGAAACTTAAACGACTGTTTTTAAGGTTTAGCCTGTTAAGTAATGTTAAGGTTTTAACTACCAATAGCCAAAAAATAAAGCTAATGGCTACCAAAACGGCTACCAAATATGCAAAGGTTTATATAATTGCTTTTAAAAACAATATGTTAGATGTAAAAAAGGACAGTAGCGTGACTGTCCCTTTTATCATAGTGCGGTAGGCTTACTTTATTATAAAAGTAAAAAATTAGCTAGCAGGTACATCAAAGTAATTTAGATCAAAGTTCATCATTGGATCGCTACCGGCTTTAACCATCTGTGCATGAGCATCGATACGTGGCAAGATACGACCAACGAAATAATCGGCAAGCTTGGCTTTATTGGTATAGAAATCACCTTCTTTACCGTTAGCGGCTTCGACCATTAAGGCAAACATATACGAGTAGGCAAGATAACCAAAGGCATGCATGTAGTCAACCGCACAGCCGTTGATTTCGCTCTTGCGCTCACCGATGTTGTTTAACACAGTAGTGGTTAGCTCTTCGATGGTATCAGCAGCATTTAGCGTCGCTTGCTTGATACCATGATCCGCTTGCATATTATTGACAAAATCACGAATCTCACCTAAGAAATGAGTGACGTATTTGCCATTATTTTTCGCCACTTTACGACCTAGTAGGTCAAGCGCTTGAATACCGTTGGTGCCTTCATAAATCTGCGCGATACGAGTATCACGAACGATTTGCTCCATACCCCATTCGCGGATATAGCCATGACCGCCAAATACTTGCTGGCAATCAATGGTCGCTTCTAATGCTTTGTCGGTCAAGAAAGCTTTGGCAACTGGCGTTAGCAGGGCAACGCGTGCTGCTGCTGCTTGAGCGGCTTCAGGATCGGTACTAAATTTCTCTTGATCTAGGTTTTTGGCAACGTACATTGCAAAACAACGTGACGCTTCAGTATTGGCTTTAGCATTTAACAGCATGCGACGTACATCGGCATGATGAATGATGGCATCGGCTGGTTTTTCTGGGCTTTGAATTTGCGTGTCGCTACGGCCTTGACCACGGTCATTAGCGTATAAAGCAGCGTTTTGATAAGCAAGCTCAGAACCACCTAGGCCCTGTAAACCCATGGTGACACGCTCATAGTTCATCATAATGAACATTGAAGACAGACCGGTGTTTTCTGCACCCACCATCCAACCTTTGGCGTTATCAAAGTTCATCACACAAGTTGCAGAGGCTTTGATGCCCATTTTGTGCTCAATAGAGCCAACTGCTAAAGTGTTGCGCTCACCTAAGCTACCATCTTCATTAACCAAGAATTTTGGCACAACAAATAACGAGATGCCTTTTGAGCCTTCTGGCGCATTCGGGGTTTTTGCCAATACCAAATGAATGATGTTTTCGGTTAGGTCATGCTCACCGCCGGTGATAAAGATTTTGGTACCAGAGATATCATAGCTACCGTCATCGTTAGGAACGGCTTTGGTTTTGATGATACCCAAGTCAGTACCAGCATGCGGCTCGGTCAAGCACATAGTGCCAGCCCATTCACCGTTGTACATTTTCTCTAAGTAAGTTTGCTTTTGCTCTTCAGACGCTGCCGCATTTAGGCAAAGTGTCGCGCCAACAGTTAGGTTTGGATAGAGGGCAAATGACTGGTTGGCCGTGAAGACCATCTCTTCAGTCAGCATGGTGACCATTTTTGGAAAACCTTGACCACCGTATTCAGAGTTACCGCTTAAGCCAACCCAACCTGATTCTGCATACTGCTTATAAGCCTCTTTAAAACCAGTCGGGGTGGTCACAATGCCATTACCTTCAAAGGTTGCGCCTTCTTCATCACCGCTACGGTTGATAGGCAATAACACGTTTTTTGACAGCTTTGCCATTTCTTCCAAAATCATATCGACGGTTTCCATGTCAACATGAGCAAGGTTTTCGTTATTTTGCCAAAATTCATGGGCTTTAAAAACGTCAGTTAAAATAAAGCGCATGTCTTTAAGAGGGGCATTATAAACAGCCATAAACATTCCTTTGGTTCAAATGAATAAAAGTAAGTGGGTGGAAAATATCGCGTTGTTCTTTTGGGTGGCACATAAGCATAGATAGCTAAAGTTTAGCAAATTAGCGTATCGAGAGGGGGTTTTCTTCGTGAATTGTGCGTACACCAAAAATAGTTTAATGGGCAGAGTCGCTGTTTTGTCTGCGTCAATTTTTAGTCAAAAAATCAGTTTGGTAGATTAGCTAAGAAAATCGGCAACACACCTAAGTATGTTGCCGATAGGACCTACATATTAACATCTACATCAACGCCGCTTTATTGTATAACACCTAAGCAATAAAAATAGCTTTAATCTATCTATTACTCATACAAGCATTATTAATTACAGCGTCGTCAATTTCCGCAAAAACTAGCCGTGTTAATTACTAGCCGTTTTCATTAAAAGGCAAATTGATCAACGTCCATCGTCATGTACGGCTCAACACCAGTGCTGATGCGCTGTACGTGCGTGGTGGTACGTGGCAATAACTTCGCAAAGTAGAATTGTGCGGTTTTTACTTTGGCATCGTAGAATGCTTGCTCGCTGCTACCATTAGCGATTTCAGTTTGTGCAACTAATGCCATACGAGCCCATAAGTAAGCTAGGGTCACATAACCGCTGAAGTATAAGTAATCAACAGCCGCGCCGCCAACCGCATCAGGGTTTTCAGTCGCTTGCATGCCGATACGGGCAGTCAAATCGCTCCATTCTTTAAGATGCTTGGCAAGTGGGCGGATAAACTGACCCATCGCGTCGTTTTCTTTATTTTCTTCGCAGAATGTTTGGATAATTTTGATAAAGTTGGCAAGCAGTTTACCTTGTGAACCCAATACTTTACGACCTAGTAGGTCGAGCGCTTGGATTTCAGTGGTACCTTCGTATAAGCAAGCAATACGCGTATCACGGACGTTTTGCTCCATGCCCCATTCGCTGATAAAGCCATGACCACCATAAACCTGCACGCCATGGTTGGCTGCTTCTAGACCAGTCTCAGTCAAGAATGCTTTAGCAATCGGCGTCAATAATGACAGCATTTGATCAGCAAACTTCAGGTTATCGCCTTCGCCTTTTGCCACGGTATCGGCAAAATGTGAGAGGTAATAAACCAAGGCACGACCGCCTTCTGCAAAGGCTTTTTCGGTCAATAGCATGTTACGAACGGCTGGATGCACAATGATAGGGTCAGCGACTTTTTCTGGCGCTTTAGCACCTGATAGTGAGCGCATCGCTAGACGGTCTTTGGCATAAGTTAGCGAGCCTTGGAACGCATACTCTGCTGCTGTTAAGCCTTGAACTGCTGTACCAATACGGGCCACGTTCATAAAGGTAAACATGCACTGTAGACCACGGTTTTCTGGGCCAATTAGGTAACCTTTGGCGCCATCGAAATTCATTACACAAGTCGCTGAGGCTTTGATACCCATTTTGTGCTCGATAGAACCACAAACGACGCTATTCTTTTCGCCTAGGCTGTTGTCTTCGTTGACCAATATCTTAGGAACGATAAACAACGAGATGCCTTTGGTGCCAGCTGGTGCGCCTGGTAGGCGAGCCAAACAGATATGGATAATGTTGTCCGTTAAATCATGCTCACCGGCTGAGATAAAGATCTTCTGACCGGTAATGCTATAACTGCCATCATCGTTAGGTACGGCTTTGGTGCGGATAATACCCAAATCAGAACCTGCATGTGCTTCAGTTAAGCACATGGTACCTGACCATTCACCGGTGACCATTTTTTCTAGGTAGGTTTGTTTTTGCTCATCCGTACCATGGTGCTCGATGGTTTGGATAGCGCCATGCGATAGGCCAGGGTACATAGAGAATGACCAGTTCGCGGTACCAACCATCTCATTGATGACGGTTGATAATGAGAACGGCATGTTTTGACCACCGAATTCTTCTTCAGCAGATAAAGCTGGGAAGCCAAGCTCACAATAGGCTTTATACGCTTCTTTAAAACCTTTTGGCGTGGTAACAGTGCCGTTGTCAAATTTACAGCCTTCAGCATCACCGCTTTGGTTCAATGGTGACAGCTCATTTTCAGCAAAGCTTGCCGCCATCTCAAACAGGCTGTCCATCAACTCACGATCCGATTCTTGGAACGCCGGCAAGGTTTTATAGTGACTTTCGCTGTCAAGTAACTCATGCATCACGAATTGGATATCACGTAGGGGCGCTTTATATTGCATAACTTCCTGTCCTTTTTTAAGGTGCGACCGGCAGTAAGGCGGCGACTATCATTGACTGTGATTAGTTAAGTCTGAGTCGCCAGCCAATTACTGGTATGAAATCTGTCTGCATAAATAACAAACAATGACACCGATCATATGAAATAGATTGAGAAGAGTAAAAAGAATTATGACTGTATTCGTAAATTCTTGGTAAAAGATAGGCGTTCAGTGGCAAATATACAAGTTTGGTGACAATACTGATAAGTCATCAACCTGTCTTGCATCCTATATATCATCGACCTTACAGAATAAAACGACTCGCAATAACTCTATGAAAATGCTATCAATCTACTTTTATTGGACAGTATTAAGAAGGATTGTTTTTGGACAAATGTTGCTGCGTTAATAGCACGGTTGCTTGCTCAGCCGTCATAGGTTTACCAAACCAATAGCCTTGCCCGTACTGGCAACCCATGTCTAAGAGTAAATCACGCTGCTGCTCGGTTTCGATGCCTTCGGCGATAACCTGCATATCAAGCGCCTCCGCTAAATCCAAAATCGCTTTGACAATCGCGCGCTGTGTACGGTCATCTGTGATTTTGGAGATAAAGCTTTTATCAATTTTAATAAAGTCAAAAGGGTATTCTTGTAAGTAACTCAATGAGGCATAACCGGTGCCAAAGTCATCAAGTGCCAGACAGATGCCGAGCTCCTTGAGTAAGTTAAGCTGCTTTTTGACATTGGCATGGCGCTGTATTAAAGAAGATTCTGTCACTTCAATATGCAGTTGGTGGGCGGCAATATCATGCTCTACTAGTAAGTTACTGACCATATCAAAAAAATCAGGATGGCTAAATTCAGCGGCATCAGCATTGATACAGATGTGTTGATCAAAGCCCAAACCTTGCCAAATTGTTAGCTGCTCGGCGATTTGAACCGCCATTTGCGAAAATAACTCAAGCGATAGTTTATGAGAAATGATGGCATCGATAAAATCAATGGGTTTTAGCAAACCGCGGCTAGGGTGTTGCCAGCGTACTAACGCCTCAAAACCGGTAATCATGCCTGTGTCTAAGGCAAATTTAGGTTGATAATAGGGTACAAATTGCCCTGCATTGGTGGCAGCTCTCAGCTCAGATTCTAGCTGTATATTATGCGCATTGACCTCATTTATGGCTTTATGATACCAACATACATCATCGCCACCCTGCTGTTTGACATAATTCAAAGCTTTTTCGGCTTTGGTCAACAGGCCGATAAATTCATTACCATTTTCAGGAAAATAGCTTACCCCGACAGAAATATGGCAATAGACCTCGGTGCCTTTTGCCGTGTTGCCATTTAAGAAGAAAGGGCGCTCGCACATTTGCATTAAGCTGTCTAACTGATGGCGCACCATATTGGCATCATTACATTCAAACAATAAGGCAAAGTCATCACCGCCAAAATGGGAAAAACAGCGTAAATTATCAAGCTCAAGCTCAGTAATACGTAAGACGAAATTTTCTACTAGGGTATTGATTGCATCCGGTCCCAATAGACTGGCAAGGTTGCGATAACGGTCAATGTTTAGGCGTACCACGACCACTTCTTGATAGCTGTCTAACAACAATTCACTGGTTTGACTTAAAAACACTTTACGGTTCGGTAGTCCGGTCAGCTGGTCATAATTCAGCAGGTGCATCACCTTTTTTCTGTTTTTAGCAAGCGTCGCCATATCACGAATGGTACCGACGTAATAAGGGGTATCTTCTAGATAAATTTTGCGGTAGGTGATATGGCAGTCGATGACTTGCCCGTAGCGGTTTGCCATTGAAAAGTCAATTTCACAAAATCCTGTACTGTCCAAGCTGTTAATCAGATTTTTGAGCACTGCCTGTTCATCTTCTGACAAAAACTCAGCAGCATATATCCCAAGTGGACGCCCAAGCAAAAATTTTTCTGTATAGCCAAGCATCAGCTCATAGTTAGCATTGACGGATAAATAGCGTAATTTTTCGTCCAATATGAATATGGCGTCTTCAAATTGCTCGCACAATTTGACCAATAGTTGCTGTTTATCTGATATTGGCATAGGGGTGAATGCGCTCATAATGGACTCATAACATCGAAATTAAATAATAAATGGGCTTGGTAATGGTGAACAGTTTGGCCACTATTGATTTAAAGCATGCATAGTTGCCAATGCCGACAATGTCGCCAGTGCAACCACGGGCGCGGTTTCAGTGCGCAGAACCCGTGGGCCAATTTGCCAAGGTGCAAAACGCACATCCGCAGCTTTGGCGCATTCATCAGCGCTAAGCCCGCCTTCAGGTCCGATTAATAATTCGATATAAGGCGCATGTTGCTTTAAGACGACAGGCAGGGCCTCAGGCATTAGAGGTTGTCCAGCTGCTGGCACACTCAGTTGCAGGCGCAAATCTGCTGGCTGCTGTAATACTTGATAATAAGTATCTTTACTCAGCTCAGCCACCATAGGGCTGACGACCATTTCTTTTTCGTTTGCTTTTTCGCTAGCTGCTACATTTAATAGCCAGTCATCAATCGATAATGGCGCGATAATAAGCGGTGGACGGTTAAGACCGCATTGCTCACAGGCGGCGATGGCGACTTGCTGCCACTGTGCCAGTTTTTTCTCTACTTGGGCAGGTTTTAGATTGACCTCGCCATGATGGCTGCTCAGCAATTGAATGGCAGTCACACCAAGTTCAGTGGATTTTTGAATGGCGTAATCCATTCGCTCACCGCGACTTATGACCAGTCCAATTTTCGTCAATACAGCGGCATTGCGGTCAGTATTTACATGAGCCAATAACGTTGCAGTGGCGTGTTTTTTGCTGATGGTTTGTAGCTGTACCTGATATTCACCGCCGAAACCGTCAAACAAAATCCCTTTATCGCCAATGTTAGCGCGTAATACACGGCACCAATGATGGACGATGCTTTCGGTTAATTCGACGCTGGCACCGATAGGCAAGGTGCTAAGCTGAGGGTAGGTCGCAGCCTTTTCATTTTCATTGGTAACGTCATTACTAATGTTGCTATTGGTGGCATAAAAGAAACGTCGCAAAATTACTTATTCCTATAATAGGTGTCATGATATTTTTCAATATCTTAGCAGAATATCATTTGAGTGGGTAAAGGGATTGTCACTAATGGAATGCGCATAACTGCAATTCCCATACCAAAAAAGACTGGCGCTCCTAGGAACGCCAGTCATTAAGCAATACATTCGATAAATATTTAAGCAATCAGGCCTAAGGCTTCGACTAAGCGCTTGTTTGGCTCAACCTTATTCATGCTATAAAAATGCATGGCAGGTACGCCCTCACTAATCAATCGCTCGCATAAACGATAAACGACATCAAAGCCGAACTCACGAATAGCAGTACGGTCATCACCAAAATCCGCCAAGCGCTTACGTACATAACGTGGAATATCAGCGCCACAGCTATCGGCAAAGCGCACTAGATTACTAGAGTTAGTAATCGGCATAATACCGGCTACCAATGGCTGTGCAACCGTATCAATACCGCGTTTTTCTAAGGTATCACGCAGATACAAGTAGCTATCGGCGTTATAGAAAAACTGGGTAATTGACGCATTGGCGCCCGCTTGGTATTTATTCACCAAGTTGTCAACATCAAACTCAAAGCTGCGCGCTTGTGGATGCATCTCAGGATATGCTGCGACCTCGATACGAAAGTGATCACCTGAATATTCGCGGATAAACTTAACCAAGTCTAACGCAAATGGCAGCTCGCCCATACCAACCTGACCGGACGGCAAATCACCACGCAGGGCGACCAGGCGTGTGATGCCCAAACTCTTATAAAGATCGAGCAATTCAGCGATTTCCGCTTTGTCATCGCCAATACAAGACATATGCGGCGCAATATCAGTGTCACCGCGCGCGCACAAAGCTTGAACGATATCTAAAGTGCGGCTACGGGTTGAACCACCCGCACCGTAGGTCACTGAAAAGTAAGCAGGTGATAGCTTATTTAACTCATCATAAGTGCTGAGAAGCTTTTCATGTCCTTGCTCGGTTTTAGCTGGAAAAAACTCAAAGGAGAAAGCAGGCTTAGTCACAGTCTGGCTCCTTTTAGTATTTATAAGCGTCAGGCTTAAATGGACCTTCGACAGGTACGCCTAAATACTCCGCTTGTTTTTCAGTTAGCTTAGTTAGCGTACCGTTAAAACCAGCAACCATCGCCGCAGCCACTTCTTCGTCTAGCTTTTTCGGTAAGACTTTAACGTATAAGTTGTCATTGCGCTTATCTGCTGGCAAGTCAGCGAATCTTTCTTCGAACAGATACATTTGCGCCAATACTTGGTTGGCAAATGAGCCGTCCATTACGCGCGATGGGTGACCGGTTGCATTACCCAAGTTTACTAAACGACCTTCAGCAAGCAGAATCAAATAATCGTTTTCATCGTCTGAGCGGAAGATTTGATGCACTTGTGGCTTAATCTCAACCCAGCGCCAGTTATCACGCATAAACTGCGTGTCGATTTCGGTGTCAAAATGACCGATATTACAAACGACTGCACCTGGTTTAAGAGCCGCTAGCATATGTTTGTCACAAACATGGTAGTTACCGGTAGTGGTGACAATCATATCTGTATCTTCAAGCAGACGGGTGTTGATATTTTCTGCGCCGCCAGTGTTATCACCATTGATGTACGGTGATAATACTTCAAAGCCGTCCATACAAGCCTGCATGGCACAGATAGGATCGACTTCTGAGACACGTACGATCATGCCTTCTTGACGTAAGCTTTGCGTAGAACCTTTACCAACATCACCATAACCGATAACTAAGGCGCGGCGACCAGCAAGGAACATATCAGTAGCACGTTTAATAGCGTCATTTAAGCTATGACGGCAGCCGTATTTGTTGTCGTTTTTAGACTTGGTAACCGCATCGTTAACGTTGATCGCTGGTACTTTTAGCGTGCCTTTATTGAGCATCTCAACCAAGCGATGGACGCCTGTAGTAGTCTCTTCAGAGATACCATGAATGTTATCAAGCAGCTCTGCATAATCATTATGAATCAACGCAGTTAAATCACCGCCATCATCTAAAATTAAGTTGGCATCCCAAAGCTGACCTGATTCTTCACCGCCAACGTGGATTTGTTGACGTAAGCACCACTCGTACTCTTCTTCAGTTTCGCCTTTCCAAGCATAAACAGAGATACCAGCAGCAGCAATAGCCGCAGCAGCATGGTCTTGGGTTGAGAAAATGTTACATGAAGTCCAGCGTACTTCAGCACCTAGCGCGACTAATGTCTCGATAAGGACCGCAGTTTGGATTGTCATGTGGATACAGCCAGCGATTTTCGCGCCTTTAAGCGGTTGCTCGGCTTCGTAGCGACGACGTAACCCCATTAGGGCAGGCATTTCGGCTTCAGCAAGTGAGATTTCACGGCGACCGTAATCAGCAAGGCTGATGTCGGCGACTTTATAGTCGGTGAAAGAGGGATCGATCGTATGGGCAGATGGGGTGTTAGACACTGCGTCCATAATATGCTCCTATCAGTTAATAGATAAAAAGAATAAAAACGCAGGTGCCGTTATTTGCGCTGTTCATAACCAAAAATGGCAATGAACAGTTAACCGAGCCTAACATAACAAATGATTTGCAAAGCGATAAAGCTTAAATGCAATAAGCACTTATTATGGCGCAACACCTCTCGGAGGTCGTTATTGTAATAGATGAATCAGTGATTGTCACCTATTGGATAACATAAATATTAGGCAGTAAAGGTATGAGTAATTTTGTCTTTTTGCTAGGCACAAAAAAAGGCCATCGATGGATAGCCTTGATTTGTTTTGATAATCACAGGAATTATATACTACTAGACAGGCTTAGAACCAGTTATAGGTTAAAGACGTGAAGAAGTTGATACCGTCTTGGTTATAGCGCGTGCCAAAATCTTCATTAGTTGCATAGTCTTTATTGGTAATATTGTTAAGACGACTGGTTAATGTTAGATTTGGGTTAATATGATAATTACCACTAATGTTAAATAAGGTGTAATTACCAAGTATGTCATAACTAGTATTATAGCGCTTACCAATATATTCTACTTCAGCCCGTATATCCAAATCTGATAGACGATAACCAGTATAAATTAAACCTGAGTGCTCAGGACGAAAACCAAGGAATTTATTATCGTTACTACTATCTGTAGCTTTCTGATAATCGTAATTAGCACCAAATAAATAATTATCTACTACCCAGTCTGATGTTAAGGTTACACCTTTTATTTTAGCTTCATTAATGTTTTTCATACTACCGTAAAGATTTTCAGGAGTAGAAATACCATCGTTAGCTATTAAGTCTTCAACATCATTACGATAACCTGTTATGCGCGTAGACTGGAGTAAGGTTTCATATTCAACAAAGGCTTCGTAGTTATCACTAATTTCAGGTTTAAGGTTAGGATTACCACTATAGCCTGGGAATATGTCATTGAACGTAGGTGCACGAAAACCCTTAGCGTAGCTGACACCAACACGAAGATTAGGATTAATATGGTATGCGCCACCTAAGTTATAAGTAGTCTGATCACCATATTGTGAGTTGTCGTCAAAACGGACGTTGGCTTGTGCATTGAACTGATTGTTTGCTAGCAAATAACCTAAAAAAGCACTAGTCACATCGCGATCGTCAACATTATATCCAGGAACATCAGTGTCTAGACTTTGATTGAGATACTCAAGTCCGTAGATACCTTGTCCAACTGGTAGTTTGTGCTGACCTATTAAACTAACTTGATCCTGTTTAGTATTAAACTCATTGCCATATTTACTGTAACCGTCACTGTTATCTATAGAATGTCCATATTGCAGCTTTACTGAGGAGTCGGGTAGATATTGCCAGTCAACAAATGCTTGCGCAGAACCGTTTTCTTGTTCAGCATGCGCATTCTCATAATCACCATCATCAAATTCAGTGGTTGATTTGCTATACAGAGCACTAGCACCTGCTAACCATTGGTCATTAATGCGTTGATTTAAGGCGATACTAAAGTTATTACTTTCAAAACCATCGTCATCTTTATTATAAGTGCTGCTAACGGGTTTGGAAGAAACAGCGCTGAATCCATTAGTTTCATTATGGCTTGCTGATAAACTTAGTGCCGTACCACTTGCATTAGCAAATTGAGCACTAGCACCATATAAGTATTGATCATGCGAACCGACACCAGCAGTAACAGAGAGTTGGCTTTTTTCAACATCCGTACCCTTTGTAAAGACTTGGATGACGCCGCCCATAGCATCTGCACCATAAATACTAGATCCTGATGCACCATATAAAATCTCGATACGAGCTATTTGATCAGCAGGTAATAAGCTAAGTGCAGCACCGCCTGCACTTAATGTGCTGTAGCGTATACCATCTATAAGCACTAAGATTTGCTTATTATCATAACCGCGCATATAAAAGTTTGATACCGTACCCGTGCCTCCGGACTGCTTGATATTAATACCTGGCTGACGTTTAAGTACATCAATTACCGTTTGACCCTGATAGAGCTTTAACTCTTCTTTATTAACAACACGAGTCTGAGCAATGGTATTGCTTATTTTAGTTGGCGTACGCGTCGCGGTTACCACAATTTTATCAAGCTCGACCTGTGGCAGCTCGCTATCATCAATAGTGCTGCTGTCAGCAGTTGCGACTGTAGCACTCATAGCAAATACGCCTAAAGCACTTAAGATACACAACCGAAGATAGGTGGTCGAAGACGAACGGGATAAAGCCATATTTGATTCCAAATTGATCATGTCAGAAAGTTACAGATGCGAAAGCTGAGACGCTAATATTTACAAAAAGTAATAATTATATTACACCCCCTTATTATCTATAAAAGTCCCTTACTTATAAACCACTTTAACCTAATGTTTATTCATTATAAGCTGAGCAGTTTTCATGATGGATGGTTGTTTATGCACTTAAATGACTTAATTAAATAAAATTAACTATAGTGGGTATATTCCTAAATTATATAGGTAGAGCGGCGATAAGAAGTGAATGCCTAAATATGAGAAGTTAAAATATAATTGCCTAATAAAGACTGCGATAAAAACACGCAATCAAAAGCATTACCGTCATAAATAATTGCTATCATAGGGCAGGTTTTATCTATTTTTCTGTTGTGCCATTCATCAAGCTAAGAGGTTTGTTTTGTCTATTCAGCGTTATCTGAGTGCTCGTACCGCGCCATCTCCCTCAATATCATCTCCGAAAACGCCGCTTATGATGACGGCGTTTCTGTTTGCGATGATATTGAGCGTATTAAGCCTGTTAAGCGTCGTCTTATCGCATAGTGCGACTGCTGCCGAAGCCAGCATACTGGGTGTGGGTGGTCAAAGTGAGGAGGCGACCAAAACCTCGATACCAGATTCGTTTGGTCGCGATACGCCGCGCCATACAGTACAAGGTTTTATCGGAGCATTAGGGGAAAACGACTATCTGCTGGCAAGTAATTATTTAAATTTGTCCAAATCTGATAATCCAACCACCATTGTGCGCCAATTTAAGCAAGCGCTCGATGCCGGTGGACGTTTTCAGCCTGACTTACAGATTAACAATACCCCTGAGGGCAATTTAACCGATCAGCTACCACCTAGCCAAGAAAGCGTGGGCGTGATTAATGTTGGCGATAAAAGCGTGCCGCTGCTGCTCGAAAGGGTTGTGTCTAAGGAAGGGGAGCAGTATTGGCAGTTTTCGAGTGACACGCTTGATGCCGTACCAGAGGTGATAGAGAACTATGAGCCGACGTTGGTTTCTCGCTATACCATTGATTCACTAGAAGGCAAAAAGCTGTTTGGTTACCAGATGGCGGATTTATTTGCTGCCCTCACCATGATTGTCAGTAGCTTTATACTGACTTATATTTTGGTTTGGCTGCTCTATCACTTATTAAAACTGGCTTATCCGCGTATTCGTGGTGAGGCATTACCCTTACCTGATAATGTGATATTGCCGCTGGCAGTAGTGGTTATGGCGCTGATATTGTCTGAGGTGATGGTTTATGCGGGTGTCTCAGTAACATTGCGCGAGCCGGTCAATCGCTTTACTGATATTGCCTCTTGGGTGGCGACCACTTGGTTGTTATTACGCGTTATTGATTCGATATTTACGCGCGCCGTCAATTTAAGCTATAAGAAAAACTATACCGAACGTGTTTCTATCTTGGGACTGCTGCGTAAAGTGGTCAAAGCACTATTATTGATATTTGCCGTTATCGTCATCTTTGGCAATTTGGGCTTTGACTTGACCACAGGTATTGCGGCATTGGGGGTCGGTGGTTTGGCCTTAGCCCTTGGTGCGCAAAAGACGATTGAAAACTTGGTTGGTAGTGTCGTAGTGGTAGCGGATTCGCCCGTGCGTATCGGTGATTATTGTAAATTTGGTACCTATGAAGGCACGGTTGTCGATATTGGCATTCGTTCATCACGGGTACGTACCTTGTCGCGTACCATCGTCACTGTGCCAAACGGTGATTTTTCATCGATGCAAATTGAAAACTTTACCTCGCGTGATATGTTCCGTTTTTTGCACCAGTTATATCTCAAGCGTACCGCTGATATTGAGGTGGTATTTAAAATGGTCAAAGACTTGGATGCGTTTTTAGATGAGCACTATCTAACCAACCAAGAATGGAATCAGGTCAATATCTTAGAGCTGCGCCAAGATTGCTACGTTATCCAATTACAGGCTTATGTCAATGCCAATGGAATTACCGAGTTTTATGACAAACAAAACGTGTTATTTGTCGATATCTTAAACCAAGTAGCGAAATACAAGGTCGAGCATGCCTTGCCAACCCAGCAGCTGATTGTCAATCAAGCTGAGCTTGAGCATCAAATGTTAAATGATATCGAGGATAATGGTAGTGAAGCGGTAGAAGATAATTTAAGCACTGATGAGAATAAGACTGAGGTTAATCATGACGTTAATGACATCAGCAACAGTGATGATATAGACGGTAAGCAGAATGCGGTTGATTTAAGCAAAGAGGTGGACAAAACCAAGGATAATAAAGCAGCTGAAATCGAAGCAAACAAAGAAGCCAAGCATAAAAAAATTAACTTAGATAAAGAGCGTCAACAAAAAAGAAAGGCATTGGTAAAAAATAAATTTAAGCGTGCCAAAAGAAAATTTGGTTTTTCTATTTGGAATCAGCCTTAGGGTGTCATGTGATAGTTTTGCTTAATAACTTACGCCACGTTTTGTTCGTTAGAAAACTATTTAGTTAGATGGCTATTCAGTTAGATAGTTATAAAGGCATAGCTTATAAAAGTGCCGCTTATAAAGGGATGGCATTTTTTTGACGTAAAAAACCATAGTACTCCCACAATAATAAGCTGGCAGCGCTACGATGCGGTGACCAATCGTGAGTGAGGTTTTTTAATTGTTTCGGCGTTGGGCGTTCTGCTAACCCTAGCAAGTCCATCGCCGCCACTTTAATCGCTAAATCATCGACTGCCAGCACATCGGCTCGTTGTAATGAAAACAGCAGATACATCTCAGCCGTCCAGCGCCCAATACCGATAACGGCGGTCAAGGTTTTGATGACTTCGTCATCGGGCAGGGCTTCTAAGGCGGTAAAATCTATATTGTGCTCGACTAAAGAGCGCGTATAACGAATTTTTTGCTTAGAGAGTCCTTGTGCTCGTAAGTCCTCATCTGTCGCTGCACGAATCGCTGACGGTGTCGTCAATCCTGTATCTACTAAGCGTTGCCAAATACTGGCTGCCGCTGCTACAGACAGCTGTTGCCCAACCATCGCTCTCATTATCTGTGTAAAGCCGCCAGCATTATGGCGTAAATCAGGCACGCCAACTTGCTTATAAATAGGCGAAAATCTTGGTTCGATAGCAATCAAAGCGCTGATATGCGCTTTTAATTCTTTAATATTTTCAATGGTTTGTATGGTCATAATAATTATGATTTCACTGTTTTTTAAACGGAAAAATAGAGATATAAAAATAATGGCGTATATAGTTAAAGCTTATGATTAAAAAATTTTATGATTTTCTTTATAAAAAAGGACTGCCAATTGCAGTCCTTTTTATTTCGATACTAAGCTAAAACTAAAAACTACTCGCCATCATTTTTAGGTTTTTTAAGTAAGACTAATACTGCGCCATTACCGCCATCTTTAGGCGGGGCAGAGCAAAATGCCAATACTTCTGGTAGTTGACGTAGCCAACCATTAACGCACGTTTTTAAAATCGCTTCAGAACCTTTACCATGGACAATTTTTACCATGGTGTCATTGTTTTGCTTGGCTTGGCTTAGTAGTTGGGTCATTGCCACGCGTGCTTCTTCGATGGTGCAGCCATGAATATCTACCGCATCATACCAACGTAGCTTACCTTTTTTGAGCTGATCAAAGATTTTGTTTTGCAAGGTAGGCTGCTTATAAGATAAGTACGCTTCAGCAGCAACCGGATTAAGTAATGCTTGCATATCTGACAAGCCTGCGCCCAAATCACTTGCTTCACTACCTTGAGCTGCGGCACGTTTTGATAACGTTGCGGCGTCAAGTTTGCCGGCCTTTGAGGCATTGGCAGGCGAGCGTACATTTTTATCTTCTAATTGATTGACGCCATGCATCGCTTGCATAAATAGCACTTTATCGTCGTCGATATGTTCGCTATCTAATTGCTTGACCGTTTTTTTAACTTGTTTTTGGGTCAACAGTGACACAGGTTCGGTTGGCTTTTCACTGTCGCCATCCGCTGAGTTGGTATCGCGACCTTTACTCAGTTGCCCTTTAAGCTCTTTTAGTTGGTCTTGCATTTCTTTTGAAAACAGAGAGTTTGACATAATAGTTAACGTATCGTTGGTGAGTGAATGAGTGGCTTAATGGTTTATATAGTACATAAAAAATCGATTTAGCTTACTTTACGCCTGTGCTGCAACGCTCGCAAGTAAGGATTGTAACGCTTGCCCTGGACGCTCGGTTTTCATAAATTGTTCACCGATTAAAAAGTGCTGAATATCGTTATTGAGCATCAAACGAATATCGTCGCTGCTATGGATACCGCTTTCGGTGACAATCAGTGGCGACGTCTTTGGTAACAGCATGCCGCTATCAATGTCAGCTGCTAAGGCTTCGATTAGTATATTTTTTAGCTCAAGCGTGGTTTGTAAATCAACGGTAAAGGTATTTAAGTCACGATTATTAATACCATAGATATTGTGCGCTGAGCGTGGCAGTTGTAGGGCGCGCTCAAGCTCAGCCTTGGTATGTACTTCAATCAATACATCCATACCAAGCTCGATGCTGAGCGCATGCAATTCTTGTACTTGGTCATCGTCAAGGCAGGCCATAATTAGCAAGATGCAATCGGCACCCATTAAGTAAGATTGATAAATCTGATATACATCTACCATAAAATCTTTGCGCAATATCGGTAAGCTGCAAGATTCGCGTGCTTGGATTAAGTAGCTATCATCACCTTGGAAATAATCACGGTCGGTTAATACCGACAGGCAGCTGGCACCGGCTTGCTCATATTGCTTAGCAAACAGCGCGGGCTCAAAGTTATGATTGATAATGCCTTTAGATGGCGAGGCTTTTTTAATCTCAGCAATGATACCAATATCAGCGCCGCGTAAAGCATTGGCAAAACCGCGACGGGGCTGTGTATCAGCAGCAACTTGTGCTTTTAATGCCTCAAGCGATACTGCTGCACGAGCAGCGACAACTTCCTCATGTTTGGTGGCGACGATACGCTGCAACACTGAAGGAATAGCGGTGTCTGATTTTGGATTGGCGGTCATGGCTATATTCCGTTATTTGATAAAAAAATTAGGGTAACAATTAGGCAAATAAATTAAGGCTGCATAAATAGTTGCGATTAACAGGGTTATGAGCAACGTATTTTTTTTATTAATTCTAAGTATTTAGCTTATTAAACTTGGTCAGCTAATTGCTGCGTATATTTGGCTAGGTCATCAAGCTTAATCAAAGCGTCACCATTTTGAATGACTTTTTGTGCGCGGCTCACGCCATTCGGATAGTTGCTGGCAAGTCCTGCGGTATATATCGCGGCACCGGCATTTAAGGCAATCATATCACGAGCTTTTAGGACAGCGCGGTCGGTGGTATCTGCTCCTGATAAAGCGGCACGAATCAGCTCAAGACTTTGTGCTGGAGAATCTACATCAAGGCCAATTAAGGTTTGTGATTCGACGCCGGCATCTTCTGGCATCATCTCATAAACAGATATTTCACCATCTTTTAACTCAGCCACCGTGGTCGAGGTCGCGAGACTGATTTCATCCAGACCATCTTTTGCACCGACCACCATGACATGGCGCGCGCCCAAGTTTTTCATCACTTTTGCCAAAGGTTCACATAGTTGCGCGGTAAAGACGCCGATAACGAGATTTGGCGTGCCAGCAGGGTTGGTCAGTGGACCTAAGATATTAAAAATCGTCCGCGCTTTTAGCTCACGGCGTACCGGATTGGCGTAGCGCATCGCACTATGATGATTGGGCGCAAATAAGAAACCAATGCCTTGATTTTCAATACATTGCTGCGCTTGTTCGGGGGTCAGCGTAAGGCTAATACCTGCTTGTTCAAGTAAGTCTGAGCTACCTGATTTGGTCGAAACTCCGCGGTTACCATGCTTAGCGACTTGCGCCCCCGCTGCGGCTGCTACCAAGGCTGCGGCTGTTGACACGTTAAACAAGTTAGCCCCATCGCCACCTGTACCGACGATATCGACCATATAACGACAGTCTTTTGGGCTGATATTGGCGGCTAAAGCACGCATGGCGCTTGCTGACGCTGTAATCTCGTCAATTGACTCACCTTTCATACGTAAACCAGTCAAAATCGCGCCCATCATAGCATCGCTACATCTGCCTTGCATAATAATGAGCATGACTTGATACATCTCATCAAAGGTCAGATCAATATGCTGAAAAATCCTGCCTAAAGCGGTGGTCAGGAGTTTATGAATATTCTCATCTGAGAGCTGATTGATGTCTTCAACCCCTTGCTGGGTTTGGTTAATTTGATTGCTCTTATTAATCTGTTCCATCATTGATTTTTCATCCTGCATAGCGGCAGAGGTCATAATATTCTCACTTATTATTATCTTTTATAGTTGTCGTTTAAATACATTCATTGGGTTAAATAGAGTTTTTCTCTTAAAACAGCTAGCCTACTTGCGGTAGCTCATCTGACGACATTACGGCTAGATTGTGCGTTTGTAAAAAGTTATTCAGCAGCTGATAACCGGCTTCGCTTAAAATCGACTCAGGATGAAACTGAACCCCTTCAATCGCAAACTCGCGGTGGCGAATGCCCATGATTTCCTCAATATCGCCATTAGCATTTTGCGTCCAAGCGCTAACCTCAAAGCATTCTGGTAAGCTTGCTTGCTCAATCACCAGTGAGTGATAACGGGTAAACTTTGCTGGATTGGGCAAGTTGACAAACGCCCCTTGTCCATTATGATAAATAGCCGATAAACGCCCATGCATGACCTCGCTTGCTTTGACGATTTTGCCGCCAAACGCTTGGCCAATGGCCTGATGACCCAAGCAAATACCTAATATCGGGATAATGCCTTTAAACGTCTCAATGAGCTCTAACGAGATACCGGCGCGGTCAGGGTCACAGGGACCGGGACCAATAACAATGGCATCTGGCGCAAGTGCTTTAATCTCATCAATACTGACTTCATCGTTATGCCAAACCCTGATGTCCTGCTGCAATTCACCGAAGTACTGTACAATATTGTAGGTAAAGCTGTCGTAATTATCGATCATCAAAATCATTATGTTTTCAACTTAGAATCTTTAACTTAGAATCTTTAACTTAGTATTTTTAACTTAGAATCTTAGACGTATTGCTATGCGGGTACTTTACGGTTTTATGCTGGGTCATGATAGTTTTTATGCTCATTTATAAAGCGCAGCCATTTTTATAATGCGAAAGCTTGTTAAGCTTGCCATATTAAACGTCGTTATCTTAACACTATTTTGCCATCTATTAAATGTAGCCCCGCCGCTCTCTAATAGATAACGGATGCACTATAAAAGTGCGACAATTATTAATAAAGTGCTGTTTATGCGCTTATATAGTGCGTTTATCGTTATGTTATACTTTCATGGTTAAGGATTACAAACCACAGTTGCCATGCAAATCATTTTTTAGTATGCCAATATTTCTTACATAACTATCTGTATTTACTATTAATAATTATGATTTACGGCTTTGTATTATATTAAAATTTTTATAGTGGTACTCAGAATTGGCATAGCAGTTGCACCCATAATCAGTATTAGTAACTAACGTTACGAAACAATGCGCTACGAAGTAATGCGCTACGAAGTAATGCAGAGTTATTTATTAATATGCATTTGAACAGTTCAGCATTATGAGTCAGATGTTGCTAAAATAGCTGCTGCTTGTAGTCGGTTAAGAAAATTACCGTTAAGAGTAAAGAGACATACTGAGTAAATAACGCTGATAACACCGATTTTCTAGAATCTAATATTTTTAATCCTAAGTTTTAATTTCAGTACCATGATAACCATAAGGGAAACTATCCATGTCGAATAAACTACTTGATCTTATCAAATCATCCAATGCCAAATGGGTCGATTTTCGTTTCACCGATACGCGCGGCAAAGAGCATCACATGAGCTTTCCAGCGCACAGCGTTGACGAAGAAGTGATGGAAGATGGCAAAATGTTTGATGGCTCATCGATTGCTGGTTGGAAGGGTATTGAAGCCTCAGATATGATTTTACGTCCTGATCCAGAGACCGCCTTTATCGACCCGTTCTTTGATGCGGTTACGGTGGTTGTGACTTGTGATATCATCGAGCCATCAACGCTACAAGGCTATGACCGTGACCCACGCTCTATCGCCCGCCGTGCTGAAGAATACTTAAAATCTACCGGTATTGGTGATACGGCTTTTTTTGGTCCTGAGCCTGAGTTCTTTGTATTTGACGAAGTAAAATGGTCGATTAACATGTCTGGCGTCAGCCATGAAATCGTTGCTGAAGAAGCGGCTTGGTCAACCAATAAAGACTATGAGTGGGGCAATATGGGGCATCGCCCGCGCGTCAAAGGCGGCTATGTACCAGTACCACCCGTTGATAGCTCACAAGACATGCGTGCGGTGATGTGCGAGCGTATCGAAGATATGATTGGTGAAGGTTGTATCGAAGTGCATCATCATGAAGTTGCCCCTTGTCAGTTAGAGATTGGCGTTGCTTTCAATACGCTCGTTCGTAAAGCGGATGAAGTACAAAAGCTAAAATATGCGGTCCATAACGTTGCCCATCAGTTTGGCAAAACCGCAACTTTTATGCCAAAACCAGTGGTCGGTGATAATGGTTCAGGCATGCACGTGCATATTTCTATCTCAAAAGACGGTGTCAATACTTTCTCAGGTGATGAATATGCGGGCTTGTCAGAAACCGCGCTATACTTTATCGGCGGTGTTATCAAGCATGCTCGTGCCTTGAATGCGATTACCAACCCATCGACCAACAGCTATAAGCGCCTTGTGCCTCATTATGAAGCGCCTATCAAGCTTGCGTACTCAGCGTCTAACCGTTCAGCGTCTATCCGTATTCCACACGTTAGTAGCCCAAAAGCGGTGCGTGTTGAAGCTCGATTCCCTGACCCAGCAGCCAACCCATACCTAGCGTTTGCGGCGTTGCTCATGGCAGGTCTTGACGGTATTCAAAACAAGATGCATCCAGGCGAAGCCGCTGATAAAAACTTATATGACTTACCACCAGAAGAAGAAGCACTCATTCCAACGGTTGCTGAAAACTTAGAAGTGGCACTACAAGCGTTGAAAGATGACCACGAGTTCTTATTAAAAGGTGATGTATTCACTAAAGAGATGCTAGAAGCCTATATTGCGCTTAAACAAGAAGAAGTACAGCGCGTCAACATTACTGTTCATCCAGTTGAGTTTGACTTGTACTATAGCTGCTAATCTATAATTAACACGCCAAATTCTCGATAAAAAAACCAGTTAAGTAATTCTTAGCTGGTTTTTTTGTTCAATCAAAGTGCGTGTTTAATTGGTCGATTTAGTGTGAAGTCATTGCTGATTTAATGTTAAAAATATCGCATAATGGTTTCATCTATATATTAATAATAAATATCTACTAGGCTAACTGACTATGATTGCATCATTAAAAAGTACGGTTTTTAATAAAAGGTTGTCGCTAAGTCTGCTGACAGGGCTCATCATTAGCACGGCCAGTCTTTACGCGCCGATGGCAAATGCCGCTGCTATTTATAAAGTTGTCGATGAAAAGACCGGTCAAGTCACCTTTACCGACCGTCCGCAGAACTATGAACAGCAAGCAGGCAAGCAAATTAGCCAAACCAGTGTCATGACTGGCAGCGACAGTGTGGGTGCAAATAGTTCTAGTCAAACAAGTAATACCAACAATCAGCCTGTCAATACCGCCCAAGCGCCTGCAGCCGCCAATACCACTGCCACCGCTGCCAACAGTGACTCAACCGCTAATAAAGCGCCCATTAACTATCAGCTGACCATGACAGAGCCTAGCGAAGAACGGGCGTATCGTCGTCCCGTACAAACTATTGAGGTAAAGGTGCAAGTAAAACCTGCTCTACAAGTGGGCGATAGTGTGAGCATTTACTTAGATGGAAACGAGGTGGCGCAGGGTTTAAGCGCCTCGATTGCAACTGTCGATATTCTGCCGGGTACACATAACGTTAAAGCCGTGATAAAAAATAAAAAAGGGCAGATAGCAAAACAGGTCGAGCGTACCGTTTATGTCATCCAAAATACGCAAACCTTGCAAAAAAATAAAAAATTAGCAGAGCAGCTTTTGGCGTATCAGCGTCTGCCTTGGTATCAAAAAGTGTTGCTAAAAATGCGTCAAGATGGCAAACAGCCTAATATGTTGTCATTTACTAAGCCAATAGTTGATAAACCCATAGTTGATACACCCATGACGCTTGAAGAACCGGTAAAAAAATAACTCTGTATCACTGTGTTAAAGGCTAGTAGTGAAAGGTTAACAGTGAAAAGATAGCGGCAACCCATTAACAATAATTGCTGGATATAAAATAAGGGCAATCACTGAAAGCAGTGATTGCCCTTATTGGTAGAAGTTAGTAATAATATATATTGCTTAACTCATTACCTCTGCGTTTATTTCGTTAACTCAATCGTACCATTCGCAGTCACTGAAATGGTACTGTTGCCCGATTCAAAGCTTTGGCTTGGTACTGAGGCATCCGCCGCTTCAGCTTTCATATTCATCGCGCTATACATAGGGCGAGGGTAGTTGCTACCGGTATTTAGATTGACAGTGACGACGCGATAGCCACGCGCATCCCATGCACGAGTCAGGTTTTTAGCCTGCTGCTGAAAAGCGCGAGAAGCATCGGTCATAAGCTTTTGCTCTAGCGCATCTTTTTTAGCGTCTGAAACCCCAAAGTTTAGGTTTTCCATCACTAAGGTCTCTTGCAAGTCTGCAATCAGCTGACTGGTCGCGGCAAAGTCAGTGCTCTTTAAATCGATGCTGGCTTGTCCTGTCCAACCAATGATTTTGTCATTTTTATCATAGCGCGGATAAGTGCGCTGCTGACCAGTACTAACCGTCACACTAGGATAGCGTTTAGCGATTTTCATCGCATTGTTGATAGAGGTGTTGAGGGTGGTGGCTAGCGTCTTAGCATCTGTTGCCTGTGCTTTTTTATACATACTGGCGCGAACTTCATCGTTCTGGACTTCTTCTTTGACTTCTGTCTGAAAAGTCAACTGATCATAGCCTGTGGGTTCTGCATGGGCGCTACCCATCATCGCGGTCAGTAGGGCGGCTGTACCCGTAGCAAGTGCGGCTTTGTTCATCCAAGTGTTTTTCATAATTATCTCCTAATGAGTGCTAGTAATGGTAATCTCAATTATCTGAGTCACATTGATTTACGTTGTTATAATGCGCATTGTTATATCGGCTGTTGTTTGTGTTCATTTTTTATTCAACAGACCTTAGGTAAAATAGCAAAAAATAAAGGGGTTGCTGTGAGAATTTTGTCACTTAAGTTACAGGCTCATTGAGTCTCTAAAGCAAACAGTTTGACGATAGGGGTTGTAATAATAAAAAATTCTTGTATAATCTGCAACTGGTGGCTCCATTGGTAGCCTCGCAACATTGTTCTATGAATCCCGCCAGGACCGGAAGGTAGCAACGGTAATAGTTATAATGTGTGCCGAGGATGTGCTGATGGAGTCGCTTTTTTTTGCCTAAAATTTGCTGATAGTCCTGCTATATCGTTTTAAACGAGTCAAACCTAATAATAAGTCCTTCATTGTAAAGGGCTTTTTTTTCGCCTGCATTTCGTCTGATTTTGGACTTTGAGCAATATATATGGGGTAAAATACATTGTAGTAACCTTTATTAACAATAGTATGAGTACAAAACTTTTTGGAGTCTGATAATGAAAATGTTTGTTTGGTTATTCATTGCAGTGGTCATATTGATTGTGGTTTTTGGGGTGTCAGTATTTAATAAGCTGGTACGTGCCCGTAACCAAGCAAAAAATGGCTTTGCGCAAATCGATGTGCAGCTAAAGCGCCGTCATGATTTGATTCCAAATTTGGTCGAAACCGCTAAGCGTTATCTGATCCATGAAGAAGAAACGCTGACCCGCGTGATTAGCGCGCGTAATCACGCTCAGAGTCTGCAAGATTCTACTAAGCATCAGCCAGATTCGCTTGAACATATGGCGTTGTTTGCCAAAGCAGAGGGTATGTTGTCGAAAGCCTTGGGGCAATTCTCAGCGGTTGTGGAGGCTTACCCTGAATTAAAAGCGGATAGCATGATTAAAGAGTTGATGGATGAGCTGACCAATACCGAAAACCGGATTGGCTTTGCCCGTCAGCATTATAATGACAGCGTGATGTTTTATAACAATGACCGTGAAATGTTCCCAAACAATCTTGTCAGTAGCACCTTTGGCTTTCGTCCACTTAGCCCGTTGGTGTTTGAAGACAGAAAGGCAATTGCTCAAGCACCTGTTGTCGATATGGGCTGATATTTACATAATGTCAAATGCACTTAGTTATGGTTAGGTAAGAGTAATAGATGGATTTTTTTGGTGCACAGCGTACCCGTACTCAGCGCAGCTTGTTGCTTTATGGGCTATTTTTTCTGATTGTCTTTGCCCATATTGCGGTGGCACTTGGTGTTATGGCGCTGCTGCTGACGCTATTTACCGGTGGCATTTATCATTGGGTATTAATACTGGTGGTCGTATGGACAATCGGTAGCTTTGTTGCGGGCAGTTTTTTAGAGTATAGACGCTTAAAAGCAGGTGGTCGTGCGATTGCTCAGCGCGTGGGCGCGGTGCGATTGTTTATCGACCACAGCCAAGATGCTTGGGAGCATAGTCAAGGCATTGCCCATCAGCATCAGCCTGCAGCAAAGGTTCGCTTTAGTGCCCGACATATTGCGGTGCGTGATGAGCGTGATTTCCCGCCTGTCTATCGGCGTTATTATGAGATTGCCCAGCAGCTAGCCATTGCTTCGGGTTTGCGTATGCCGATTCTCTATGTGCTGCCTGATGAACAAGGTATCAATGGCTTTGTGGCGGGTCGCCATAGCCAAGATATGGTGCTCGTCGTCACCCAGGGCGCACTTGATAAGCTATCTGATGAGGCGCTATACGGGCTGATAGGGCATGAGTATGGTCATATCTTACATGGCGATGCGACGTTTAATTTACAGCTAATGGTGGTGTTAGCAGGCTTGCAATTACTCTATGACTGGAGTGATTCTATTAGTAATTTTGGTTCTGGTTATAAAGTCAGTCATAAAAACAGTCAGCAAAACTATTTTGATGGCTCTTTTATTAATAGTGCGGTCAATCAAAGCAACCCTTTATCGCAAAGAGCGATTGATAGCCATGCGCGTAGCACTGAAGCGCAGACAGCAAACTTTACCACTCATAGTGAATGGGTCGCCTACTGGCAAAGCCAATCACAAGGCCAGCAATCATCAGCTAAGAGCCAGTCACGATGGCTACAACATAATAATAGGTTTGATAGTCAAGCACCGCGCAATATTTGGACATTATTAATACATGGATTGAGTTTTTCTAGTATGGCCAGTGCGCAACTGATTAAGCATAGCTTTAACCGTGAGCGCGAGTTGCTTGCCGATGCGACCAGTGTGCAGCTGACACGTTCGCCGGCTATTATGGAAACCTTAAAGGCCATTCATCAAGATGCGCTTGGTTCGCGCTTAACCGGCATCGCCGATATCAATGGATTAAGTCATTTCTTTTTTGCCAGTAGTGGTGCCGATTTGGGTGACGTATCGTGGTTTGCCACGCATCCAAGTTTGGCTGAGCGCATGAGTGCTATTAACGAGAATGCTTATCATGATTTCGCGGTGCAGGTTGCTAAAGAAAAACGCATCAATCAACAAAAGATTAAAGAGATATATGAGCAGCGCCGCTTAGGTGATTGGGGCGTGATAGTAGCAAATAGCCTAAGCAATAATAAACAAGAGAAAAATGCACGTCAAACTCTAGTAACTGCTGCTCAGTCAGCGTCAGATATTTATAAAAGCGCGACCGATAAAAACCGCTGTTCGGCTGAGAAAAGACTTAATAGTAACTTCAATGATGTTATTGAAAAAGATGCTATTAAAAAAGAAATCGCTACCTTTTCTACTAGTGAAATGCAGAACGAACTGCAAGGCAATAACGGGCTTGAATTTGTTGTAGAGCAAGATGTTGTTATTGATGAGCGTTTGCAGGTACAAGCAGAAGATATCGGTACTCAGCAGTTGCTTAAGCCATGGCAAGCTAAGCCTGATAGTGATTTGCCCTCAGATACCTTGATTGGTATCGAGGACATACAAAAAGTCTCGCTACCGCAGTATGTGCTCAGTCATAGTTATCACCCGCTGGGGGCGCAAGCTCTGATTGAGTCCGTGCTACTTTGTCATCAGGGTTGTGTGCTGTCAACAACAGCAACTTATGATTTAACTGATATCTGGCTTGGGCTTGCTAACGATGGAACCTCTGCTGCTGAAACTAATACAAGCGGCAACACACAAATTTTACCGCATACACTCGATCATAAATTATTAGCGGCAGTAGCAAATCTTGATCGGCGTCTAGACAGCGCTTTGATTGCGTTGCCGTTAAAGCAACTACGCCAGCATGATTTATCAGAAAGTGTTATTGATGAATTGCGCTTAAAATATGAAGCCAGTCATAGCAATCAAGATCATCAACATTATGTGCAGCAAAAAAAGTGTCGTACGATGCTATTGCGTTATCAGCAAGGCATCATTCAGCTGTTTGAAAACTCCCTAACGGCTGATTTAAGCCAAAATATCGCTGATAATATAGATAATGATGACTCTATTGATAAGTCTCAATCATTATTAAATCCTTTAGAGAATACCTATTCTCGGTCGCCAGCGATTTTAGCGTTATGGCAGGCGCTACAGCTGCAGCAATTGTTACCCGTATTGTCTGCCGTATTAAACGATACACAGGTTCAGTCGCATCTTCACCCTCAATATCCATACTATCAATGGCAGCAAGTATTGCACGCTGGCACGGATGATATTTATGCTCAGCTTGACCCGTCAGGACAGGTGTTTGATGGTCTCGATATTGCCGCGAGAACAATGCTTACTTTATTGGCTTATCGCTTATCAAAGGATGCCAAAGGGCAGATAATATCTGCACTAGATAGCTCAGTACCTATCTCAACACCTATTTCAGTGCTCAGCTACAATAGTGCTAGCGTTGCTCATTATCTTGTAGATTTACGCCGTCATGCACGTTTGATTGATATTGATTTAGCAGCCGTTAGTGAGGCAAATTTGCAATGGTTGTTATTGACTGCGCAAAGTTTAAATAGTGTTCAATTACTGGCATTGATAGAAGCCGTACCTATTTTTATAGCATCTGCCAGTCAATCATCTAGTCCTAAAGCCAAAGGTGATGATAATTATCGACAGAGGCAACAGGGCGGCGCTCAAATAGATTATAATGCTCATATACAGGACGGCAATGCAGATAGGGCAGATAGTGTAGATAAGGTGGGCAATGATAGTACGCGCCATTTTTATGCTTATCATACGTACCGGCAATGGCTGAGTACGTTGCATACAGTGATGTTACACGATACGATAGTCAGTCAAGATGAGTATGATTGCTTGACCGAGCTTGCCAATCACTGGCTAGGCGTTCGGCAGCTTTTTTGAGCAATGTCATTAATTGCATTTGAGTATTCTTTTGATAGTAAAAGCCTGTAAATCCATTTTAGATAAGTAGGATAGTAAATAAGCATGAGTGATATCCAAGACCCGCTAATTGTATTGCAGCATCGTATGCAGCAGCGCCAGATTTTAGCGATGATGGGTATCAATCAGTGGGTGCAGCCAAGCTCTGAGACATTGAGTATCGCGGATATTTCTGCGCCTGCCTTGCCTGATGCGGTTACAGCTAACGCTAGCATTGCATCTCATTCTACTGCTTCTACAACGAGCACTGAACAGCCAAGCCTTGAATCTTCTAATATTGAATCCCCAAATATTAATGCCATATCAGATATGGTAGATGATGAGTCTAATCATTCTTATGATGACGCTAATGAGACAGGTTTAAGTCATTCTGACCAACAAAGCCCCGTTACCTATAGTTTTGACTCGACTACCCCTGACATCTCTAAGCCCGCCGTTACCTCACTTGTAAATACTGTCGTTCAGCAAGCTGCGATTGATAATGTAAATAACGCTTCAAGCTTTGAAGATAGCAGTTTTAAAGAGAATAACTTTAAAGACGATAGCTTTAAAAAGGTAGTACCATTTGATTTACAAGGTGGTCGCTATGGCGATTGGGTAATTTTGGTTGATATTCAAGCCCTTAATCATGACAGTCAAAAGCTTTGGCAGAATATCACCCAAGCGCTATCCATCAGTTGTGAGACAACCTCATTTCCTATTTGTGAAGGTATGGATACAGCTGAGCTTGCTAATGCTAGCCTTGCAGGATATGTCTTTAAGATTGGTCGTCGCGAAGAGATAAAAGTGGCGGCATTGACTGCCTTGCCTGACGGCCTTGAGCATCCGAACCTTTCTACTGTGCCCACGCTCGATGACATGCTTACTGATAGTAGCCTTAAACGTCAGCTGTGGGAGCAGTTGTCGAGCCATAATTAAAGGCTTGCCACTTACTATGACAGAGATTAAAAAATAACGATAACATTCACCTTTAACCTTTAATAACCACGATGATTTCATCATATTTAGGATAATGAT
The DNA here is from genome assembly GCF_002352555.1 of Psychrobacter sp. UBA2769. Taxonomy (NCBI): domain Bacteria; kingdom Pseudomonadati; phylum Pseudomonadota; class Gammaproteobacteria; order Moraxellales; family Moraxellaceae; genus Psychrobacter; species Psychrobacter sp. UBA2769. Next base: position 27,375 of record NZ_DEIR01000004.1, on the reverse strand, counting down.
TATGACCACTAAAGCCGCTCCTAACCGTGTACCCAATTTTTCAGCGGGACCTGCCACCATACCGACCGCCGTCTTATCACGCGCTCAAGAAGAGTTGCTTGATTGGCAGGGACGCGGTATGTCGGTCATGGAAGTGAGTCACCGTAGTAAAGAATACATCGCGATTACCGAAAAAGCTGAAGCCAAATTGCGCTCGTTGATGAACATTCCAGACAATTATAAAGTGCTGTTTTTACAAGGCGGTGCCAGCTTACAGTTTTCAGCGATTCCATTAAACCTGTTAAATGGTGGCCGCGCAGACTATCTAACGACAGGTACTTGGTCTGGTAAAGCGGTTAAAGAAGCACAGCGTTATGCCAAACTGGGTCTGGGCGAGGTTAACGTGGTGGCAACGGGTAAAGACAGTAAATTTACCGACGTAGCAGCCCAAAGCGATTGGAACCTAAGCGAAGATGCGGCGTATTTCCACTACTGCGCTAATGAGACCATTCATGGTTTGCAGATTTTTGAGCCACCACAAGTCGATGCGCCGATTATCGCCGATATGTCCTCTTGCATTTTGTCACAGACAATCGACGTGTCTAAATTTGGCATGATTTACGCGGGTGCGCAAAAAAATATCGGGCCAGCAGGATTAATCATTGTCATTATTCGTGAAGATTTATTGGGCAAAGCAAGTGAATGGTGTCCATTGCTGATGAACTATGAACATCAGGCGGAAAAAGAGTCAATGTCAAACACGCCAGCGACGTATTCTTGGTATTTAGCAGGGTTGGTATTTGATTGGTTAGAGGAGCAGGGCGGCGTTGCTGCTATCGGTGAAATCAACCAACAAAAAGCTGATTTGCTCTATAAAACGATTGATGATAGCAGCTTTTATAGCAATCCAGTTGACCCCAAATATCGCTCTATCATGAACGTGCCTTTCACGTTAGCAGACAGCAGCCTTGACAAAGTATTCTTAGAAGAGTCAGCGGCAGCAGGTTTGATGAATCTAAAAGGTCACCGCGATGTTGGCGGAATGCGTGCCAGTATTTATAATGCAGTGTCGCTAGATTGGGTACAGCAATTGGTTGACTTTATGATCGCCTTTGAAAAAAAGCACGCTTAAGTTAGCACAGGTTTTAAAACAAAAGACGCAACTTTTATGAGCTGCGTCTTTTTTTATGCGTATTAGTGTTTTTTAAGCTGCATAATCCGTCATGTAGCAACCTTAACGCTGCAAAATATTAGGTTAAAAAACCTAAGTTTGTTATGATAAAATTTTGCAGCACTTACGATACGTCATATACGTCATATTTTTTCAGCTTTTATTTCATAAGCGGTCGGTGGCTTTCAGTAACTGGTTAAATGCTCAATATATTCATTCGGTCTGACAAAAGGGTTTGTTATAACTTTATGATGCTAAAAAATACCATGCTAAAAGCCGTCTTGCTTGCCATTACTATCAGCTGGATACCTGCTAGTATTGCTGCGCCAATCACTACGACTGCGCTTGGGCATAATAGTACCACTGAATATATTGACGTGCCGTTTATGCCTTATGCCAATCCCAATGCGCCCAAGGGTGGCACATTATCGCTTGAGGCACGCGGCACCTTTAATGCAGCCAATAAATGGATGACCACAGGTGTGGCGATGGTTGGTACGGACTATCTGTATGATACCTTGATGACAGGCTCACTCAATGAAGCCTTTACCATGTATCCGCAGCTGGCGAATAAAGTCACGTATGACCCTGATGATACCAGTTGGATTATTTACCATGTTAATCCTGCTGCGCGCTTTTGGGACGGGTCGCCAGTGACCAGTAGTGACGTCAAAGCCACTTATGATGCGATACTGACTAAAGGCCCAATGTATATTCGCAGTTATTTAGGCGATATTAAAGACATTGAAATTATCGATAAGCAGCGGGTAAAGTTTGTTTTTAAGTCTGATGAAAATAAAGAGATTTTATTAACGGTCGGGCAATTCCCTATTTTTGCTAAGTCATCGATTGATACAGATTTTGAGAAAATCACCTTAACGCCGCTCATGGGCAGTGGTCCTTATAAGCTTGGCCGCGTCGATGCGGGGCGCGCGGTCAGCTATGTGCGTGATCCCAATTATTGGGGCCGTGATTTGATGGTTAATCGTGGTCGCTATAACTTTGATATGATTAAGTTTGTCTATTATCAAAGTGATGAGATTGCTTTTGAGGGTTTTAAATCTGGGCAATATCGCTTCCGCCCGGAAAACAAAGCCTCTAATTGGGCAACAGGTTATAATTTCCCAGCTGTCAAAGCTGGTCTGATTAATAAAGAAACCATAAGCAGCGAAAATCCAGTACCGATGCAGGGTCTGGTGATGAATATGCGACGTCCCATCTTTCAAGATATTCGCGTCCGCCAAGCATTGACGGCAGCTTATGATTTTGAGTGGATGAACAAAACTTTATTCCATGGGCAGTATGAGCGCTTACAAAGCTTCTTTCATGGCTCAGAGCTTGCTGCTACTGGTACGCCATCTGCGGCTGAGATGCAGATATTAAGCCCATTGCTGGCCAAGCTTGAACCGATTCAGCGACAAGCGGTATTAACGGAATGGCGATTGCCAACCAGTGACGGTAGCGGCTTTAATCGTAAAGCCTTATTAGAGGCGCGCCAGCTGTTGCTAGATGCTGGCTTTTATTATCAAGATATGAAGTTATATCAGCCAAATGGCAAGCTTGCTCAGATTGAAATTTTGATGACAGGCGAGACCATGGGGCGCGTGCTGTTGCCTTATATCCGCAATCTAAAGCGTTTGGGGTTTGACGCGACCTTACGTCAAGTCGATGGGCCACAATATTACGAGCGTATGCGCCGTTTTGACTATGATATGGTGGTCGACGTCTTTGCACAGAGCTTATCACCTGGTGCTGAGCAGGCGGCGTTTTGGGGCAGTGTAGCCGCTGATGAAGCGGGCAACGCCAATACCATCGGTATTAAAAATATAGTGATAGATGAGGTCACAAGCGCACTTGCAAATGCTGAGAGCCGTGATGAGATTGTTTTATATACGCACGTACTTGATCGCCTGCTACGGGCAGGACATTATTTAGTCCCTTTATACGGCAAACCTAGCACCAATGTTGCCTACTGGAATCAATATCGTCATACTGCAAAGCTCCCGACCAATGCTATCGGTATCGATTATTGGTGGACAGATAAAGAAGCAGAAGCTCGCGTTAATCTATACTTAAAGCAATAGTTTAAAATAATGGCTTAAAACAGTTATTTAAAAATTATCATTTAAACCAGTAAATAAAATCGTGTTTCATTTGGTTTTTAAAATTTAATAAAAAACATCAGTAATAAAGACAATCACTGCTAAGGATTTTATATGAGTATTCGTATTCACCCCATTAAAGCGTTCAATGACAACTATATTTGGACACTCATTAATGAAAATAATAAGCAGGCGATTGTCATTGATCCGGGTCAAGCCGAGCCAGTTATCGCCTATTTAGAAGAAAACGGCTTAGAGCTGACGTCCATCTGGACCACGCATCATCACCATGATCATATCGGAGGCGTCGCCGAGCTACAAGAATCTTATCCAATGACTCATTTGGTTGCGCATACCGAGCACAATGTCGATGAAGATCAAACTATTAAAGACGGCAGTACGGTCAGTGCTTGGGGCTGTGCCGCGCAAGTATGGGATGTGTCCGGTCACACCGCAAGCCACGTGGCATATATTTTGGATATCGATGGACAGAAGCATTGTTTTTGCGGTGATACCTTGTTTAGTGCCGGTTGCGGACGCGTCTTTACCGGCACGATTGAGCAATTGCATGACAGCTTTAAGCGTTTAAATGGCTTGCCAGCTGAGACGCTGCTGTATCCAGCCCATGAATATACTGCCAGCAACTTACGCTTTGGCTTATCTATTGAACCGGCTAATGAAGCGATGCAGCAAGCGCTTGCGCAAGCAGAAGAAAAAACCGCCCAAGGTATCCCGACGCTGCCAGTCACTTTAGAGCATGAACGCGCAATCAATGTGTTTTTGCGTACGCAAGAGCCAAGTGTGATAGCAGGGGTGAAGTATAAAGTCACTATCGATGATGACAAGTCTTTGACGGTGTTCGCCGCGTTACGTGAGCTTAAAAATAACTTCTAAATACTAAGTTGTCATCTCTCTTTATTTTAGGAAGCCGCCATTATGGGTCGTTATATCTTAAAAAGGTTATTACTGATATTACCGACGCTATTTTTGATATTGCTGGCGAACTTTGTCATTGTCCAAGCGGCGCCGGGCGGCCCTGTTGAGCAGCAACTGGCACTTATTGAGCAAAGCGCAAAAGACAGTGCGCTAAGTGGTAATCTTGGCGCGGGTAGTGCCGGTGGCAACAATAGCACTTACCAAGGTACGCGTGGTCTATCTGAGGAGATGGTGGCGGCGATTAATGCGCAATATGGCTTTGATAAGTCAGCCCCTGAGCGTTTTTGGCTGATGCTAAAGAATTACGCCAAGCTTGATTTTGGTGAGTCGTTTTTTAAAGGTCAATCGGTGACGGATTTGATTGTCGAGAAGCTGCCCGTATCCATCTCGCTTGGGCTTTGGAGCACGCTGCTGATTTATATGATAGCCATTCCACTGGGCGTGTATAAAGCCATGCATCATGGCTCAGGGATTGATAAAGCCACGGCGATGCTGCTTGCTATCGGCCATGCGATACCTGTTTTCGTATTTGCCGTCATATTACTAGTATTTTTTGCTGGTGGCAGCTACTGGAATATCTTTCCGCTGCAAGGATTAACTTCCGAAAATTTTGATCAATTAAGTCTATTAGGTAAAGTGAAAGATTACTTTTGGCATCTGGCGCTACCGCTCCTAGCAAGTACCGTTGGCGGCTTTGCTGGCTTGACTTATTTGACCAAGTTTAGCTTTTTAGAGGAGCTCGGTAAGCAATACGTCCTCACCGCGCGTGCCAAAGGCTTGGGTGAGCGCCAAGTGTTATACGGTCATGTCTTTCGTAATGCCATGCTGATTATTATCGCCGGTATCCCAGCGGCAATCGTTGGTATTTTCTTTGCCGGTAATTTTTTGATTGAGATTATCTTTAAACTTGATGGTTTGGGCTTGTTAGGTTTCGAAGCCATTCAGCAGCGTGATTATCCGGTGATATTCGGTACGCTGTTTATCTTTACTTTGGTCGGATTGTTATTACAGTTAATCAGTGATTTGAGTTATCACTTGATTGATCCGCGTATTGATTTTGAGGGGCGCTAATGTCAAGTCATCCATTATCTTCAACGCCCTCAACCGCATCTCCTATTGGCCTAGGAAAAAAACGCCGCCTAAATCCTATCTGGCAAGCGCGCCTAAACCGTTTTCGTCATAATCGCCTTGGTGTCATATCGCTGTTTATTTTTGCGCTGATATTCGTCATTTGTATGGCAGCCAATGTCATTGCCAATGACAAGCCGCTACTGGTGCAGTATCAAGGTGATTATTATTTCCCCGTTCTAAAAGCCTATCCTGAAACAACTTTTGGCGGGGTGTTTGAGACTGAAACCAACTATAAAGACCCTGCGGTGCAAACGCTGATTGATGAGCAGGGCTTTTATATTATGCCGCCCATTCCATTTGCCGATCAGACGCCAAACGTTGAGTTAGGTATTCCGTATCCGGCCGCGCCGAATAGCCAGAACTGGCTTGGTACCGATGACTTAGGTCGCGATGTGCTGGCACGGATACTTTATGGGTTGCGGGTATCGTTATTGTTCGGTATCGCCTTAACGCTTGCGGGTGCACTCATTGGCCTTATCGTTGGTGCGATACAAGGGTATTACGGTGGCTGGGTAGATTTGGCAGGGCAGCGCTTTATGGAAGTATGGGGCGGTATGCCGCAGCTGTTTATGATTATTATTTTGGTCAGCTTATTTAGCCCTAGTATCTTTATGCTGTTTGCCATGATGTTGTTATTCGGCTGGATGGGGTTAGTCGGTTTGGTACGGGCGGAGTTTTTGCGGGCGCGTAACTTTGATTATGTCCGTGCTGCTCGTAACCTTGGGGTGTCAGACAGTCAAATCATGCTCAGGCATATCTTGCCTAATGCCTTAGCTTCAAGCTTGTCACAACTGCCGTTTATTTTAACGGCTAATATTATTGCTTTAACAGCTCTAGACTTTTTAGGGTATGGCTTGCCACCTGGTTCACCGTCGCTTGGTGAGCTGATGGTACAAGGGAAAAACAACCTCGATGCCCCATGGCTTGCGCTATCTGGATTCTTTAGCTTAACCTTTATCTTATCATTGCTAATCTTCGTTGGCGAAGCGCTACGTGATGCCTTTGATCCGAGGCGCTCGTGATATGACAACTGAGAATATGATAACCGCTAATATAACAACTGCTACTAAGCAAAAAAATTGTTTAAATGACAATCATAGCAATGCACAAAACAAGCTTATGCTGATAGTGGATAAGCTTAGTATTGCCAACACTCTTGGCGTGCCTTTAGTCGATAAGCTATCGTATGAGCTGCGGCAAGGACAAACACTTGCCATAGTTGGTGAGTCGGGCTCTGGTAAGTCGATTGCCAGTCTTGCGCTATTAGGTTTGCTACCCGACAGCTTGACCGTTACTGGCGATGTACAATTAGCAGATGTAACAGGAATGGTGACATTACCGGTAGCCAATGAAAAAGGGCGTAATGCGGCGCTGCGCTCTATTCGTGGTCGGCGTATCGGTATGGTATTTCAAGAGCCGATGACGGCGCTTAATCCACTACATACAGTCGGCAAACAAATTGCTGAATCATTGCATCTCAGCGGCGTAGCCAAAAAGCAATGGCGCGAAAAAAGTATCACCTTGTTAAATGATGTCAATATCAACGACCCTGCTGATAAGCTAAATCGCTATCCGCATGAGTTATCGGGCGGTCAACGTCAGCGAGTCATGATTGCCATGGCATTGGCGCAGCAACCTGATATTTTAATCGCTGATGAACCGACTACTGCGCTTGATGTGACCTTGCAACATGAGATTCTTGAGCTGTTAGATAACCTTAAGTGTCAGCATAATATGGCGATGATATTAATCAGCCATGATCTCAATTTGGTCAGGCGCTATAGCGATGACGTCATCGTCATGCGCCAAGGACACACTATTGAGCAAGGGCAAACTGCAGCAGTATTTAGCCAACCTAAAGCGGACTATACCCGCTCGCTTATCAAGCAAGACTTTGGACAGGCATTGGATTTATTCGCTGACAGCAGTAAGCAACCAACCGTATTGCAAGTCAGTAATTTACAAGTGCAGTTTCCGATTGAAAAAAGTTTGTTTGGCGGTACCAAACGCTGGTTTGATGCGGTAAAAAATGTCGATATGACCCTACAGAAAGGGCAGGCATTAGGTATCGTTGGTGAGTCAGGTTCTGGGAAAACCACGATTGCCCTTGCGCTAAGCCAATTACTTAGCAATCAAGCGCGTGTCAGTGGTCATATAATGGTCAATGGACAAGATATTACAGCATTGTCCAAACGTGATTTGCGCACCTTCCGCTCGCAAATTCAAATGGTATTTCAAGATCCCTTTGCCAGTATCAATCCGCGCATGACGGTTATGCAAATCGTCGAAGAAGGATTATTAGTACAAGGTGTTAATAAAGCAGAACGTCAGCAGGCGGTCATGGACAGTCTCACTACTGTACATTTGCCATTAGCGTTTGCGCAGCGTTATCCGCACGAGCTATCAGGTGGACAGCGTCAGCGCGTGGCGCTTGCCCGTGCACTCATTATGCGACCAAGTCTGTTGATATTAGATGAGCCAACGTCTGCGCTTGATAGCACTACGCAAGTCACTGTAGTTAACTTGCTACGTGAGATTCAAGAAAAATTGCAAGTCAGCTATGTGTTTATCAGCCACGATTTAAAAGTAGTCCGTGCTTTATGTCAGCATATGATGGTGATAAAAGACGGCTTGTGTATTGAGTCGGGTCGTAGTGAAGATGTGTTTAATAACCCAAAGCACCCGTATGCGCAGCAATTATTGCAGGCGAGTGTGATATGGACTAAGTAGGTTAGACTGAATAACTATACGAATTTAGAGAAATCGGAACTCACTACATGATAAGTAGGCTCAAAATAAAACCCATCCATGCTCGAGATACCAGCGAGCCAAACAGGCCATCAACCACGCTTGAGCTGTTGTTTGATCTGGTTTATGTGATTGCTGTCGCAGCCGCGGCACATGGGTTTTATAGTCGTTTAAGTGAGCATGACCTGTCAGGGTTTTTGACTTTTATTGTGGCGTTTTTTATTCTGTGGAATGCATGGACCAGCTTTACTTGGTTTGCATCAGGATATGACCCTGATGATTGGTTTTATCGTATCTCAGTGATGTTTCAGATGTTTGGTTCCCTGATGATAGCAGCCAATATCCATCAGTTTTATGAGCAAGGGCTGACATGGATTGGGGTCACGGGTTATGCCATTATGCGGCTGGCGAGTTGTAGTCAGTGGTGGCGCGTCTATCGACAAGTACCGGGTCACCAAAAGGTCGCTGGCCGCAGTATGGTCGGCTTGTTAACCCTGCAAGCCCTTTGGATAAGTTGGCTGTTTTTACCCGCATCATTACAAACGCCCGCTTTGTTTCTGTTTATCGCAGCAGAGCTACTCATGCCAGTATGGGCAAGATCAGAGCAGTTTAATAATTGGCATCCGGCACATATTGCCGAGCGTTACGGGCTATTGACCATCATTGTATTGGGCGAGGGCGTGGTAGGGGTTAGCAATACGATTCAATATTTTTTGACCAATTCATCCTCTGCTGCCAGCTCTATTATGTTTTTAGGCTCAAGCTTAGTCGCCTTGGTGTTTTCTTTATGGTGGCTATATTTCATCGTTCCTTTCGATACCATTTTAAATAAAGAACGCCGACGCCATGATTTGTTTTTATTTGGCTATGGTCATTTTTTTATCTTTGCCTCAATCGCAGGGTTAGGCAGTATGCTGAACTTGGTCACTGAGTCTGTCGCCGCGGATACTAGTGCTCCTGGCTATCAAATTATCTCCCAGCCATACGCAATGGGCATGTTAATGGGTATGCTGAGTGTGTTTTTATTAACGCTCACTATATTGCGCGAATTAATGTGTCGCAAATCGAGTCATAATGTCATCGCCATGCTTATTGCTTTAGTAATCATTGCGCTGAGCTATATGGCGGTCGTACAAGGACTGCCAATTACTTATGGTATTTGGCTGAGCATCTTGGCGCCTGTGGTGATGATTTGGTATTTTAATCAAGATAATAAGCAGTGGCTGGTCAAAGAAGCGGATTAATAGGACATGGCTAAGCTTATGATGATTATCAACTGACTGCTTAATAAGTAACAGTATAAGCAACAACATAAGCAACGACGTAGCGCTAAATAATCAGAACATCGCAGTTCATAATAATCGTAACATCCTAAAAATGGCGGTGGTACAATAAGTTTAAACAGTAGTTTGCTTTATGTAAATACTGATGCAGTATCTTTATTTTTTTTATTTTGACAGCGGTGATGATTCGCTGATTCAAGTTGTCGTTATTGCTAGTATTAGCATCATTAAAAAGGATTTTTATACCCATGAAAAAACAAAATACTATTTCTAAATTGGTCAGTAGCACGGGCTTACAACACGCCGGTTATTTGGCGGTTGCCAAGACGCGTGCCAAAGTGCTAAAAGCCTTTGCGTACGTTGTCCCTATCAGAAGACCTATGTTATTCGTCGGTGAGACCTCTTGTGAGGATTTGTGCGACATGCTCATCAATGAAGGCAATACCAATGTTTTTATCGTCACAGATGCGGTATTAAACAAACTTGGTATTCCTGCGAAAGTCACTGACTACCTAGATAGCAAAAATATCAGCTATAAAGTCTATGACGGCATTACCCCAGATCCTACTTTTAAAGTCGTCGAAGAAGGACTACGTAAGTCTGTCGACGCTAAGTGCGACTCAATTATTGCTATTGGTGGTGGTTCGGTCATTGATGCTGCTAAAATGATTGCCATGTCACAAGGCAATAACTGCAAGCCAAAACAGCTTATCGGTATCTTGAAAGCTAGAAAGCCTTCGGTTCCGCTTTATTGTATTCCGACCACAGCTGGTACGGGTTCAGAAGCGACTTTGGGTGCGGTAGTATCAGACGACAAAACCCATCAAAAAGCTCTGTCTATCGACCCAAGAATGGTGCCATTAGCCGCGGCTATTGACCCAGTTATTATGAAAGGTATGCCGGCGCATATCACAGCCGATACGGGTATTGATGTCTTAACGCATGCCTTAGAAGCTTGGATGAGTGCCAATGCCAGCGTCGAGACCGACTACTATGCCGCGTCTGCAGTTAAATCTGTGATGCAAAACTTACCCCTAGTTTATAAAGATGGCGGCAATCTTAAAGCCCGTGAAGAGATGGGTATCGCCGCTCATTATGGCGGTATCGCCTTTAATAAAGCCGGTCTTGGCTACGTCCATGCCATCGCTCACCAGTTAGGAGCGCATTATAGTATTCCTCATGGTCGCGCCAATGCCATCGTGCTGCCGTATGTGCTTGACGTCAATCGTAAAGGCAGCAAGAAAAGACTGGCAGAGTTGGCTCGTAAAACCGGTATGGTAAAATCGGGTCAAGCTAACAAGAGCGATAGCGACATTGCCGACCATCTCATCGCGCAAGTACGCGAATTGATTGCCACTTTACATATCGATCCAACCGTTAAAGGCATGCAAAGCAGTGATTTTGATAACATTGCCAAAGCCGCGGCTAAAGAAGTCAGCGATACTTATGCAGTACCGACTTATCTGTCTGCTTCTGAAATCAAGGCTATTTTAACTAAGATTCAACAAGCCAGTGATGAGCACGCAAGTCGTGACTCAAAAAATGATAAGGTGGCTTAATAACTCTCATTAACAATCTCTAATTAACAACCTTTATAAATAAAAAAGAGCATATTGCTAATATGGCAATATGCTCTTTTTTTGCTTTTATTTCTGTCGCTGGTTTTTATCTTGATTGATATTTAAAAAGCAGGTTTACGCTTTGGCACCGCATCTAAGAACTCGTTACGTGCTTGATTGTCGTGTACGTATTCGCCCAGCATCGCTGTACTGCGCGTGGTTGAATGCTGTTTATTCACGCCGCGCATCATCATGCACATGTGCGCTGCATCCATGACCACCGCCACACCGCGGCAACCCGTCACATCCATAATCGTTTGTGCCACTTGTTCGCTTAAATTTTCTTGGATTTGCAAACGACGGGCAAACATATCGACGATACGAGCGAATTTTGATAGCCCTAATACGTGACCATTCGGCAAGTAGCCGATGTGCGCGACGCCATGAAACGGCAACATATGATGCTCACATAATGAATAAAATTCAATGTTTTGCACCAAGACCAATTCACGATTGGTCGATGGGAATACCGCGCCATTGACGACTTCATCCAAGCTTTGATGATAACCCTTAGTCAAATGCGCAAACGCTTTTGCTGCACGCGTTGGGGTATCTTGCAAGCCGGGACGCTCTAAGTCTTCGCCAGTCGAGGTGATTAGCTGACGATAAGATTCGACACTTTCTTGAAAATCTGATGCTAGTGTTGGGGTATTGCTCATAAGTTTGGCAGCCATCCAAAATGTGGGTGTAGCTTAACGCTAAATCCTTGGTTACAAACAACGGTTGTAACGGATTTTTATAAAAATTGTGCAAGCTGGGAGGGCTGTGATTATACTTGAAATCCGCTCAACTTCATACTGCTGTGGTCAGTAGATAATCGTTTTATCCATATTAGATGGTACTATTAAAAGAGAATAGGTGTTCATACAGTGTAAGTAAATACAGTATACGAGTGTTTACTTAAATCAATTCGTGTATAATGAGTCATCTTTTAACTTGTGCTTTTACTCGCTATTTGTGCGCGAGCTATTAAAAATAATCTATCATTTAAATCGATTTACAGGGAAATATTATGCTACTACAAGGACAACGCTTTGTCGTTACTGGCATTGCAAGCAAGCTTTCTATCGCTTGGGCAATCGCTGAAGCCCTACATCGTGAAGGCGCGTCGTTAATTCTCACTTATCCAAACGATAAAATTAAAAAACGGGTCGATATGGCCGCGGAAGCCTTTGAAGCTGACTTGGTACTTGAGTGTGATGTGGCATCGGATGAGTCGATTGCGGCATGTTTTGAGCAAGTGACCGCGCATTGGGGCGATGGTATTGATGGCGTGGTACACGCGATTGGCTTTGCACCGATGGATCAATTGGATGGTGATTTTGTCAATGCCACCACTCGTGAAGGCAGCCAAATTGCCCATGACATCTCAAGCTATAGCTTTGTGGCATTGGCCAAAGAAGCGCGCGCTTTGTTGGCCATGCGCCATGGTTCTATGCTGACCTTGACTTATGAAGGTAGTATTTCAGTATTGCCAAATTACAACGTCATGGGCATGGCAAAGGCCAGTTTAGAGGCCAGCGTTCGCTACCTTGCCACTTCGATGGGCGGTGAAGGTATCCGTGTCAATGCGATTTCTGCTGGACCTATTCGTACCCTTGCGGCAAGCGGCATCAAATCGTTCCGTAAAATGCTTGATATCAGTGAAAAAATCGCCCCGCTACAGCGTAATATTACTCAGACTGAAGTCGGTAATGCGGCGCTTTTCTTGTTATCACCGTGGGCATCTGGTATCACCGGTGAGATTATGTTTGTGGATGCAGGTTTTAATACCGTTGCCATCAGTGAGCAATTAATGATGCTTGATGAGACAAAATAATTGTTTTAATCAAGGGTAATATGAGTTAAGACGTAAGGAAGGCAGCCAATTGGCTGTCTTTTTTGGTTATAATAGGGGCTTTTTGGTAATAAGCCATAAAGCGACGAATATGATAACCAAATTACCAGGATGGATATTGTGGGGCGGCGCTGTGCTGGCATTCAGTGCAGGCTGCGTCAATACAGCAGCATTAATGGGCTTTACTAATTTATCTGTCTCGCATGTGACGGGTAACGTTAGCTTATTTTCAGCCGCGATTGCCCATTTAGACGGCCGCAGTATTTTATATATCGGTGCGCTACTGTTGTCTTTTTTGGCAGGGGCGGTATTGAGCGGCTATGTGATTGGTCAACGGTCATTAAAATTAGGTCGGCGTTACGGCACGGCGCTTTATATTGAAGCGGCGTTGTTATTGATGAGCTACTGGTTATATCAGCAGCATGATTATTTAGGGCAATTGGCGGCGGCAATGGCGTGCGGGTTGCAGAATGCGATGGTTGCCACTTATAGCGGGGCTGTTATTCGCACCACGCATTTGACCGGTCTAACCTCTGATATGGGCGCTGCAATCGGCAATTGGTTGGCTGGTCGTCGTATCAGTAAGCCGACACTGGGCTTTCAGGCAATTATTTGGTACAGCTTTAGCGGTGGCGGAGCGGTCGGAGCATTTTTATATGCCAAAGTCGGCTATGGGGCGTTATTTGTCCCTATCACCATTGTTTTGTGCGCGGCATTTATTTATAACTATGTGTCAGATCGTCTGCCAGAAAAAAGACAGCCAAGACGCAAAAAGCACCCATCTACTTGATGGGCGCTTTTATTTTAATGTTATTACTTAAATAAGCTTAATTCTTAGATAAATTATTTCTCGTCTTCTTCATGATTTTCATGTTCATGCAAACCTTGCATCATATCCAGTGCAGAGTCATCAGTGCGCTGTTGGTCTTTTTTGGCCAAGCCATCTTGGTTGATGTCTTTTGGTGCCATTTTAGTGGTCGAGTCGGTTTTATTTGAGTCTGTCATAAAGTACTCCTAATTATTTTTATCAACTTCCAATAAAAAACGTTATAAGAATTTAATAAGTAACGTTTATTGGTGTTTGGTTTTATAGCGACTCATTTAGTATGGGATAGCAGCATGTGCTTGTACATATACAGTGTACGCTTGTTTAGTGACGATGTGTAACGGCACCTCACACGGTTTAATGCTGGATAAGGCTAATTAGCTATAAGGGTTTAAAAGCACTTCAGCTAACGAGAAAAATTTATCTTGGCAACGTATTGACTAAGGTGCATTCATTTTAGTTTATTAAAAATCACAATGCATTAAAATCAATTCTTTACCTTTGATATAACCATATCTATTGCAAATTTAATAACCGCTTTGTTCCATCAGTTTTTTGTTATATATCTGTTATGATGTCGGCGTCTTTTTAGTGGTTGCCGATGAATGAATGGCAAATCGCTAAAATGCATCTTTATTTTAGCGTCTTTTTACACCGTCTTTGGGAAAATAAGGACATTTTATGTCAGAGCAAAAACTAGATAGCCATCTTCCTGATGATGGCAACGAGTACTTATTTACCGATACCTTTCCAAAGGGTACCGGTAAAGGACTGATAGTAGTCGCTATTGCGGCGGTTATCAGTATGATTATTTATAATGTATTGCCGTTCGATATCAATGCCAATAAAGGCCTAGCGGTGTTGTTTTTCATCGGTGTGCTGTGGCTGACAGAGGCGGTACACGTCACGATTACCGCGCTTTTAGTGGTCGTCGTCGGAGCGCTTATTGGCATTCCAGAATTCGATGCGGAAATCGGTTTACAAAGCTTTGCCAATCCGACCATTTATTTATTCTTTGGTGGTTTTGCTTTGGCTGCGGCACTACACGTGCAGCAACTGGATAAAAAAATCGCGCTAAAGATTTTATCGATGTCAGGCGGCAAACTCAGTACGGCGGTATTTTTAATATTTGGCGTGACCGCATTTTTGTCAATGTGGATATCAAATACCGCCACCGCTGCGATGATGTTGCCACTGGCACTCGGTATTTTGACCCAAGTTGACCGTGAAAAAGACCGTGGTACCTTTGTATTTGTACTGCTAGGTATTGCTTACTCAGCGAGCCTTGGTGGTTTGGGTACCATCGTTGGTTCACCGCCAAACGCTATCGCGGCAAAGGCGCTCAACATTGCCTTTGTGGACTGGATGAAGTTTGGTGTACCGATGATGCTGGTGCTATTGCCACTATTATTGGGTGCGATGTATCTGTTTCTTAAACCCAACCTCAATCGTAAAATTGTACTGGTTGAAGACGAGCCTATCGCATGGAATAAACCGCGTGTGGTTACGATTATCGTCTTTATCGTCACTGCATTGAGCTGGATATTCTCTAAGAAAATCGGTGCTGCACTGGATATTACTGATACCGATGCCGTTATTGCCTTATCAGCTGCTGCCGCTGTGGTCAGCTTGGGCTTGGTATCTTGGAAGCAAGTGTCTGACAATACCGATTGGGGCGTGCTCATGCTATTCGGTGGTGGTATTGCGCTATCAACGATTTTGAAAGTGTCAGGTGCATCTTTAGTATTGGGTGAAACGGTCGCCAATGCGCTGTCGTCAGCACCGCTTATCGTGGTGATGATTGCGGTATCAGCATTTATCATCTTCTTGACAGAATTTGCTTCTAATACGGCTTCTGCAGCCTTGTTGGTGCCAGTATTTGCAGCTATTGCCGAGCAGATGGGTCTGCCACACGAAGTGTTGGTATTGGTCATCGGTATTGGGGCATCGTGTGCCTTTATGCTACCGGTTGCGACTCCGCCAAACGCGATTGTCTTTGGTACGGGGCTGATTAAGCAGAACGAGATGATTCGTACGGGTGTTATCCTCAATATCATTGCTACCTTTGTGGTCGGATTGTGGGCTTATTTCTTCTTAATATAGCCTCGCAATCAAGTTCATCATAACTCCTAAAACCCGATGTTTAAGCGCTTAAACATCGGGTTTTTTGTTCCCTTTTATTTTTAATGCCTGTATAACTAAAGCATGTCACCGTTTTTAAAGTAAGGACATGCTCAAACCATAAGTTTTATATATCTAATAAGGACTATATAACATGCTAACACTGTTTATGGTGCAACTTGGTGGCCGCCCTAAAGGTCGTTTGATTGAGCAGCACGATATATTTTTTGGCGTGGCTAATGAAGTCAGCGAGTTGATAGACGATATCAACCATCATTGGCCGGAAGTCAAAAATAAATGGCATATTGATTCGTATCGAGCGATTAGCAAAGTCGATAATTATGCGATTAAATTGGTTGAATCAAGTAGCCAAGCAGAGAGTGCCAACGATTTAAAGCTATTCTTTATCAATTTAGGTGGCTATCAGCAGGGCAGTTTTGAGGAGTTTCATCACAAGCTACTTATCGTTGCTGCTACTCAAGCGGACGCCATTAAGCAAGCAAAGCAGAGCGAGTTTTATAAGCAGTTCACTTATAAAGATAAAGACTCACCTTTCAACGCCGCCTCGCATATCGATGATAAGTTTGAGGTAGATATTGATGATATTTATAACGTCAATAACCTTATTTCAAACGTTCAGCTGTTAATTGAGCCTATGGCTAATGATAGTCATGAGCTTGTGAATGCTGATGATAAAGAGTACGTTGGTTATCTGAGTATCAAGAATTTAAGGAAGTTAGCATAATATGGCTTTAAATATGTATTTTAAAAACGGCATCATTCGCAAAACGCGTTGCCAGATACCTGATGAGTTATTGACCACGCTTTATCAGGTTCATAATAATGCCAATTTTCCGCAATTGACGTGGTTAATTGATAATCTTTATGAAAATCCGCAGATTCAGCCTGACGTCGCTAAGTCATTAGCCGATGAGGTGGTCGCGTTTGAGAGATTAATACTTTCGTTGCACCTGCCTTTTCCTATGGTGCCATTGCAAAAGCTCCATACCTTCTTTACGAGAGCTGCGACTAGTCGACAGCTCATTCATACCAGTAACGCTTAATTTTACTCTTTAGGCCGTTTTTATTAGTTTTAGGGCGTGCTTGATGGCTTAACCATGGTCATGAAAAGAGCTATTACATTATCAATGCCATCAAAGCTAGGGCTCTCAAAACTGATAAAAGATTTCAATGTGTCAACCAAGCACCATAACCATCTTGAATCATGCCCAAATTACCCCCATAATCTAAACACTTCCAAATAATAAATAGCCTAAGTAAATATGCCCAATACTTCTAAGAATGTCTCAGAAATGCCTACTGAAAACACCGCCAATGAACGAAACACCAGTGCCCTTAGCCCCAATCAGTCAAGTAATGAATCAAGTAAAATTGCAAACTTAGATAATGATGACTCAAATCTTACGGCAAACACTGATAATGCATCTTTGCAAGCTAAGGTTGCTGCTGATTTACCCGTGCTGGCAAAAGACAGCTATTTTCTTAGCCGCTTAGAGGGTGAGCTGGCGCGGGCTGCTGTGGCTAACAATAAGAGAGATAAAAAAGATGCTGATAATAAAGCAGAAGATGGGCTAGCCAAAAAACGTGCCCAATATGACAAGATAAAAACCCGCTCACAGCAAGCGGTGCAGGCACGTATGGATAGTATTCCAGACAAATTGGCTGAAAAGCTGAATCTTGATTTGCCCGTGAGTCAACGTGCTGATGATTTAATCCAAGCTATTATTGATAACCAAGTGATTATTGTCGCAGGCGAGACGGGCTCTGGTAAGACGACGCAATTGCCGAAATTGGCGATGTTGGCAGGTCGCGGTATTACGGGGCAAATAGGGCATACACAACCAAGACGACTGGCTGCTAGAAGTGTGGCAAACCGTATCGCTGAAGAATTGGGCGAGCAGCTCGGTAATACGGTCAGCTTTAAGATTCGTTTTAATGAACAAGGCACAGCGCAATCTGTCGTGAAGCTCATGACCGATGGTATTTTGCTGGCGGAATTGGGGCATGATCGGTTTTTAAGTAAGTACGACACCATTATTATTGATGAAGCCCATGAGCGTAGCTTAAACATTGACTTTATTATGGGTTACCTGAAAAAACTGCTGCCTAAGCGCCCTGATTTAAAAGTCATTATTACCTCTGCAACCCTTGATACTAAGCGTTTTAGCGAATACTTTAGTCGTTATGATAATAAGCTCAAGCGTAATGTGCCTGCGCCGATTTTTAATGTCGAAGGTCGTAGTTTTCCCGTAGAAGTTCGTTATCGCCCGTTGACTGATGAGCCAGTGAATAGCTCGGATGATGACAGCTATGATGATTTTGAAGAGAATCTGCCTCGCGCGGTGGTTGCCGCAGTGGAAGAATGCTTTAGTGATGCACAAAACAAAGGTCATGCTGATCAAGCAGATATTTTAATATTTGCGGCGACAGAAGCTGAAATTCGTGAGCTCCAAGAGGTACTTGAGCGTCATGGGCCAAAACATACCGAAGTGCTGCCACTATTTGCACGGCAGACCTATGAAGAGCAGCAACGTATCTTTCAGCCCTCAGGTCGCGGTCGGCGTATCGTTATCGCCACCAACGTTGCCGAGACTGCGCTGACCGTACCCGGCATTCGCTATGTCATTGACTTAGGATTTGCGCGGATTTCGCGTTATTCGTATCGCTCACGCGTACAGCGTTTACCGATTGAAGCCATCTCACAAGCAGCAGCCAATCAGCGTAAAGGTCGCTGCGGTCGTGTTGCGCCGGGCGTCTGTATTCGTCTGTATAGTGAAGAGGATTTCACAGGTCGTCCTGAATTTACGGAACCTGAAATTTTACGGACCAATCTTGCATCCGTTATTTTACAGATGGCCAATCTGCGCTTAGGTAGTGTTGATGATTTTGCCTTTATTGAGCCACCTGATAGCCGCTTAGTTACTGATGGGCATAAGCTGCTCGATGAGTTAGGCGCGATTACCTCTAAAAATGAAGCCTCTTCTGCTAAGCAAACCAACAAGCCCAAAAAAGGTCTCGACCATCTGGTTCTGACACCGACTGGGCAAAAAATGGCACGTATGCCAATCGACCCAAGGCTGGCACGTATGTTGGTTGCTGGTTCTGACTTTGATTGTATCCGTGAAATGCTCATTGTCGTTGCGGCGCTTGCCGTACAAGATCCGCGTGAGCGTCCGGTAAATAAGCGCCAGCAAGCCGATCAAAAGCACGCGGAATTTCGTCAAGATGACTCTGACTTTTTATTCTATTTAAGTCTCTGGAAAGCCCTGTTTGAAAAAGACGAAGACGGCAATAAGCTGTCTGGTAATCAGCGTAAGAATTTTACCAAGAAAAACTATCTGAGCTTCCCGCGTGTCCGTGAATGGGACCAAACCCATCGCCAGCTGGTACAAATGGTGACCGAGCTTAAGCTGACGGATGTTAAGGATGCAAAAACTGCTGATAAAGGTAGTAATAAAAAGGCTTCGTTAGAGAACGTTACGAGCGATCCTACTGCGATTGAAGATGAAGAACTCAAAGCCGTTAAATATGCCAATTTACATCGCGCATTACTAACAGGATTATTGTCTACGATTGCGCATAAGACCGAAAATCGCGGTGAGTATCTTGCTGCGCGCCAGCAAAAAGCCAAAATCTTCCCAGCCAGTACGGTGTTTAAACAAGTACCGCCTTGGGTCATGGCTTTTGAAGTGGTTGAAACCTCGCAAGTGTTTATGCGCACCGTTGCCAAAATTGAGCCGGAATGGATTATCTCAGCGGCAGGTGACCTATTAAAATATCACTACTTTGAGCCGCATTGGTCGAAGAAGACGGGGCGTGTCAAAGCCTATGCGCAGATTAGCTTGTTTGGTCTGATTATTATCAGTAAGCAGCTGACCAACTATGAGCAAGTCAACTTAGCTGAGTCGCGAGAAATCTTTATCCGCGATGGTTTGGTGACTGGTAATTTAGGTCGGCAAGCGCCATTTTTACAGCATAATATGGATAAAATCGCTGATATTGAACGCATTGAAGACAAATTGCGTCGCCGTGATTTATTGGTTGATGAAGAAGCGCTGTATCAGTTTTATGATAAAAAAATCCCCGAACATATTGCCAGCCGCAAAGCGTTTGAGGATTGGCGTGCCGAGGTAGAGAAAAATGATGCTAAGCATCTATTCTTTACCGATGATGACGTGCTTAATAGCCAAGCGCCAACCACAGGCGATTTCCCAGAAGTGTGGAAATTGGGTGATTTAAAATTACCGCTACGCTATGTCTTTGATCCGTCAAGCGATGATGATGGCGTGACCATTCGTGTGCCACTGGTGGCGCTACCGCAGCTCGATGCGATTGAGCTATTGTGGGGCGTACCCGGCTGGCGTTATGAGCTGGTATTACAATTGCTCAAGTCATTGCCTAAAGACATTCGCCGTCAAATTGTACCGATTCCTGACACCGCCGATAGCTTGTTCGATGAATTGCAGCCCGCTGGTGGTCAAGGACTGCTTAAGCAGCTTTGCCAAGCCCTAAATCGTCGCGGCATTATGTCGGTGACACCAGATAGCTTTAACCCTGCTAGTATTGATCGCTATTTGCAGCCGCAAATCTGCGTTGTTGATGACAAAAACCGCATTATCGAAAAAGGTCGCGACCTACAAACGCTACAAATTCGCCACGCTAGTGAAACCCGTCAAGCGGTGAATGAGCAGCAAGGCACGCACACCGAATTCCCTGAGCATTTTGCCTTTAGCAAAAACCATCATAGTGCAGGCGTGGTGATGAAGCAGTTTGCTGCCTTGGTCGCAGACGCGTCAGGTGAAGCGGTATCGATTCATCAATATACCGATGTCAATGCGGCGTTGCAGGCGCACCGTATCGGGGTTTTAACTTTGATAAAAGGTAAGCTTGGCGCGAAGAAAAAACAGCTGACCAGTCAAATTGATAAGATATTCAAATTGGCATTTGCGCCACTTGGGGATATGGAGAAGCTAAAAACCATCGTTATCGATGCGGCATTGGATGCGGCGCTTGAAGAGCATTATGTGTTATTTGATCATAGTGCTGATTTACCTGAAAGTGCTGATGATACTGCCATAGCCCTTGCTGAAGAATTGCCTTTCACGCCAGAAGAGTATGAAAAAACCTTGGAAGTAGTGGCAGGCAACTTCCTATTAACCGGTCAAAACGTGATAAAAACGCTTAAAAATGTCTATACCCGTTGGCAGCGTATCCGTCAGAGTTTGCTCATGCTTGATAGAGAGATATTTGGCGAGTCTATCGAAGATATCGAAGATCAGCTAGAGGACTTGCAATTGGCTGACTTTGTTTATCGCATGGATTATAGCCATTGGCAGCAGTATCCACGCTATCTGGAGGCGCTGGAGATTCGTATCGAACGCCTTGAGCATAATATTGAATCCGACCTTGAAGGTGTCTATGCCCTTGATGTGCACATGGAGCGGCTGGCAAATCGTGCCAACGATAAAGCCATCAGCGAGTATCGCTGGATGGTTGAGGAATATCGCATTCAGCTCTTCGCGCAACCGATGAAAACCCGCATGGCAGTATCACCGAAGCGTTTAAGCAAGATGTGGGATAAGATGAGTTAAGGCTCGATTTGAGCTTTAAAAGTTGATAATTGACAACCTATGACAATTATCTTGTATAGCTCTTCATTCTAATCGATAATATTTGATTAAAATGAAGAGCTATTATTGTTTTACACCAAATTTTTCTGAGCTTTACACAATAGATTGATGTAATTTTTTTAGCAGGGTAAAAAATAATGATTAAATTTAGACTGATAATATTAGGATTTGCATCAACTATATTTATTATTACGGGCTGTGATGAAACACAAGCCAGTAATAATAAAAACGTGAAGGAATTGACGCCAACAAGCGTGCAAAAAGAAGTGCAGTTACGGGGCGACTTCAAAAGAAGCTTTGAGGTTTATGAGTTGGCCTCTAATGACATCACTTACTACGTGTCAGATCCAAAGCAATTATTAATGAAAGATTCGAAGAGTATCAATCAAAAAGGCTATTACAAATATTTCGAAACTTGCGTCGTTGGCAAAATCAGTTCTATTGGTAAATATGGCCCTCTAGGCAAATATCAAAATCAAATAACTGTCCGTGAAATTTGCGTGTAGTTTTGATAGTGCAAGTTATTGAATGGATGCACCTTCCAATTCTAAGTAACTAACCCTCATTATCAATAAAAAAAGGCCAGATTAGCAATCGCTAACCCAGCCTGTTTATTTAACTAAAGACAGATTACAGTAAGGCTCTAACCTTTGGATATACCATATTGGCAGGAGACAAGATATCATCTAGCGTCTCTTTATCCATCAGTTTTTCTTCTAATACGATGTCATACACACTACCACCAGTCTCTTGTGCTCTTCTTGCGACAAAAGAAGACGCATCATAACCAAGATGCGGGTTCAGCGCAGTGACCAGTCCGATATTATTGAATACCTCGACGCTACACGCCTCATTATTCATCATCAAGCCATCGATACAGCGAGTAGCAAACATCTCACAGATATTGGCAAGCATGCTCATACCGGTAAACAAGTTAAAGGCAATCACTGGCTCAAAAACGTTTAGCTGTAGCTGACCATTTTCTGACGCCATAGCGATAGTATGATCGATACCCATCACATGGAAGCAAGCTTGATTGACCACTTCTGGGATAACCGGGTTTACTTTACCCGGCATAATTGAGCTACCAGGCTGCATTTCAGGCAAGCGATATTGCGCCAAACCTGCACGCGGACCTGAAGACTGCAAACGTAAATCATGGGCAATCTTAGATAAACGGGCGGCAAACAGACGTAAATTGCCAGACAGTGCAACATAAGCACTGGTATCTTGCGTGGCTTCAATCAAGTCTTCAGCGATATAATAAGGTCTGCCAGTCAGCTCTGATAAGCTCTTGGCAACTTCTTCAGAATAGCCAGCTGGGGCATTCAAACCGGTACCAATCGCTGTGCCACCCATATTGATTTCATGAAATAGCGCGCGAGTAGCTTCGATGCGCTCCATCTCTTTTTTTATCATGGTTGCAAAGGCATTAAACTCTTGACCTGCCGTCATAGGTACCGCATCTTGTAAATGGGTGCGACCCATTTTTAATTGATCAGCAAGCTCAACGCTTTTTTTCTTCAGGCTTGTGTGCAATATAGCCATCTTATCTAACAGGCGCACGCAATAATCGTCCAAAGCGACATTCATCGCCGTAGGGTAGGCGTCGTTGGTCGATTGTGACAGGTTGACATCGTTATTTGGATGCACATGCTGATAATCGCCTTTTTCATAACCGAGGATTTCTAGTGCTCGGTTGGCAATCACCTCATTGGCGTTCATATTGGTTGACGTACCTGCGCCGCCTTGGAACATATCTACGATAAACTGGTCGTGATATTTATTATCGATTAAGTCATCGCACGCTGCTGCAATAGCGTCTTTAACCGTGTCATTTAGTACGCCTACTTTGTTATTGGCGATAGCCGCCGCTTTTTTAACGGTAGCGAAAGCACGAATAAAGGTAGAAAACTGATTTAAGCGCACACCACTGACGGTGAAGTTTTCAAAAGCACGTAAAGTTTGGATGCCATAGTAAGCATCAGCAGGGACGTCACGATAGCCGAGTAGATCATGTTCTTGGCGAGTAGCAGTAGTCATTCAATAAAATTCCTTTCAATAAAAAGCCCTGATTAAGACGCAGTGAGACCGTCATTTATTAAAATGACAGTGGTTGCATCACATTGGTAAATCAATTCAATCAACATTCAAGCATAAGCCTTTTACAAGGCGATTAATAATGAATATTTATTGTATTATGCATAATAAAACAAAAAAGTTTATATCATAAACGGTTGATGATAAATGCTTGTAATTAGGCAAATGGGTTGAGCCATATGCTTAACTGCCGTGCAATGCTAACCCAAGTCCTCACCCTTAATTCAGATTACACTCAATCAAGTAGGGCAAGTAAGCTATGTAAGTATGGTAGGGTAAGTGGTTAGCGATGATAATTACTGATATAAGCACGAGTAAAAATATAGGCAAGTATCTACTGTACTATGTTTAGACGATTAAAGCGATAAGGCGTTGCACCTTATACCTTATAAATTCACAAGCAAAGACGAGGCGTTCTGTCTTTGCTCTAATGATTACGCTAAATATTCAGGTTTCAGGTTTATGAATGAGCTTTAGGGTTTTGCTCTTATATTTTCCGTAAGCACGCCCATACCATAAAACAAGAAGGCGATAAGCGTCAAGGCGACGATAAATGGCGTCAACAGCCAAATCAAAATATTGATTAATAATGACGATAATAAGCCATTAAAGATAATCGTATGAGGCGCGATAAAGTCTGAAACGACATCGACGGCACGCTTAGCAACCGGGAAGAGTAGGGTGCTGATGGCCAAAATATAGATATATTTTGCAAAGTTAGGATTGCTTGATAGGACAATGAAGTGAAATCCCAAGTAATACATGATACCTAATGCCCAACATTTGAGGGTGTAGCTTAAACGAATCATGTGACTTCCTCCCCAATATACTTGTGATTTTATACTGCATTAAAAGCACGTCAATAAATGCGGAATAATGAATATATTATATATGTTATATTATGAATACATGGGTAAAGTCAATGGTTTTCTACACTCACTGTTTATTTGCTCGCTATTTATATACATATTTTATAAATAGCCTAAGCAATAATATACTAAAGGAATGAGATATGTGGAACGAGCGCTATAACGAAGCAGAGTATATCTTTGGTACCGAACCTAATGATTTTTTAAGAGATACATTTAAGGAAATAGCAGCAGGTGGTAAGGTTTTATGTTTGGCTGAAGGCGAAGGTAGAAATGCGGTATTTTTGGCGGAGCAAGGCTACGAAGTGACCGCCATGGATATGTCTGAAGTAGGTTTGAATAAGGCATTAAAGCTGGCGCAAGATAGAGGCGTGGAGATTAAGACACAGGTTGCCGATTTAGCCGACTATGAGTTTGGCGAAGCACAGTGGGATGGTATCGTTTCTATTTGGGCGCATTTGCCTACAGCCATACGCCAGCACGTTCACGCTCAGATTGTACAAGCGTTAAAGCCGAATGGGATATTTCTCCTTGAGGCTTATACCGAACAGCAGCTAACCATGAATGCTGTCGGCGGACCTCCTGCAACGCAAAAAGAGCGCTTTGGTTCGTTAGCAGTCTTGCGTGCCGAGCTGGCAGAGTTAGAAGAAATAACGGGTATCGAAAAGCAGCGCATGATTTCAGAAGGTAAGCGCCATCAAGGTTTGAGTGCGGTGGTACAGTTTGTTGCCAAAAAAACAGATAGTTAATTATTGAGTTAGTCAATTATCCAACTATCTAATTATTCAGTTATCCAACAACCTTTGGCGGCAGATAAATAGTAAATGTATTTAATGGCTCAATGAGCACGCTATAAGGGTGATTTTGCTCTGAAGTGGTGACAATCCCTAAGTCTGATAATAGCTTGAAATTGGCAGAAATAACAGATGCTGGCTGTACTTCAAGTCTCTTATGCCAAACCCGATAAGTACCAAGCTTGCCATCACGGCGATGATAAAATCCTGCCAGCGGGTGAGTCAAATAAACAAGCGCCGATTCAGTATCGGGGAAACCTGAAAATGAAAAAGACTCCTCTGTATTTTGTGCAAGCGATACCGAAGCCGCTGCCCATTCTGATTCAGCGTTTACCGAATACTTTACATACTTGCCAGTTGCGTCATCAAATTGACAATCAAAAGTCATTTTCGCGCTATGCCAAGGCAGACTCCATAAGTATCTGGGCACTGCTAAAGTCCAAGAATCTAAAGTCGTGCCCAAAAACCACACACAGCGCTCACCCGTTTCTGTATCGATGATATAGATACGATAGTTGGTCTGTCCCATGGTGAATGCTGGAAAAGGATAAACAGCAGAAGTAAAATCAACATCGATAAAGGGTACCACAGAGATTAAACCTTTTTCTTCACCGTCTACCATTACCGTATCGAGCTTAAACTTAGCAGGAAATATCCCCTCAAACCTATCTGCTGGCACTGCATACGTGATAATAGAAAAATGCTTTAAGCCGCAGACAACGTCGAGGCCTGTCGGCTTAGGTCTATCATGTAAATAATCCTTAAAACGTCGTAGTTCCTGCACGATATTTCCTTATAAGTATTAATTTTAGGCGCTAATTTATAAACGTTATTGTCAGTTGTGATAATACAGATAATGATTATATTTATGGATATAAATGATGGGCTGACGATTCATTTCAGTTGTTTAATTCTAAGTATTAAATTCTGGTTATTAAATTCTAGGTCTTTAATTCACTGCTTGGGCTTACCCCAAATAGCCGTTTATATTCTCGGCTAAATTGGCTCGGGCTTTCATAACCAACTTGCATGGCGATTTGCGATATCTGAAAGTCATTTGCCTGAATCAGACGCCGGGCTTCCATGAGTCGCAAACTCTTTTGATATTGTAACGGGCTTAACTGAGTAATTTCTTTGAAGTGATGATGAAACCCCGAAACACTCATACCGCAGCGACTGGCCAATTCCTCTACAACAACTGCCTCATTTAGATGCGTCTTTATCCAATCGGTAGCTTGGGTGATACGGTGCGTATGGCTGCCATTGACTACCAGTTGGCGTAGTTTATTGCCTTGCTCTGCTATAAGCAGGCGATAGTAAATCTCTTGCTGAATTAATGAGGCAAGAAAGTCGATATCGTCTGGATAGTCAAGCAAGTGTATAAGGCGCTCAAATGCCCCCAGTATGGTGCTGTCCAATTGCCACTTTATTCCTAAGTGATTAGCAGGTTCAAGTGCTTCGGGCTGTTTGGGCGGTATTTTTGCTAAAACCTCACCAATCATGGCAAGGTTTAATTTCATAGACAGCACAATGACCGGATGCTCTACCGATGCGTGCTTTATATGCATGCTTAAAGGAATATTGACCGGACAAAACATCAGATTGCTCTTATCAAACTTTTGGCAATCTGCACCTAAATAAATCTCACGTGCGCCTTGCAAGACGATACAAATACTGGGTTCTTGGATATAACTGATGGCTTTACTGGGTTTATCTGCACAGTAAAAAAATAAGCCTGAAATAGCAGATTGAATGGTTTGGTTTCTAGGCAAGAGGGAGAGTAGTTGCTCAATAGTTGATTGGTTCATTAGGCTTTCTTATTTTCTTTAATTGCTCGATACTATAGATATTTGTAGAATTAGGCAAGACGTTTGGAGCTATGTTCTAACGGATTGTCCTACATACTCCTATAATAGCTTTATTGGAAATGACCAAGCGCTACTGCTAATGCTAGCGCTAAACACAATAAACTATCTAAAACATAGCTGAGGAATCAATCATGAAAATATTTTATAAAACTCGCGCCACTGCAACCGGTGGTCGTTCTGGACATACCGGTCTTGACGATGGCTCATTGGGTTTTGATTTGGTCTCGTTTCAAGAAAAGGACAAAGAGGGCGTCAATCCAGAACAGCTTTTTGCCATGGGTTACGCCGCTTGTTTTGATAGCGCCTTAAACCTGACAGCTCAACAAATGAAACTGCCAAT
>NZ_DEIR01000026.1:0-65263 GCF_002352555.1 Psychrobacter sp. UBA2769 | reverse complement strand
TGCCATGGGTATTTCCTCTTTTTTTTGGGGTCAGTGCTTAACTTATATAAGTACGACATTTTACGTACTAGGGTTAAAGCATTACTGGCCACATTAAAATAGTTGTTAAAAGGGCGCACATACTAATGTGCAGATATTATAAGAAAATCGCGGCCAATAACAAGTCTTTTAACCAATTATTGGCGGATTCTCTACTGACAATACAGAGATATGCCCGATATTGTCAGATTAATACGTATTATTTACTCGTCATCATCTTTAGAGTTGAATTTAGAGATGATAGATTCTGCAACTGATTTTGGAATCTCAGCGTACTTTTGGAATTCCATTGAATAGGTTGCACGGCCTTGAGACATTGAGCGCATTTGTGTGGCATAACCAAACATTTCCGCTAATGGTACTTCAGCACGAATCTGTTTAGTACCGCCAGGCAAGTCTTCCATGCCTTGAACCATACCGCGACGACGGTTAAGATCGCCCATGATATCGCCCATGTAGTCTTCAGGAGTTTCAACTTCTACTTTCATTACTGGCTCAAGTAGGGTTGGGTTTGCCGCCATGAAGCCTTTACGGAATGCGATAGAACCAGCCATTTTAAATGATAACTCATCCGAGTCAACATCATGGTAAGAACCATCATACAAGGTTGCTTTAACGCCAACGATTGGGTAACCAGCAAGTACGCCGTTTTTCATGCGTTCTTGAATACCTTTATCAACCGCACCGTGGAATTCTTTTGGTACTGTACCACCAACAACTTCTTCAGAGAATTCATATAGAACTTCGCCCGCTGGATCCAGAGGCTCAAGACGTAACCAAACGTGACCGAATTTACCACGACCACCAGTCTGACGTACGAATTTGCCTTCTTGTTCAACCGTGTTACGAATCGTTTCACGATAAGCAACCTGCGGCGCACCGATGTTTGCTTCAACGTTAAACTCACGCTTCATACGGTCAACAAGAATTTCCAAATGTAGCTCACCCATACCACTGATGATCGTCTGACCAGACTCTTCGTCAGTATGTACACGGAATGATGGATCTTCTTTTGCCAAACGACCCAAAGCAATTGACATTTTTTCTTGGTCAGCTTTAGTCTTAGGCTCAACCGCTAGGCTGATAACTGGATCTGGGAATTCCATACGCTCTAGCGTGATAACATTTTGCTCATCACATAAGGTATCACCAGTAGTGACATCTTTCATGCCAACTAACGCTGCGATATCACCCGTGCGGATCTCTTGTAGCTCTACCTGAGCATCTGCCATCATCTGAACGATACGGCCAACACGCTCACGCTTCATTTTAACAGGGTTATAAACGCTACTGCCTTGCTTTAGAACACCTGAATAAACACGAACGAAGGTTAAGTTACCAACGAACTTATCGTTCATGATTTTGAACGCTAGTGCTGCAAACGGCTCGTCATCAGACGCTTCACGGAAGCCTTCAGACTCATCTTTGTCATCAAGGATACCTTTAATAGCCGGTACGTCCATTGGCGCAGGTAGATACTGAATAACTGCATCCAACATCTTCTGTACACCTTTGTTTTTAAAGGCAGTACCACAAAGCAGTGGAATGATTTCGTTATCAATAGTTAGTTTACGGATAGCGCCATGAATCTGCTCTACCGTCAATTCACCATTTTCTAGGTATTCATTCATCAATTCTTCTGATGCTTCAGCCGCATTCTCTACTAGATACTCACGATATTCTTCCGCTTTTTCTTGTAGTTCTACTGGAATTTCGCGCTCATCATATTCCATACCTTGAGACGCTTCGTCCCAATAGATGGCTTTCATGGTCACTAGATCCACAACGCCTTCAAAGTCATCTTCTTTACCAATTGGAATAACCAATGGTACAGCTTTGCCGCCTAGACGAGTTTTGATTTGTTCTACCACACGGTAGAAATCAGCACCAACACGATCCATTTTGTTAATGAATGCTAAGCGTGGTACTTTATATTTGTTTGCCTGACGCCATACGGTCTCAGACTGTGGCTGAACGCCGCCTACTGCACAGTAAACCATGCACGCGCCATCAAGTACACGCATAGAACGTTCAACTTCAATCGTGAAGTCAACGTGACCTGGGGTGTCAATGATGTTAATGCGATGTTCGTCGAACTGTTTTGCCATACCTGACCAAAAACAAGTCGTCGCCGCAGAAGCAATGGTAATACCGCGCTCTTGTTCTTGCTCCATAAAGTCCATGGTAGCTGCACCATCATGGGTTTCGCCAAGCTTGTGGCTAACACCAGTATAGAACAAAACACGTTCAGTTGTGGTCGTCTTACCAGCATCAATATGCGCTGAGATACCAATATTGCGATAGCGCTTTAGGGGAGTTTTACGAGCCATAGTGTTTTCCTAGGGAAATTCGTGTATATAATAATGTGTTGTGTCTCTACCTCATACTCTCTATGACAAAGCCATCGGGCTTCGTAATATTACTTACTGATTATTGGGCCAAATACGGACAAAAAAAGAGCAAATATAAGAATATAGCGGCATCAAACTCAGGAAACTTTCTTTGTGAGCGTTACAAGCTTTGTAAGTTTGCAGGCTTCTCGAAATAGTATCCCTTTCAGAACAGCATCTTGACAGATGTCCGCCATCTAAGTGGTTTAACGATTCAATCACCTTACGATGAGAATAATTAAACAACCCAATGATGATGGCGGCAATCAATAGAATAAATCAACAATACAAGGATTAACTGGCCGAAACCGTTAATCCTAAGCGTCTAGGCTAGAATTAAAAGATAAGACCAGCTTAGAAACGGTAATGAGAGAATGCTTTGTTAGCATCTGCCATGCGGTGAACTTCGTCACGCTTTTTCATAGCATTACCTTTGCCGTCAGCAGCATCATTCAATTCGCCTGCAAGACGCAAAGCCATTGATTTTTCAGAACGCTTAGCAGCAGCTTCAGCTAACCAACGCATAGCCAAGGCAGTACGACGGGAGGGGCGTACTTCCATTGGTACTTGGTAGGTTGCACCACCGACACGGCGAGCTTTTACTTCGACCATTGGACGGACGTTTTCTAGAACTTCTTCAAAGAAAGCGACTGGGTCTTCGATCTTACGTTTTTCGCTAACTGTTTCAAGAGCACCGTAAACGATACGCTCAGCAGTAGATTTTTTACCATGACTCATGACATGGTTGATGAATTTTGCAACAGTTTGGCTACCAAACTTAGGATCCGGTAGGATCTCACGGGTAGCAACGACGCGACGTCTTGGCATAATAATAATCCTTTTCTTCAGGAGTGTCTGACATTCACAATCTCGCACCAATTAATATTGGATGGCGTTATATCGAGTTGTCAGTCAGCCTTACTGCATAGCGGTATGTTATAACAATAAATCATTAATTTAACAAAATACCGTTAACACCAGACCCATGCACAGTTAATGGGTGATACAAAAAAGCTTAGCTAATAACATTTAGTTATTAAGCTTTAGGCTTCTTAGCACCATATTTAGAACGACCTTGTTTACGGTCTTTAACGCCTGCGCAATCTAGTGCACCACGAACGGTGTGATAACGTACACCTGGTAGATCTTTTACACGACCACCACGGATAAGAACAACACTGTGCTCTTGTAGGTTATGACCTTCGCCGCCGATGTAGCTTGATACTT
The DNA here is from genome assembly GCF_002352555.1 of Psychrobacter sp. UBA2769. Lineage (NCBI taxonomy): Bacteria > Pseudomonadati > Pseudomonadota > Gammaproteobacteria > Moraxellales > Moraxellaceae > Psychrobacter > Psychrobacter sp. UBA2769. The sequence goes on along the minus strand of NZ_DEIR01000026.1, from coordinate 61,607 downwards.
CATAGCCTGAAGTCAAACGTACACGACATACTTTACGCATGGCTGAGTTAGGTTTTTTAGGGGTAGTAGTATATACGCGAGTACATACACCACGGCGTTGTGGGCACGCTTCCAACGCAGGAACTTTTGACTTTTCCTTGATGGTTTTGCGACCTTTACGAATCAATTGGTTAGTTGTTGCCATGAGGCATCCTTCTCCCGTTTGGTATAAAACAAAAAAATGGGGCAATGCGCCAACCATCTGACATTAACGACAGATTTCGGAACACCCATTTTTAGGACAGTGTATTATAAAGAGTTGTTGCTGCTATTTCAACCACTTATGAGTGATTGTACTTTACAACATTCGATAGATATGCATTACGCCTACCACTATACCACTTTATCTGTTTTTAGTTAAAATCTGGCTAAAAAGCAGTTTGTTAAATATGGTATCGAAAGTAGCGTCATACATCGTTCAGATAAGATATTTAGAAATAAACAAATAGCAATTTATGAGAGCTAAATGGCGATGCTATCTTATTTTTCAAGCTTATTGTTAAAGATTATCTCATATTTAATGAGATAAATCTTAATGAGTAAAAGCTCAATGGAAAAAAGAGAGCACCGCCCATTTTAGCACTAAATGCGCACCGTACTTAAAATATAGTAAAAGATAAATTAAAAAACAACGAAGTACTAAGCTCATAAAGCGGCGACATTATTTCTATTTGCTTTGCTTGTCAGCCGCTTTGTCCGCACTACCCTTTTTAGCGTCTTTTTTATCGCTTACTTTTTCGGTTTCTTCCGCGACGTCTTTATCATTGCCTTTAGCGGATTCTTTTTTGCTCTCAGTATCTTCGCCTGACTCTTTCTTAGCATTTTTCTCAGTATCTTTTTTCTCAGTATCTTGCTGCTTATCGTCGCTAGCAGGTTTGCTCACTTCGGCTTCACTACTGCTATCGTCGGTAATCGCACGGTTAGCAAGTTTGGCTTCAGGGGCAAAAGTCGCTTGCGCCACGCCAATCACTTCATCAATCAGCTGACTGTTATAGCGCATACCAATAATCACAGCGGTCACTGGTAAGAAGCGGCGTATCCATGACAAGTTAATCTGGTCTAAATCAATGCCAACCTGACTGGCAATGCTATCTACTTGCTCAGCATAAAAATTGACGCTTTTATTCTGCAAGCCTAAGTTTTTCAGCTCATTGTGTAGACCGCTGTTTTGCGCATTATCGAGTAAGCCTTTACCGATACCAAGACCCGCTAGTAAGGCTTGTTTTTCTTGCATCTTACTTAAGTCAGCATTGGCAAGCAGCTCATAAGCCATCTTGACGCCTTGCTTACCCGTTAACGGCTTGTTATAAACAGCACCCAACTGATAGACGGTACGTAATGATACCAATAACAACCACAAGGTATCAGCAAGCAAACCTGGCAATCCAGCCAAACCGGTCAAGCCACCTATCGTTGCCAAAGCACGGTTTTGATTGGCAATATCAGTCGCTAATGCATAACGCTCTTCGTCGTCCAAGCTTGCGATATTAGCAAAGCGATACTGATTTGGCAGGTCAATCTGACTCCAGTTGGCAGCAAGCTTAGCGACTTGGGCAAAAGCACCATCAACCGTTGATTCAAATAAACTGTTTGGTACTACTTTTTTGGCATATTTACCATAAGTAGCAAAGCGGTTACCCAATAATTGCTGCGTTGCTTTTAATGTTTGCTCGCGGAACAAGTCTTGTTGATAGTCTTCATCGCCTAGATTTACCGCTTTAAATTGACGCGGTTTGCCGCTCTTAGCATTGACGCTATCAATCATCGCGCCCATACGTTCTAAGTTGTTGCGGGTAAAAGAGCCAACGCTGCTAATGCCTTTATATAGAGTGCTACGCTTTGCCATCTTGATGTCCTTAATATGATGAGTGTTTGTTATTAATATTATTTATAGATACTTTTTAAACAGATACTTCTTAAATAGATACTTCTTAAATTGAATGCCATTCTAGCGAACGCTGATAATGGCTGTCAGTGCCAACAATGTTATCGCCAGCGCCAGTTTTGTATCTAAAAGTATCCTTTATCTATGGCTGCCAATGACTTTAGTATATAACTAAATGCGCTGTGGCTGAAATGAGTTTATGCTATTTATAATCTCACCCTTTAGCCTCATAATCATGAGGCGCACACCGTGCTATTCCTACGAGAATACTGACTGTTTATTTTTAATAATAAGCGTGGTTTTGTCGTTATTTTACACTTACGCCAAGATTTTAAACCCTTGATACGTTATCATAGGCCATAATTCAAAGTACAGTTGTACTTTTATTTAGCGAGCAGTATTTATAAAGAATAGTGTTTTATTCTAACCATTATAATGACTGTCAAATAAGCATTTAGCGTCCAAAACCTTATTTATTAATTTTATTAGCAACGATAAAGGGTTTGGATGTTAGATAATAGCAGTAAATATTTAAAAGCGATTGTTAAAGGTAATTATCAAAAAATCGTTACTCATAAGGAATAGTATATGCGCCGCGTTGTTATCACTGGAGCAGGGATAGTCTCTTGTATCGGACATGATTTGGCTACTGTCACCGATGCTCTTAAACAAGGGCGCTCAGGTATTACGTTCAATGAATCGTATGCTGAGCACGACTTTAAATCACACGTTAGCGGTAGTATTGATAAGTCAGAACTTGATACGTCGGGCATTGACCGTAAATTGAAGCGTTTTTTTAGTGACGCAAGCCTTTATGCTTATGTCAGCGCTTTAGACGCCATTGAGCAGTCGGGATTAACGCTTGAGACCATCAACAATAATCCGCGTGTGGGTGTGGTTGCAAGCTCAGGCGGCGCATCAACCGAAAATATCGTTAATGCCATCGATGCGATGCGTGAAAAAGGGCTGCGCGGCGTCGGTGCGATGGCGGTGCCAAAAACCATGGGCAGCTCGGTATCAGCGGCGCTGGCAACGGGTTTAAAAATCCAAGGTATCTCCTACTCGTTATCTTCTGCTTGCGCAACATCAACGCATTGTATCGGTCATGCTGCTGAGCTTATCCAACTTGGTAAAGCCGATGTGATACTTGCTGGCGGTAGTGAAGCGGAACATTGGACGCAGTCTTGTATGTTTGATGCCATGGGTGCCGTTAGTACGCAGTATAATGACACGCCGACACTTGCCTCTAGAGCGTATGATAAAAACCGTGATGGTTTTGTGATTGCAGCAGGCGGCGCGATGGTCGTGGTTGAAAGTCTCGAGCACGCCCAAGCGCGCGGTGCCAATATCTTAGCTGAAATCGTCGGTTATGGCGCCAGCTCCGATGGCGCTGAAATGGTCGCCCCAAGTGGTGAAGGCGCTGTCCGCTGTATGCAACTTGCCCTCGATGAAGCAGGTTTAGAAAGCGTTGACTACATCAATAGCCACGGTACCAGTACGCCGCTAGGGGATGTGACTGAGCTTAAAGCCATTGCCAAAGTATTTGGTGATGATGTCGGTCAAGTACCTGCTATCAGCTCAACCAAGTCCATGACCGGTCATAGCCTCGGTGCAGTCGGCGCGCAAGAATTGATTTATTGCTTACTCATGCTACAAGAAGGCTTTATTGCCCCAAGTATCAATATTACAGAATTAGACCCTGCTGCTGAAGGCTTTGATATTGTCACTGAAAAGCGTGATGTTGAGCTTGAAACGCTTATGAGCAATAGCTTTGGCTTTGGCGGTACTAATGCCACCTTAATTATTAAAAAGTTTGACGCCTAACTATGCTCGTAGTACCGCATCTTAAAACTGAGCAGACAGCATCTGCCCCATCGCCAGCTACTCAACCTAGCTGGCGTTTTGGCGACCTGTCTGCCGCAGAGTTACTGCCAAAACTACAGCGTCATCTGTATGGACAAAATCCTAACGCAAACTGGCAATTGGTTTGGCTCAATAACGATGATCGCCCTGTGATTGGTTTATTACCAAAAATGAGCTGGTCGGTTTATTATCTTTCTGATTCTAAATTGCCCAATCAGCAACCGAACATCTATAAAGTCATAAAAAATTGCCGTGATGGCTCACATAGTCATGCTAAAACCAATCAAGCGATTATTAGCAGTTATATGAGTTATAGCGACTGGCAAGAGGATTTGATTGCTTATAGTCAGGCTCATAACGCAGATGATACTTATGATAAGGATTCTCTGTCGATTGAAGATCATGATAAGCAGCCAAGTTACCATCATGGCTTGATAGGTTTTATTGGTTATGATATTGCCGCTTATGAGCTTAGCCCAGCCGCTAGGATAAAGCTAGCAGCGCAGCCTTGTGCCAGCTTAGGGCATTATGATATTTATCTAACGCCAAATGCTGAGCAAACGAGCTGGCAGCTCACTATAAAAGACAGCGTCACTGATACTGATGACGAACAAAAAGGCGTACTGGTTAAAGCGCTTATCTCATATTTAGATATAATGGATAAGGAATTATCTAACCAAACATTAGAAAAGTCAGTGCTCGAAGAATCATATAAAACAACGCCTTTATTATTAAATGCGCAATGGAGTAAGCGGGATTATCAGCAAGCCTTTGAGCAGACGCAAAGCTATCTGCAACAAGGTGACTGCTATCAAATCAATCTCACCCAACAATGGCAAGGCGCTTTTAATCAAAGCCCTAATGATAATGTTACACCGATGCTTATGGATTATTTACCTGCCTTGCATCGTAATACCCATGCGCCGTTTGCAGGGTATTTAGCGGTTAATGATTTTACTAGTGAAATCAGCGTTAATACGCCAGACCATCAATTTGAATTATTAAGCTGCTCGCCTGAATTATTTTTTACCTTTATTAAAGACGATAATACTGGCAAGCACCATATACGCACCAAACCTATTAAAGGTACGATGCCGCGTGGGTTAAATACTGAACAAGATAATGCTTATAAACAGCAGCTTATTGATAGCGAAAAAGACCGTGCCGAAAACGTCATGATTGTCGATTTGCTACGTAATGATTTGGGCAAATATGCCAAGATTGGCAGCGTCAAAGTGCCGCAATTATTTGCGATTGAGAGCTTTAGCAATGTACATCATATGGTCAGCACCATCACCGCTGAGCTAAAGACAGATACTCACCCGCTTGCCGTATTGTTTGGCAGTTTGCCCGCCGGTTCCATTACAGGTACGCCAAAAAAACGCGCCGTTGAAATCATTTCGGAGTTAGAAGGTGCAGCGCGCGGTGCTTATTGTGGCACATTAGGTTATATGAACTTTGATGGTAGCGGGCAATGGAATGTATTGATTCGTACTTTGCAAGCAAATACCTTATCAAATCATAAGCTAGGGAAAAAAGAAAGACATGTTAGCTTATGGGCAGGCGGTGGCATTACCATTGCTTCTAACTGTGATGCTGAATATCAAGAATGCCTTGATAAGGTTGGTAACCTTTTAGGCGTTTTAACTCAAGACAATAGCGATAAATAAACTTCAGCTTTATTTAAAAGATGAAGAAAAAACCAATAAAAAAGCCTGCTCAACATGACGTTAGCAGGCTTTTTTATTTATATATAGTAGACGCACTTTAAAACAGACACAGTGCGACTGTGATGAATTTTTCGTAGCCTCTGTGATAGCAGCAAGCAAGGAAAATTTATACCAGTCGCACCTAACTATTAACGTATCGATTTTATTTTGAGCTGACTATAACTTTACGATTCGAGGTTAGATTATCAAACTATAAATCGCAAGCCTCTTATCACTTAGCAACATTACTCAGTAACGCTTTCAGCTTCTGCTTGCAACACTTTTAACGCATCAATTAAACGCTGATTCTGCGCTGCTGTACCAACGGTAATACGTAGATACTCATTGATACGTGGTTTATCGAAGTGACGCACGATAATACCTTGCTCGCGTAACGTACTGGCTACCGCACTTGCCTCACCATCTTTTGGACGGGCAAATACAAAGTTGGCGTGCGATGGCAGCACCTCATAATCGAGCGCCGTCAGCTCGGCGGTGAGCGCTTGGCGTAAGTCGATGACTTGCTGGCAGGTCTGGGTAAAATATTCCACATCTAAGACACTGGCGGTCGCTCCTGCTTGCGCCAACTTATCGAGTGGATAGCTATTAAAGCTATTTTTCATACGTGTCAATGCTTCGATTAATGACGCATTACCAAACGCCATACCGACACGTAAACCGGCAAGCGAGCGTGATTTTGAAAAGGTTTGGGTCACGAGCAAATTATCAAACTCATTAATCAGGCTAACCGCTGACACTTCTGTATCCAAGCTACCCTCTTCTTTTTGCGCAAAATCGATATAAGCTTCGTCAATCACAATCACTGAATTTGAGTGCTCACCAGCAAGCTTACGAATATCAGCAAGCGATAATAACAAACCAGTTGGAGCATTTGGATTGGCGATAATAATACCGCTACAAGGTTGACGATAGGCATCGGGGTCGATACTAAAGTCTTCTTCTAGGGCAATTGGTACCAGTTCAATACCAAAAGTATTGGCATAAACAGGGTAGAAACTATAGCTAATATCAGGCGCTAAAACAGGGCGCTCTTTGAGGAAAAAGCTGGCAAATACCAACGCCAATACTTCATCAGAGCCATTACCGACAAACACTTGATTGATATCAAGGTTATATAACTCGGCCAAGGCAGCACGCAACTCATCAGACTCAGGTGCAGGATATAAACGCAGGTCATCCGCTTGCTGCTGTAAAACCTTTGCGATTGCCTCGCCGACTTTTGGTGAGGGCGGAAATGGATTTTCATTGGTATTCAATTTGCACAAATTTTCATGTTGAGGCTGCTCACCAGGAACGTAAGGTGACAAGTTACGCGCTTTAGAAGACCAAAGTCTGGTGTCTATCTTTAACTCACTCATAAATTATCCTACTATTAGCCATATCATTATTAGACATCTTTATTAAATATAATTTGTAAATATAGTTCTTAAAAATCAGTTGTTAAATCTATCTCGTAAATACAGTCATTAAACATACATGCTTAAAAAAGCTTCTCAAAATAGAACTCAAAAGCAAATCCTACATCAGTCTATAGCTGTTATTGATAACGATAACGGGCTGAGCGCGCATGGGCTTCTAAGTCCTCACGCTGCGCTAAAATATCGGCTGTTTCTGCCAGCGGCTTACTACCCGCCTCACTGCAATAAATAATCGATGATTTCTTTTGGAAGTCATAGACACCGAGCGGCGAAGAAAAACGCGCCGTACCAGAGGTTGGCAACACATGATTGGGCCCTGCACAATAGTCACCAATCGCTTCAGGCGTATGACGTCCCATAAAGATAGCACCAGCATGACGAATATCATCAAGTAACGCATCAGGGTTATCGACGGACAACTCTAAATGCTCAGGAGCGACACGATTAATCACCGCCATACCTTCCGCGCGGTCTTTAACCAAAATCAGCGCGCCACGATTTTTTAGGGAATCACGGGCGATATCAGCTTTTGGCAACTCTGCCAAGGCTTTTTCAATCTCAGCAGCGACTTCTTTAAGCTGCTTACTAGATGTAGTCACAAAGATAGCTTGGGCGATACGGTCATGCTCTGCTTGTGACAATAAATCCATCGCCAACCAATCAGCGCGATCTTGCGCCTCGCCTTCTGCATAGACCAATACTTCAGAGGGGCCGGCAATCATATCGATACCGACTTGACCAAATACTGCCCGCTTTGCCGCAGCGACATATTTGTTACCAGGGCCCGTGATTTTGTCTACAGCCGGAATCGTTTCGGTACCGTATGCCAAGGCAGCAACGGCTTGCGCACCGCCAATGGTAAAGACACGGTCAACTTGTGCCAAATGCGCCGCGGCCAATACCAATGGATTGAGCACGCCTTTTGGCGCTGGTACCACCATGATAACCTCGGCAACGCCAGCTACTTTGGCAGGAATCGCATTCATCAATACAGAAGACGGATAAGATGCCAAGCCGCCGGGCACATAAATACCGACGCGATCAAGCGGCGTGACTTTTTGACCTAAGCGATTGCCAAGCTCATCTTCATATTGCCAAGTTTCTTGCACTTGGCGCTCATGGAATGTTTGTACGCGTGTCGCTGCGGTCATTAAAGCCGTTTTGACGGTATCGTCAAGATTGGCAAACGCTGCAGCAAGTGCCTCTTTAGTCAGCTCTAGCTCTTGTATCGTCGTCGCTGGATGCTGATCAAACTGTTGGGTCAAGGCCAGTACCACGCTATCGCCACCATGACGTACTTTTGCAATGATATCGTCAACGGTTTTTAGTAATTCAACATCGTTCACGGTTTCAAAAGCAAGCAGTTGGGTCAGTTGACTGTCAAAATCAGCATCTTGAGTACTTAGTTGGCGCATGACTTAATCCTATAGTTGAGCATGAAATACGGCTATAAAGAATAGATGGGATAAAAGGGCAAATGGGAAAATAAAAAAGGCTGGTATCCCAGCGTATTTATGGATGGCTGACTCAGATTATACTGAGCTTTTATTTTCTGGCAAGCAAATACAACAAAACCAGTTTAGCACGCTATATCTATCCTAGAGCGCCAAACTGGTTTAAAATTTTGTATAACCGTGCTTGATATTATCAATGATTGCTAGCGTGTGATAAGCGCGTTGCATCAGTACCAAACAAGTATTGGTTTAAGAAGCGCTAGCAATACTGTTTTTAAAACTATCTAAAATCGGCTCAAGCAGGGCAAATTTACGCTTATAGCTGACTTGATTGACAATCAGGCGTGACGACACATCGCAAATATGGTCGCGCGCTTCAAGTCCATTGGCGCGTAGCGTATTACCAGTATCGACGACGTCAACAATCAAGTCACCCAAACCAACTAATGGTGCAAGCTCCATCGAACCATACAGCTTAATCACATCGACTTGCTGACCTTGGCTGGCAAAGTAAGCACGAGCAACATTGACGTATTTAGTCGCAATACGCAGACGACGATTTGGCAGCGGCGCACCTTTAACACCAGCGGTCATCAGCTTACACTGAGCAATCTGCAAATCTAGCAATTCATAAACGTGATTGGCACCATGCTCAAGTAACACATCTTTACCCGCCACGCCAAAATCAGCAGCACCGTGTTCAACATAGGTTGGCACGTCACTGGCACGCAAAATTAAGACACGTACATTTGGGTTTGAGGTTGGAAAAATAAGTTTGCGCGACGCTTCAGGGTCTTCTAATAATTCGACACCAGCAGCACGTAACAAAGGCATCGTCTCTTCTAAGATGCGACCCTTTGATAGCGCAAGTGTCAAACCTGAAAACTCATCATTTACTTCGTTTAATAAGCCGTCAGTTGGAAGGCTATTGCTTGCTTCAGTCATAATGACTCGTGTCCGTGTACAGTTAGTTGCCTTACTTAAAAGGCATTATTAAGTTTAATAAATAGACGTAAATACCAATAACAGCGGCTAATTAACCATTCTAGTCGTTGGTATTAATGCGTTCGATATTGACCCCAAGGGCGCGTAGTTTTTCTTCGACATGCTCATAACCACGATCAATATGGTAAATGCGGTCAATCAAGCTCTCGCCTTCAGCAGCAGCAGCAGCCATCACCAATGACATCGACGCCCGTAAATCCGTTGCCATGACAGGAGCAGCAGTGAAGCATTCAACCCCTGTGACGACAGCCGCATGACCGTCTACTTGGATAGACGCGCCCAATCGGTTAAGCTCAGGCACGTGCATATAACGATTTTCAAAGATATTTTCGATAAAAGTACTGGTGCCATCGGCAAGACAAGCAATCGCCATCACTTGCGCTTGCATATCGGTTGGGAAACCTGGATGCGGCTGGGTACGGATATTAACCGGTAATGGGCGACCTTTCATTTGTGCACGAATCCAATCATCACCGGTGGTAATAATCGCCCCCATGTCTTCAAATTTTTCTAACACTGGCGTTAATAAAAGTGCCGAGGTGTTTTTGGCCAATACATCACCGCGTGTCATCAAAGCGCCAGCAAGGTAAGAACCTGTTTCGATGCGGTCAGCTACCACCGAATACTCACAACCATGCAAGCGCTCAACGCCTTCGATGGTCATGGTTGCAGTACCAATACCGCTGATTTTAGCACCCATCGCTACCAACATATTGGCCAAATCGACCACTTCTGGCTCAAGCGCGCAGTTACCAAGCACTGTCGTCCCTTTGGCCAATGCGGCTGCCATAATAACGTTTTCAGTACCGCCAACCGTTATCATATCAAAAGAGAAGTTACAGCCGATAAGCTTGCCGCCTTTTGGCGCTTGCGCTTTGACATAACCATTCTCAACGCTAATCTCAGCACCCATGGCTTCAAAAGCTTTTAAATGCTGGTCAACAGGGCGTGAGCCGATAGCACAGCCGCCCGGTAATGACACTTCGGCTTCACCAAAACGTGCCAGCAAAGGGCCTAAGACTAAAATCGAGGCGCGCATGGTTTTCACCAAATCATACGGCGCATAAAAATTATCGATATTCTTGGTATCGCAGGTGACAGTATCGCCCTGCTTTTGAATATCAATGCCCATGCCACCGATCAATTCAATCAAGGTGCGCACATCTTGTAGCGATGGCACGTTATGCAATGTCGTTGGGGTCTCGGCCAAAATCATAGCGGCAAGTAAAGGCAAAGCGGCATTTTTGGCGCCTGAGATCGTGACTTCCCCTGCGATACGACTGCTACCGGTGATTAAAAATTGATCCATAAGGTGACAACCTAGCGATAAGTATAAAAATGATGAGAAACCAGAAATGATAAAACCCGCAATATAAAGTGCCGGTGCGACAATTTCAGGTCATAGATAAAAGTCATAGGTAAAAAGAATTAGCCTTGAGATTGAACGTCCCATTCGGCTGGCGTTAAGGCTTGAATATTGAGCGCATGAATATCACCGCTCGCAATCTTGTCGTTTACCAAAGCGTAAACAGCCTGCTGGCGTTGTACGGCGCGCTTGCCTTCAAAACTGGCATCGACCACCCGTACATCAAACTTGGTACCTTGATTGGCAGCTTGAATAAAAGCATCTGGGAAGTGAGTTTGTAGAAATGCAATCAAATCGTCAGCGTTCATGCTCATAGAATATTCTGCCTTAAAGTTTAAATAGGGTATAGGATTAAAGTAACGTCATTATAACAAGAGTTTGACCATCTTACAGTACTGTCTTACGCAACTGCGTTTAACTATTTATCATAGCGGCAAACGTACTGTAATCAATGAGCGCTAACTATTTGTGACATTAACTACTTAAGGGTTTTATCAAGATAGCTGAGCACTTGCGCGCGCACATCATTGACCCAGCGTAATGGCGGTGCCATCGCACCGATACTGGTCGCATGACTGGCGCCTGCGATTTCGCCTGTTTCCACTTTAACGCCCGCCGCTTTTAATGCCTGTGTCATTTTAGTGGTATTGGTCACATGGACGATTTTGTCTTTTTCGGCAGTCAATAATAAATACGGTGGCTGCGCACCTTTAATTTGGCGGTCTGGCATCACTGTCTCTGGCGTCGCATCTGATCCAAAGGCAGTTCTACTACTGAATTTACGAAAGTCATAGCTATAAGGGCCTGCAATGCCAATTACGGCGGCAATATCTTTTGGCTTTACCCTATAAGGTGCTAAAAAATCTTCATTGGCGACGGCAGCAACCGCGTTAAATGCACCCGCAGAATGTCCTATCACCGCCAAACGCTTGGGGTCAGCGTGGAGGCTCTTGGCATTGTTATAACTCCAAGCGATGGCCTGCGCGGCATCTTGCACGTAATCAGGATATACATGCTCAGGGGCTTTACGATAATTAATCACTGCGGTGACATAGCCCGCTTGCGCCAAGCTTTGACCAACAAAGGCGTACTCGTCTTTGTTACCACTTTCCCACGAACCGCCATGGACAAAAACCACCATCGGATAGCTGTCATTAATAGCGTTATCATCAGTCACGTTTTTTGACTTCATGGCTTTTGTTAAAGGTTTAGGATAATAGATATCTAAATCTTGGTTGGGCTCATCGCCATACAAAATATTTTTACTGACACCAACACCGCCATTTGAGGTGATACCATTCACGATAGCCAGCGCCGATAATGCCTGTACTTGCTGAGTTGCAAGCGCAATGCCGCCAACGGCCAATGCCGCCGTAACGCCCACGCTGATACGTTTAGGCTTGCGACTCTTTATTTTCCCCGTTTGCACAGTTTGCACAGTTTCTAAAGTCTCTTTATTTAAATCCGTCATCGCCAGCAGTCCTCTTATCGGTCAATCATTAATATAGCAGTCGTCGGTTTATACTTGATAATAAAACGACTGTTTTATTCAAGCTATCGTTTCTATTTTTACGGTCTATATCTTACTGGCTGGCTAGGGATTTATCGTGCTGTTCCTGTTATGACTGTTTAGGGTTCTTGTGCTTGTAATCGAAACAGCTAGTTAGGGATTTTTATAAAGGTCAATATAAGGACTCGATGACGGCTGATTGACGGGCGTACCATCTTCGTTGACGATAATCGGCGTGGCATTAATCGTTGGATCTACAGCTGCCGAACTTGCTAGTGCTGGCGCAGCGCCACTTTCAACGACTGGTATGGCCGCAGGATTGGCCAAATTATTTTCATACATGATGTCATCATCGCCTATCTTTACCCCTCTATCATCAACGACGGTGGTCAGTAGCACCAACTCTGTGATGCCGACGGTATTATTGGCAATATCAATCAAGTGGCTTTGCTGCGTTGGTGTCATACGCCCCATAATATAAACCACGCCATCATTGGTCACCGCCTTAATCTGCGAGGCTTTCACACCATTACTAGAGGCGACTTTTGCCAGTAGTTTAGAGGTAATATAACCATCGTGGACGGTTGAGCTATAGCCCCTTGAGGCACTGACGTTAAGCTCATTATAGACATGACGCACGTCTGGCATAGAGCTGACGACTTTTTCAATTTCTGCTTTGATGGCTTGCGTTGGCACTTCACCGGTGAGCAGTACTTCACTATTAAAGCTATCAATGCTCATACGGCTGGTTTGCTGTAAATTTTCTTGCAGACCATAGACGTTAATCTTGACGGTATGCTCAATACTGCGATCGAGCAGACGCTGCGGAATGGTGCGCTCTGTCATCGGTACGCCATACGTACCTTCTGTACTATTGGTTAAATAGTTGGTGGTACAGCCAGTCGCGGCGATGCTGGTCAGTAGCATCACGCCAATCGCCTTGCGGCGTGATGAGCCAAAAATAGCAGTGCGCAAATGCATCCGTGTCATGATTTACCTCTTAGAACATGATGTAATAATTAAATGATGAATAGTGCTAATAAGTCGTAGTGAGAGTAATACGACTTCGCTTCAATTAATAATTTTTAGTTCAGCTACTTTACTGAATTTTTACGCTAGGCGGTTAGGCTTTTGGTAACGACAGCGTGATGCTGGCATTTATTTTACCGTTTAATTCAACCTTTAAATCCATGTAACTTTAAATCCACTTAAGCTTTCAAACTACTTAAGCTTTTAAACTACTTAAATCCTCAAAAATCTTATTACTATGATTACCAAGCTGAGGCGATAAAAGCGCCTTGTAACCATTCTGCTTGCGTATTTATTAACGGTGCTTGATTGGTATCATTCATCTTATTTTTATTATTGGCATTAGTATTGGCATGGGTATCATAGGCAATCACATCAAACCGACAGTCATAGTCACTATATTGAGGATGCTGCTGCAAAAAATAACGCGCCGCTTTGATAATCTTATTTTGCTTATTTTTTGTCACGCTAAGGGCGGCATCACCAAATCCTGAACGCTGCCGTTGCCGCACTTCAATAAAGATAAGCGTCGACCATGCCTGCCCTTTTTCTAGCATAATTAAGTCAAGCTCACCCACTTTTGGTTGCTGCCAATTTTGCGCCACCAATATCAAGCCTTGCGCTTGTAAAAACTCACGCGCGTCGTGCTCAAAACGGCTGCCTTGACGCTGTGTCGGTGAAGTAAGGGTTAACGGTTTGTCATTTGCCATCACGTCTATGGGCCAGCTGAACATTTCAGAATTATCATAGCACATCATGCTAAACTAACCACTTTCGCGTTCTTATGCTGATTGACTTTTTATTTAAATCAGCCTTTTATAGCGCCACACATTTTTACTATTCGTTTTTAATACTCTTTCTTCATACTTTAATAGTCTTTCTTAATACTCAGAGGTTTTCATGTCTAGCCCTACCGCGATGCCAGCTTGTCTTTATATCGTTGCCACGCCGATTGGTAATTTGAGCGACATGACACCGCACGCAATCGATACCCTAAAGCAGGTTGCTATCATCGCCTGTGAAGACACCCGCACTTCAGGCAAGCTGTTATCACATTTTGGTATCCATACCAAAGATACGAAAGAAACTATTGCTAACGATAGCGATAGCGATAGCAATACCAGCACAACTGACACTGTAAAAGATGCTGATAGCGCTACCAAGCAAAAAGGTCATAATAAGCTTTGGGCCTATCATGAACATAATAGCGCCATTCAAACACCCAAAATTATTGAGATGATTCAGCAAGGTCATTCGGTTGCGCTGATTAGTGATGCTGGCACGCCGCTGATTAGTGACCCCGGTTATCAATTGGTACAAGCCGCCCATGCTGCTGGCGTTCGCGTCTCCCCTATTATTGGTGCCTCTGCTGCTATTGCCGCACTATCCGTTGCAGGATTGCCCTCAGACCGCTTTAGCTTTATTGGCTTTTTACCAGCCAAAACCCACGGTCGCCAAAAACAATTAACGGCTCTGAATGCACGTACCGAAACCTTGATATTTTATGAAGCGCCGCATCGTATTATTGCCAGCTTAGAAGATATGGCTGCTATTTTTGGGGCAGAGCGCGAAGTGACGTTTTGCCGTGAATTGACCAAAACCTTTGAGACCGTGCATAAAAGCACGCTTGGCGAATTGGTTGAATTTGTTAAAGCCGATGACAATCAGCAACGCGGTGAAATTGTCGTCGTCGTTGCTGGGGTAAATGTGGCGCAAGACGATGACGATATCAGTATTCATGATAAATTATTACAGCGCTTACTAGAGGATTTATCGGTTAAAAAAGCGGCTGCCTTAGCTGCCGATATCACAGGCGTCAAAAAGAATGCGCTCTATCAGCGCCTCCTTGAGCTACAAGCAGAATAATTTTTACTATAAAAAAATAAGCGGAGCACTGAAAAATTAAGTACTAATAAATTAGCAAAGCATTGATAAATTAAGCACTGAAAAATTCATTGAGGAGAGAGACATAATGTACGATGTGATGGCGATAGGTAATGCATTGGTTGACCACGAATATCTGCTGTCAGATGCAGCGCTAGAAGAAACTGACCTGACCAAAGGCAATATGACGCTGGCAGGACTCGAAGAGCAACAGCAATTATTGGCGTATTTTAAGCTGGCCGAGATTGCGCCATCAAAACAAGCGGGCGGCGGCTCAGCGGCCAATGCGATGTATACCTTTGCAAGTTTGGGCGGTAAACCTTTTTATGCCTGCCGCGTCGGCGATGATAAACAAGGCAAATTTTATCTAAAAGATTTGCATGAAGCAGGCGTTGCCACTTCCCCTCAGTCAATCCATGCAGGCGGTGTGACCGGTTCGTGCGTGGTGGCAGTGACAGAAGATGGCGAGCGTACCATGCAAACCTTCCTTGGGACTTCAAGCGATATTACCGCGGATAACGTCGACTTTGAGGCACTAACCCAAGCAGGCTGGTTATATTTAGAAGGTTATCTGGCGATGTCTGAAGGTATTCAGCCCGCGATGACCCAACTGCGCCAACAAGCAGGCATCCATGGTGCCAAAATCGCCGTCAGCTTTGCTGATCCTGCGGTGGTAAAGTTTGCCAAAGAAGGTTTACTTAATATGCTTGGCAATAAAGTCGCGGTAATATTCTGTAATAGTGAAGAAGCCAAATTATTCACCGATAAAAAACAGCATAAATCGGCGGCGCGAGCTTTACTTGAACATTGCCAAACGGCGGTTGTTACCGATGGTCCAAATGGCGCCATCATCGCCCATAAGCCAAATGATGAGTCTGAGATTGAGATTTATGAGATTCCGACGCCAGCTGTTGCCAATGTTATTGACACCAATGGCGCTGGTGATAACTATTCTGGGGCGTTTTTATATGCTTTATCACAGCATTATAGCTTGCCAGAATGCGGACGACTTGCCAGCGAAGTAGCCGCACAAGTGATTCAGCAGTTTGGTCCACGCTTATCATCACAAGAGTATCAAGATATCTCGCGCCGTGTTTTAACTGTTTAATCATCTAACTGTCTTAGACCAATCTTTCATAATAAGTCGCTTATAAAAAAGCCCATATCCTAAGATATGGGCTTTTTAGTATTCATTTACAAAGCAGAAGAAAGCAATTGCTTAACTAAGCAGCGGCAAGCGCTTGCTCTAAATCGGCTTTGATATCTTCAATGTGCTCAATACCAATCGATAGACGGACCATATCCGTACTGACCCCAGCATTCTCTAGCTCTTGCTCGTTAAGCTGACGATGGGTAGTGGTTGCTGGATGACAAGCGAGTGATTTAGCATCACCGATATTAACCAAGCGCGTAATCAGTTGCAGCGCATCAATAAAGCGCGCGCCTGCTTCCAAGCCACCTTTTACCCCAAAGGTTAAAATAGCGGATGGCGTGCCTTTCATGTATTTCTTAGCAAGCTCATGCTCAGGATGGTCTGGCAAACCGGCATATTTCACCCAAGCAACCTTATCATGGTCGCGTAGATATTCGGCAACCGCTTGAGCGTTTTGAACATGACGCTCCATACGTAAACCCAGTGTCTGTAAGCCCTGTAAAATACTAAAAGCATTAAGCGGGCTAAGTGCCGCGCCGGTATTACGCAGTGGCGCGACGCGAGCACGAGCGATAAAGGCCGCTGCGCCAACGTCCTTGACGAAATTTACGCCATGATAGCTTTCATCTGGGGTGTTTAATAGTGGGAAGCGCTCAGGGTAATCGCCCCAAGGAAAAGTTCCGCTATCAACAATCGCCCCGCCAATCGAAGTACCGGTACCGCTCATATATTTGGTTAATGAATGAATGACGATATCAGCGCCAAACTCAAATGGACGGCATAACGCCGGAGTCGCAACCGTGCTATCAATCACCACTGGTACGCCATATTCATGCGCGATATCACTTAGTGCTTGGATATCAACAATGTTACCTAATGGGTTACCGATACTTTCCGCAAAGACCATCTTAGTTTTATCATCGATTAAATCACGAATCGCTTCCGGGTTTTTATGGTCAAAAAAGCGGACTTCGATACCTTGACGCGGCAAAGCATGCGCAAATAGATTATAAGTGCCGCCATATAGCGTTGATACCGCGACGATATTATCGCCCGCTTCACAAATGGTTTGAATGGCATAAGTGATGGCCGCCATACCAGACGCTACCGCAAGTGCGCCAATACCGCCTTCAAGTGCCGCAACACGCTCTTCTAATACGGCGTTGGTTGGGTTCATGATACGGGTATAAATGTTACCAGCAACTTTTAGATCGAACAAATCTGCGCCATGCTGGGTATTATCAAACGCATACGAGCTGGTATGATAAATAGGCACGGCAACCGCTTTGGTGGTTGGCTCTACAGTATAGCCGGCGTGAATTGCCAAGGTCTCAAGACGCTGGGTATTTTGCTTAGCTGGTTGTCCATCACTCATAATGTGCTCCTATATATTCGTTAATTATTAAATCAAGATTTTATGATTAAAAAATGTTTTAAAAAATTCATACTAAGATATCTATCACTAAACGACAGTCATAATAAAAAAGCAACAATCATAAAAAAAGCTGAGTTAATCATAACCCAGCTTCTTTATTAAAAGAATAGCAAATTTCTCATCTCTTAATGACAAATATTCATAAGCAATATTTATAAGCAATGAAACTAATAAGCATATTCCTAGGTGATATCGGCGCTATTTTTATAACGATTCGTCAATTTTTATTTATAGTAAGCGTTTTCCGTACGGGTATGATCGGTCTCATCAATCACTTGCGTCAGCTCTGGAATCTGCTGTTTTAACTGTACTTCAACGCCTTGACGTAACGTCATATCAACCGCTGAACAGCCTTGGCAACCGCCACCGAACTTTAATACGGCGGTCAGACCAACGCCTTCTTCATCAATCAATTCAAGCAGCTGTACGTCACCGCCATGCGCGGCCAAGCTTGGGTTAATCTCAGACTGCAAGACATAGTTGATACGCTCTTCGACACTGGCATCGGCACCGACTTTTGGCACTTTTGAGTTTGGCGCACGGAATGTCAGCTGCCCACCGAAACGGTCTTTATTATAATCAATCACCGCATCTTCTAAATAAGGGACCGATGCCGCTTCAATAAATGCCGAAAAATTGTCATAAGTAAATTTCAAATCAGCGCTGTCTTCTTCGCCCGGCTGATTATAAGCCATGCAGCACTCGGCGCGCGGCGTACCTGGATGTTCAACAAAAATACGCACACCGATACCATCTGTATCTTGTTTCGCCAGTAAATCTGCCAAATAACCTTGCGCGGCTTCAGTGATGGTGATGTTACTTTTGGCTTCCGTTTGCTCAGTATCTAACGCTGACTCGTAATCGGCAGCAGGTTCTACTTGAGTATCAGTTGGATTGTGTTCACTCATAATGCTTCCTATGTGTTATGACACAAGCGTTATATTGGTCACGTCTACTGTGTCGTCAATGTCATGTGAGGGTGGGATAAATGAGATTATCCATCATCTTGGTATAGGGTTTTATTGCTTTAACCGTCATGACGGTTCGTATTTATTAACGGTTATTAGCAGTTATTGGCTCTATTATAGCGCACTTAACGCATAATTCCGACCGTGCTACTGCGATTTAGTAGTGGCCTGACTGCTACCTTAATAATCCATTTATCGTAACTGTCCATTCTATATTAAGACCGCAAGCCAACTTATCAAGTTTAAAGCGCTTATTTAATGATAATCAGCATTTTACATTTATTAGCCCTATCCATGTACTTGGTCAACAAAAACCATTTAAAGTTTTTCAAAAGCCATAGCCTCATGAACGCATCCGTTCAATTTTGACGTAAGCAAATCAAATAAGCCTCTTGATTTAATATATAATTTTATATATTATAATTAAATATAACAAAAACTTTCGAATTCAATACCTAGCCTATTGCATGATTGAAATAACCGTTCAAGAAAACGTAGCAGTTTTTACCTAAAAGTACGTTTGCATTGAACTCACATTCAATAAACCACACTTGCACTTTATAAGCGTTTTAATCCGGCATAAAGAGGAGCATCCATCCCATGACTAAATCATTTAAAGACATCACTAAACACGTTTCAACCAATATGGCAAAATTACACAAGCATATTCCTGAAACCAGCAGAGCCTTCTCGCAGCTCGGTGCAGCGGCAACCGCAGATGGCGTATTGGACAAAAAAACCAAAGAGCTGATTGCCCTCGCCTTAGCGGTTGGCGCGCGCTGTGATGCTTGTATCGGTTTTCATACCAAAGCATTGGTACAACTTGGCGCCACCGAGCAAGAAGTCGCTGAAACCTTGGGCATGTGTGTTTATATGGGCGGCGGTCCGTCAATGATGTACGCCGCCGAAGCCGTTGCTTCCTTTAATGAGTTTAGTAAAGACGCTTAAACCTTATTCTTAATTCGCTTCATTGTTAAAAAACTGCCAGTGATTAAATCCATCACTGGCAGTTTTTTTGTCTATACGATGCTGATAGCTCTCATATCCTAGATTCATACCTGTAGATTCATTCATGTCTGTAGACTCACAGTTATGGAAGCATAACTATAAATGGCTAAGTTGTGCTATAACTTAGCCATTACGGCATTTATATACTAATAAGCATGGCCCAAGTTTAAGAGAAAATCTTTATGATGACTGAGAATCTAACGTTAGTGACGACCAAAGATAAGGTGCAAATCGCTGTTTGGGAGATATTCGATAGTCAAAAAACCCATCAATGTTCTAATGTTGATACTAACAATGGCTCTGCTAGAAATGACACTGTTAAAAATAACACTGCTAATCAAGGGCAAAACATTTTCTTAACGCATGGTACTTTTTCAGATAAAAACACCTGCTTAAGAATCGCTGAATACCTAGCTGAGCTTGGCCATCATTGTTATATCATGGAGTGGCGCGGTCATGGCGCAAGCTCGTTATCAAAGGACAAATTCAACTTTGAAACCGTCGCAACCTACGATTTTGCTGCCACTTTCGATTATTTATTTAATGAATTAAAGCTCAGCAATTTACACTGCGTCACTCATAGCGGCGGCGGTGCTTGCTTAACGATGTTTTTAATCCAAAATCCGCATTACATCGCTAAAATCAATAGCCTCAGTATGTTTGCTTGCCAAGTTTATGGTGCAATAGTCAATCCGAAGAACTATTTTAAAATAGTCGCTGCTAAACTATTTACGCGTATAGTCGGCTATATACCTGCCAAAAAACTCAACATGGGACCCATTAACGAAAGCCATCACACCATGAATCAATGGTACGAATGGAATTTGCGTAAAAATTTTCACAGCAGTTTTATTAAGCAAAGTGATATAGATGCTGCTGGTGTCAAAGACAGCGCTTTTGATAATCATAACCGTCAAAAAAATGCTACTCAGTTAACGGATGATGACTGCTTTGATTATCGACAATATATGGCAAAGATTACTACACCGATTTATGCCATCAGCGCCAAGGGTGATACATTCATCTCGCCTTCTCAAGGCTGCCAGTCACTTTTTAACGATTTTAACAATCCTGATAACGTTTTTCGCGAATACTCAATTAATAATGGCAACTTAGACGATTACACCCATAGCCGTATCTTAAACAGCCGTCCTGCCGCCAAAGAGATTTGGCCAACGGTTACTGCGTGGATTGATAAGCATGCCAATTAAAAGAGTCTTATATTTATCTGTCTGAACAAACTTGAATACAGGTAATAGCCAATGGTGATACCCCTCTAAACATCTTTGCACTTGTCAGCAACTCCCATGCTGTGTCAGTATTGGCGGCATTACTTTTTTTAATCAATGAAATATCAGTAGTAGGAAAGTGGCGTATATGAGCGATTCAGCAGAGCAGCATGCAGATAAAAACAAACACTATCGTTATTTGGTATTTATTGGGCGCTTTCAGCCGTTTCATTGCGGTCACAAAGCGGTGGTCGATGAAGCCTTAAAACGTGCCGATAACGTCATTATGCTGATCGGTTCTGCCAACCTACCACGTAGTCTGCGTAATCCGTTCAGTGTCGATGAGCGCGCGACGATGATAAAAAACGCCTACTCGCCAGCAGAAGCGGCACGTATCCACTGCGTTGCACTCGACGATGCACTCTACAATGACACGCGCTGGCTGCAATATGTGCAAGCGGGTGTCAAATCGGTCACTAGCGACTTACAGACGGATATTGGGCTGATTGGTCATTCAAAAGACAGCTCATCGTATTATTTGTCATTATTCCCAAGTTGGGCGTCGGTCTCTGTGCCCAATTATCACAATTTATCCGCCACCCCTATTCGTGACAGCTACCTAATGGGTGCCACGCCAACGCCTGAGCGCACCCCTGAGTCGACCCGCAACGTCCTCAATGACTTTAAAAAGACTGATATTTATCAAAACCTGCATGAAGAAGCGGATTTTGTCGATAAATATAAAAGACAATGGGAATCTGCGCCCTACCCACCAACCTTTATGACTGCTGATGCCTTGGTCGTCCAATCAGGGCATATTTTATTGGTTGAGCGCCGTAGTATGCCAGGGCGCGGGCTGTGGGCATTACCGGGTGGCTTTTTGAATCCAAAAGAAACTTTATTTGATGCCTGTATCCGCGAGCTACGCGAAGAAACTCGCCTTAAAGTCCCTGAACCGGTGCTACGCGGCTCTTGTCATAGTCAGCATACCTTTGACGACCCGTACCGCTCGGCACGTGGGCGCACGATTACTCAAGCCTTTTACTTTCAGCTTAAAAACGACCCAAAAGGCTTACCAAAAGTAAAAGGCGGCGACGATGCTGCCAAGGCTTTTTGGCTACCGCTTGCTGAGCTTGATGCGACTATGATGTTTGAAGACCATTATGCAATTATTACTAAAATGGTTGGTTTATAGAATTTCATCAGACGGCTATTCAATCTTTTATTGACAATTTTTCACGCCAGCGCCGATAGACGGCAATGGTTTAGCGCCGCAACTGTTATTTAAAAAACAGCTACGGCATCTCAAAGCAGAGGAGTTCTGTGATGTATACCAGCAATTTAAACAATTTAATCTTAAATAGCGACAGCTATAAAACCTCACATTGGGTGCAATATCCAAGCGGTAGTGAGTATCTGTCTAGCTATATCGAGGCGCGTAAAGGCGATTACGATGTGGTGTTTTTTGGCTTGCAAGCCTTTATTAAAGAATACTTCAGCACGCCTATTACCCATCAAGATATCGATGAAGCCGAAATGGTCATTCAGGCGCATGGCTTGACCTTTAACCGTGCTGGTTGGGAGCTGATAGTCGATAAGCATGGCGGCTATCTGCCACTGCGCATCGAAGCCATTCCTGAAGGCAGCGTCGTTCCGGCATCCAATGTGGTCTGCCAAATCATCAATACTGACCCTGAGTTTTATTGGCTACCAAGCTATATCGAAACGGCGCTATTACGGGCGATTTGGTATCCTTCAACGGTTGCGAGCGTCTCGCACTATTGCAAAGGCATCATACGTCAGGCACTAGAAAAATCTGCGGATAATACCGAGTCGCTGATTTTCCGTTTGCATGATTTTGGTTCACGCGGTGCTTCGAGCCAAGAATCTGTGGCACTTGGCAGCCTTGCGCATTTGGTGAACTTTGCTGGTACTGATTCGATGACGGCTTTGGTTGCCGCTAGCCGTTGGTATCACATGGATAAAGAGATGCCAGCCTTCTCTATTCCTGCCGCTGAGCACAGTACCATGACCGCTTGGGGCCGTGATGGAGAAACCGCCGCCTTTGCCAATATGATTGAGCAGTTTGGCGGCGCTGGTAAGAGTTTTTCCGTGGTATCTGACAGCTATGATTTATGGAATGCCATTGATAATATTTGGGGCGGCAGCCTAAAAGAAGACGTCAAAAATATGGGCGGGACTTTAGTTATTCGACCTGACAGTGGCGATCCTGCTAAAGTGGTTCGCGAAGCCTTGGAGCGCTTGGCAGTAAAATTTGGTACGACCATTAATAGTAAAGGTTATAAAGTGCTGCCTGATTATGTACGGGTCATCCAAGGTGATGGTATCAGCCCGCAAAGCTTGGGCAAAATCATCGATGTGATATTGAAGGCAGGTTTTAGCGCCGACAATATCACCTTTGGCATGGGCGGCGGGCTACTACAGCAAGTCAATCGCGATACCATGAGTTGGGCGATGAAAGCCAGCGCCATCTCTATCGACGGCGTGTGGACCGACATTTATAAAGACCCCGTCACTAGCCACTCAAAACGCTCGAAAAAAGGCCGTTTGGCGCTGATAAAGAACAGCAACGGAACGTTAGAAACTATTAAAGCTGATAATTTATCGACAGCAGAAGATAACCTATTACGTGATGTATATATCGATGGTAAATTACTTATTGAAGACAACCTCACCGCTATTCGGGAGCGAGCAGGATGGTAGCTACTAAGAAAATGCAGAATAAAATAGCTTCGGTTGCAAGAGACGTGCTGTTCGCCCCTGTGTACCTGTATCAAGGGCACAAAATCAAGCGCGATACCGTGCGCCTGCCCGAACCGAATGGCGAGAGGCATGGTCAAGTTCAATTAAACAATGCAAATAGCAGCGCTGCCAATACCTCAAAAGATAATACACAGCAAACGCTAAACTTGATGGTCGTTGGCGATTCGGCAGCGGCTGGCGTCGGTAGTCAGACCCAGCAAGAGGCGCTTGTCGGCAATTTGATTCCCATTTTGACCCAGCAGCCTGTTATTCAGAGCGCATATCATACATTAAACTGGTCGTTGCAAGCGACGACTGGTCATACCAGCTTTGATATCTTGCGCAGGCTTTATGTGTTGCCTGCGCCAAGCCAGCCTATCGATGTGATGGTATTAAGTGTCGGCGTTAATGACACCACTTCCAACGTCTCTGTTAATCAATGGCAACAGCAAATCGAAAATATCATTGCTATTGCCCAGCGCAAATTTGGTGTGCGAGAGCTGATTTTTTTAAGCTTACCGCCGATGGCGCAGATGCCGGCGATACCTGCACCGTTGAATAACTTCGTCGGTGCCAAAGCCTCTATCCTTGATAACACCTTACAGCAAATTTGTGCCGCTCACGATAGTGTCACCTACATGGCAACCGACTTTGCCCGCATGATAGACGAGCATTCTAATGGCATCCCAATCGATATCAGGGTGATGTTTGCCAGTGATGGCTTTCATCCTAGCAGCCTTATGTACGGTTATTGGGCGCAGCAGTTGGCAGAATTGATTGTCGATTTGCTTGATTCACCAGCACTACCTTCTAAATAATAACAGCTAAAAACTGACTTTCTAAACACTGGCAGCTTAAAATTTAACGTTAAAATTTAAACAAAAAAAACCGCTGAATGTTCAGCGGTTTTTTATGGCTTAGCAAAAGACTGCTTAGCGAAATACATTTATACCATAAGTATAAATTACTCAGCAGCGTCAGTATCAGCAGCTTTCTTACGGCCACCAAACGCACCAAAGCGTTTGTTGAAGCTTGCAACACGGCCTTCAGTAGAAGTTTTACGTTGTTCGCCAGTATAGAATGGATGCGACGCACTTGAGATATCAAGTGGGTAGTATGGATATTCTGTGCCTTCGTATTCACGAGTGGCTTTGGTTTTAACGGTTGAACGAGTTAAGAAAAACACGTCAGCGTTAGTGTCATGGAACAAAACTTCTTGGTAATTTGGATGGATATCTTTACGCATAATAAACTCTCTATGTCCGATGTATGTACAGCGCTTTTGATTAACGACGTTTTTGACTATTAATCACACTAACATACGTAACTGAGGCACTAAGGACATCTTCTGGTCTGGCAACTGCGTCACTGGCTTATTCCAGCACCCAACACCACACCGCTGCTCACTTAGCCTTTCCCCAGCGGGAAAATCAAACCGCGATTTTAACGGTTTTTGTCGCTCGATGCAAGCAGCTTCTACGATAAGAGCTCGTCTTAAAGCCATCCTGCTATGTTAAAAAACCGCGTAAATAACCAAAAAAAAGCAGCCGCACTGGCTGCCTTTTTATGGAAAGCTTATTTTTGGAAAGCTTATTTTTGGAAAAATGGAAAGTTATTTGGTTTTTACAATGTGCCAAACGCCAAGTTTATTATCGCCATCTTTATCGCCAACCTTTGTGTCATTGGCATAAAAGTATAAAGGTTTACCATTCATTGCCCATTGATATTTGCCATCTTCGCGTTTAAAGGCGGCGAACTGCCCTGACGCTTTGGCATTACTCGGTGCCATAAATGCAGGCCAAACGAGCAGACAGGCGCTGCCACATTCTGACTTATTCATAGAATCTTTATCAAAAGTATATAAGGTCATATGGTTGCTAGCATCGACAAGCATGCCGTTTTTACTAGCGACAGGAGCCGTGTTTTTATTGGTCGCTTGCACATCGTGCATGCCCGAATCGTCATTGCCGACCATATTATTTAGGGTTGAGCAACCACTGAGCGCTAGCATGCCACTAAGAGCAGATAATACCAGTATGTGTTTCATAATAACTTCCTTGTTAATAGTGAAAAATTTTTTATTGGATTTCTTCTTGTCGTCGGCTGCCTTTAACCATAATACGTATAATGATTGAGATACGTGAAATGTTTTAGCGCTGACTTCAAGTGTTTTTAATATAGCATAGGCATCAAAGCGCACGTTTCTCTCAGCATATAAATTTACAAAAGCGCCTAAAGTTTACAAATAACGCAAAATTAAATACTTAACTCTATAAATACGCTTAGCAGCGCTCAGGCTTTAACCTACCGCCCCAGTGCTATTCATTGACAAAACTGATGCACGTACTTACCTATTTATCCTTATATAAGTAGCCGTTTTTCGTAGAATAACGCTATAGAAATTAGGAATGACTGCACAATGGCAAATATGACCATCGCGGCTTAAGATACGTATTGAACTTGGCTGCCCATGCACGCATATCGTCTGTATGCATATCGATAGCGACACCCTCTATAAAACATAAGCGGTTTAAAATAAAAATAGTTAGACCTCGATTATTTAAAAGCACCTTGGTATTTAAAAGTAACTTGGTATTTAAAAACATTTTATCTAAAAACAAATCATTTCACGAATACGCCGAGCAGCTCCTGATGACAGGAATGCGATTAAGGATATAACAACGACAATGACTCATTCTTTTACGAACAATCAAGCGCCTGCTACCAAACGGGTTGGTATTCTCGGTGGCGGTACAGCTGGGGCAACCATTGCAATTCGTCTGGCAGCCTTAGGGCTTGAAACCTATCTATTTGAAAAAAACACCTCGCTTATCGATGGTCCACCGATGTGTCATTTGCATGCTGGCGGCAATCTATACCGTGAAATTCCTGATGAAGATTGCGTCGCTCTGCTCAAACAATGCATCGATATTTTACGCCTTTATCCTTATACCATCGATGTACGCCCGACGGTATTTGCTGTGCCTACCCGCGATGAAGGCTTGCCCGAAGACTTGCTACCGCGCCTTGATATCTTGACTGACGCTTATCGTGAGCTTATCGCTGAAGATGCCAATAATAAAGTACTCGGCGAACCTGAAAATTACTATCAGCTCTACAGCCATGAGCAACTGATTGCATTGTCTGAGCGTGAGCAAGTAATGGTGCCGCGGTCAGTTGACGAATGGATGATACCGGTCGCTAAGTATTTGGATTTAAATAAAGTCAAATTTCCGCTGATTGTCGTACAAGAATACGGCTGGAATATCTTTCGCTTGGCGGCGTCTGCGCAATTGGCTTTAGAAGGCTATGAGCATGCGCATGTCTTTACCGATACACAAGTTAAGCAAGTGATGCCTGTTGATTGTGAAAACTGCTCAAACGCTGATCACCATGTGACTAAATGGCGTATCGATTATCAGCAAGGTGCTAGTTTAGACCCTGAAGCGCAATCTAACGGCAAAATCGAATCTATCGAAGTCGATTACTTAATCAACGCTTGCGGTTTTCGTACCGGCGTCATCGATGATATGGTCGGCGTCAAAGTCACGCGTATGGTCGAGTTTAAATCCTCTTATATCACCCATTGGGATGACACCGGCGGGCAGATACCAGAGATTATCGTCTATGGCGATCGCGGTACGCCAGAAGGCATGGCACAGCTAACACCTTACCCCGGTGGCTATTTTCAAATACATGGCATGAGTAAATTTATTACCTTATTTGATGATGGTTTGGTCGCCTCCAACAAAGACAGCGCCCAACCTGAATTGCCGTCGCAATATTTGCACTATATCGAAGATGGCTGGGATAAAGCGCCGCTGCAAGCGCGTAGCCAACAAGCGATTGATTACGTCGCTGAGTTTGTGCCAACCTTTCATAGCGCGCGTACGGTCGGCAATGCGCTATACGGTGGGCAGCAAATACCCGGTCAAGACGATACTTTGCGGGTTGCCGATGTGAGCTTATACTCTAATATTCGCTATGCGCGCGCGGAAAACGTCAAAGCCTCATCGACGCTGATTGCTGCCGATCAAATCGTTGATGAATTGACTGAGCTGGGTTTAATTGATAGTGATATGCCAGAAAATAGTCAGCGTTATGCCCATGAATGGGCGTATTTAGCGCAAAATGATAGTGTAGCGATTGATAAAGTTGCCCGTCATTTGGCGCAAGAACGTGGCTTTCCATTAGCAATGGCAGGCGTAAATCATAGTATTTGTGAGACAAATTAAAATGATTTAAATGTTAATAACATTAAAACAAAAAAGGAGAGAAAGGCTAATGATAAGCCCTTCTCTCCTTTTTTATGTAAAGGCAGTATATATTAGCGCCTAATTAGCTTAGTGCGCTTAGTTACCGGCCATTTTTTCGGTATCGACCGAACCTTCTATGGTTACCACTGTTTTTAGCATGTCAATCGCTTCACTAATGCTATTACATACGACCAAACGCTCGAGGTCTTCTTGCTTCATAAAGCCTTGGTCAGCGGTATATTTTAAATGCTCAATCATACGGTCGTAGAAGCCATTGATATTCAGAATAATCATCGGTTTTTCGTGCTGATATAACTGACGCCACGTAGCGATTTCCATAATTTCTTCCAGCGTCCCAAGCCCGCCCGGTAAGGTAATAAAGGCATCGGCATATTCTGCCATCACCGTTTTACGGGTATGCATGGTATCCGTCAAATGCAGACGGGTCAGCTGCTCATGAGCAATTTCGTGCTTGAGCATAAAAGTTGGAATCACACCAACCGCTTGCGCGCCACCTTGGATGACTTCATCTGCCACTGCGCCCATCAGCCCGATGCTCGCGCCACCGTAGACCAAACCCATGCCATTATCGGCCAGCTCACGGCCAAGCTCGCGCGCTGCCTGCTCGTAGACTTCATTATTGCCCAAACGCGAACCACAATAAACCGCTACTAATGGCATCGTCAACGCTGATTTATCCACTGCTTTTTCAATATTGGTAATATCTTGACTGGTAATGACTTCATAAGTGTCATTATTAATTTTCATTTGCATAAAGCTTCCTTAATTTTCATATCGACTTTTTATTAAATATATAGCTATTAAATTCTTAGCTATTAAAACACGTTTATTCATACCTGGTGGTTTGTTGATGTGTGTTGATTGGTCAAAATAAATACTGATTAATTTTTTTGGTTAATATTGTGCAAAACAAGCCGCATAGAACTCGCACATAGAACCTGCTTATAGAACTTAGAAGTCATTTTCGCCTACCTTCCTACCTAAGATTTATTTTACCATAAGCGGTGTTGTAACTCGGTCATCATGCGATTATCGCAGAGTTATGCCATAGATTAAATTAATCGCAGCTCAATGACGATATGATTAACATTGATTATTAAACGCTCAGCGCATCTTAAGCATTTTTATTTACCCAAAGCACTTACTGATAAAAAAGCACCTACTCATAAAAATGACAAAAATATATTAAGGTTAAACCATGGAAAATACGCAGAATCAAACGGATACTTACTCACTAAGCATCATGACTGAGCGCAATCGGGCATTGGCAGCGACTGTCTATCGCCCTAAAGATGAGGTGAAAGCAGCGGTCATGATCGCGCCAGCGACCGGTATCAAACGCCAGTTTTATCACAATTTTGCCACTTATTTAGCAGCCAGTGGCTTTGGTGTCCTAACCTTTGATAATGAAGGTATCGGTGAATCGCTATCGTCTGATTTGGCTAAATGTGATGCCTCTTTAATCAGCTGGGGTCGCCATGATATGCCAGCCGTGCTTGATGCCTTACAAGACGAATTTACCGATGCGACTTATCATTTAATTGGTCATAGCGCCGGTGGTCAGCTGATAGGTTTAATGCCAAACTACCAAGCCATTACGTCGGTATTCAATGTCGCTTGCTCATCAGGCCGTATCAAAAATATGGACATGCCTTATAAGCTCAAAGCGATGGGTTTTATGGATGCCTTTATCCCACTCACTAACTTAACGTTCGGTTATACCCCAGCGGATAAAATCGGTATGGGCGAGCCGCTACCACGCGGCGTCGCTCGTCAATGGCGCGAGTGGTGCAATGGCGCAGGCTATATCAAGACCGCTTTTGGCAGAAGCATTCATACTCACTTCTATGATGAGCTTGATATGCCAGCATTGTGGCTTGGCTTTAGCGATGATGAGATTGCCAATAGCAAAAACATGGATGATATGATTCGCGTCTTTAGCAAAATGCCAGTCGAAAAACGCTTTTTTGAGCCAAAAGAGTTCGGCTTAAACAGTATCGGTCATATGCGCTATTTTAGTAGCAGAACCAATGCTAAAGCCCCACAGCTTTGGCAAATGGCAGTCGATTGGTTAGCTAAGCAGCAATAAGTTCTGTTGAGTTAATCCATTTAAGCGCAAGTCTATTTAATCTTGCGTGTTTTTTGCTGCCTGTTCTGCTTTAACACGCTTGGTCAAAGCAGAATAAAGCGACGGCTGCATATTATGGACGTTACCCAGCATCCATTTTACGTAGCTGATAGGTACGTCTTTAATCGGCATGCCTTTATGTTTACCAAAGGGCATTTTGCTCACCGGATTGGCTTTATTGGCGATAGCGTGGGCCGCCGAAAAATCTGTCGGTGCAATCTCTAAACGCTCGCAGCAGGCCTGATAAAGCAGATAACACATGCGCGCATCGCCTAGCGCATCATGAGCGGCAATCGTCATCCTACTTGCTTCGCCTTTACCTAATAACTGCTCGATGCATTTGGACTGACCATAGGCGCTCCACTCTGGAAAGGCGACGCGCGCCAGCCGCACCGTACATATTAGCTTAGCAGACGGACTGCCAATCACCCGCCAATCAAAGCGCACATTATGCCCAATCAAATACTGCGGCAACTCAAACGCATCCAACTCAAAGCGCTCAAGACCGGCGACATCATCATCGGTGATGCCATGGATTTTAATGACGACTGGCGATATCGAACGCCCACTATTAAAGTATTTCATCCACTCAAATCCCGTCGCTACATTAATAGTCGCCACTTGAATCGGACGCGGATCACGACCTTGATCGGTTTCGGTATCGATAATCAGCGCAGTATCAGTCATAAAGATTTAGCCATCATTATTTAAGCATAGTTGTTTAAACATAGTTATTTCGCTATAGGTAACAACATTGGTGTTTTAAGTGCAATTGTAAAAGCTAGGTAAATTTAAAAGCCGCGTGAATTTTAAAAACTACGTTATATTTATGGGGATAAAAACCAGAAATAACAATGGCATACAAAGAATAGAGACGTTAACTCTTATACTACCCATTAGAGTTAACTCAAAAAAAATAAAGAGATATCGATGCTAGCAGATGGTAATAAGCTTCCGCCAAATCCAAATTCAAAACCAACCTTTTTACGCCGTGTAATAAGTGTATTCATCAAGGCAGCTGTATTATTGATGCTGTTATTTGTATTTGACAAGCTCTTACCGAGTATCAGTCAACGGACTCAGTCGTTTGTCATAGCAAAATGGCAACAGCTCAGTTTATTACAACAACCACTGCCCACAGAAAACAGTCTGCCCTCGCCATTACTAGCACAGCACCTAACCGATACATGGGGCGCTGCGCGCAGCCAAGGTCGCTCTCACGAAGGCATCGATATATTTGCCAAGCGAGGTACGCCGATACAAGCAACGACACAAGGCATAGTCAGTAAAGTCGGTGAAAATACGTTAGGCGGTCGCGTGGTGTTCATCATTGGACCGGGCGGCGCAGGACATTATTATGCGCATCTAGAGGATTATGCCGATATTAGCCCGAACGACTGGGTCAATGCCGGCGATATCATCGGTTACGTCGGCGACAGTGGTAATGCCAAAGGTACGCCGCCGCACGTCCATTACGGGATTTATATCAATGGCAGCGCGGTCAATCCTTATCCTTTGCTGCAAAAGCCTGACAGCTAGCCTTTAAAACTTTAGTGCAAAAAATTAAGCTTGTAAAAATCAAGCTTCTAAAACGTTAAACCTCTAAACTTCCAATAAAAAATTTAACGGTCCATCGTTGATACTTGCCACTTGCATATCAGCGCCAAACTCACCAGTTGCTACATTAGGATGCTGGGTTTTGGCGTAATTTACCAGTTGTTCAAATAAGGCTTGCGCGGCATCGGGTGCCATTGCTCCGCCAAAGTCAGGACGGCGACCCTTATCGGTTTTCGCCATCAAGGTAAATTGTGAGACCAATAATAAGCCACCGCCTACTTGCTGGACATTTTTATCCAATTTACCAAACTTAGCAGGGTCATCATCATTATCAAAAATGCGATAAGTGAGAATTTTATCAATCATGCGCTGCGCACTTTGCAGATTATCATCATGACCTAAGCCAATATAGGCCAATAGGCCATGCTCAATCTCACCAACGCAGTGCGCATCGACAGTGACACTCGCACGGTGCACCCTTTGTATCAGTGCTCTCATTTACGGCCTTCCTTATTTATAAATAGCTTACAGTTTATGGCCATACAACAATACCCTGACCATGATAAAATACCGCCATTAACTTGCCTAATTAATTATTACATCAAACCCTATTTTGGTAGCCTCATTATGAATTTATTTGCCACCCTTCAACAATTTGTGCCGCAGCAGCAGTTGAGTAAAGTCGCTGGACGTTTGGCCGCCAGCCGCCATCCTTATGTTAAGCGCACCTTTATTCGCAGCTTTGCCAAAGCTTACAATGTGAGCTTAGATGAATACGAGCGCCAAAGCTTTAACGCTTATGAAAGCTTTAATGACTTTTTTACCCGTGAGCTAAAAGACGACGCGCGTATCATTGATAGCAGCGCAAATGGCATTGTCAGTCCTGCTGATGGCGTCATCTCCCAGCTCGGGCAAATACGCGACCATAAATTGCTGCAAGCCAAAGGTCGTGACTATGACATCGGACAATTACTGGCCAATAGCGAAGAGGGCAGCTATTTTGCTGATGGCAGCTTTGCGACCGTATATCTAGCGCCGAGCAACTATCACCGCGTGCATATGCCATTTGCTGGTACCTTGACCAAAACCCGTTATGTACCGGGTACGCTATTTTCTGTTAATAATACCACGGCAGCAAATGTCCCTGATTTGTTTGCCCGTAACGAGCGTTTGGTGTGTTTATTTGACACAGAATACGGCAAAGCGGCGGTGGTCATGGTGGGTGCGATGATTGTCGCTGGTATCGAAACGGTAGCCACCGGCAAAATCAGCCGCACTGAGGATATCCAAGAAGTAGATCACGACATGAGCTTTGCAAAAGGCGATGAGCTTGGACGCTTTTACTTAGGTTCAACGGCGATTGTCGTTTTGCCAAAAGCTGCAAAAGCGGATTGGCAGGACAGCATGAAAGCCAATAGCGTGGTACAAATGGGACAGTTATTGGGTGTTGCTAACGCTAAATAAACCGCTGTTTCATGATAAAAATATAAGCCCAATTAAGTGTGAATCATCATGCTTAATTGGGCTTTTTAATGGACTTTACAGCTCATTGCCCTAACTATAAATGGTAAATTATAGTTCTATTTATCTAAGCATCAATCAACCATCCTTGCTTAGTCGCATAGTCAATCTGTTTTGCTAGCCAATCATGGATACTAGGAAAGCTGTCTTTAATAAATTCATGCGCGCCAGCCACTTGCGAGCGTGTAACGTTAGCATCAATCCAGGTTTTTCCATTGGTATTTAAATTAAGCAAAAACGGTAACAAGCGATCAACCACTCTCAGCAGCTGGGTTTCTTTACTATGACCCGTTTCCTGCTTTTCCCAAACCTCACTTAAATCAGCAATCCCATTTCCACGCTCGCTCTGTAATCGAGCAATTCCGGCACGCTCATCAACGTGCGCATCACCACGGCTATCGGCGTATAGAAAAGTATCGCCAGCATCAATCTCACCCAAATCATGTATCAATGCCATCTTGAGCAATTTTTCGTGATTAACATCAAGCTCAAACAACTCAGCGATTGACCAACATGCCATCGCCAAATGCCAAGAATGCTCGGCAGAGTTTTCCAATCGAGGCGTGCCCGTCACATAGCTGCGCCGATTGATACATTTAAGGGCATCAAGCTCTAATAAAAAATGCGTCACGTCATCGATATCGATATTTAAGGCGAGCTTTGGATTGGGTAATGGTGTTTGTCTGGTTGATAATGTGGCGTTTGCTGAAATGGTTTCTAACGGCATGGCTTGCTCTGCTTTAATCGGTGAATGGTTAGCGCTTTATCTAACTCTAATCTTTATGCAAAGGTGCTTATTATAGTAGATATTTTACGCCTACTGCTAACCATCTATTTTTTTCGACGGGCGATAATGGCAAGTGTCTTAATTTTTTATTGTTTAAAACTAAACTAATGCTCATAATAAGGCGAAAGGCGATGCATAAGACTATGGACAATGCTATGCAAAAAATAATGGATAATAACCTGCACCAGACAAGGATATGTCGATGCCACCCACCACTGACGCCACAACGCGTGCTAATTCATCAACTGCAACTTCAGCACGTATTCAGAAAAAACCGCCCAATAAATGGCTTATCATCGCAGGCTTCTCTCTTTTACTGGGGGTCAATCAGTTTTTATGGCTGACCTTTGCGACCATCGTAATTAGCACCGAGGCACATTTCGGCGTTAATGAATTTTTTGCCAATCTCTTAACCTTGATGTTCCCTATCGTCTTTGTGCTACTAGCGATCCATTCTGGCAAGGTACTCGATAACATTGGCTATAAAAAAATCGTCAGCTTAGCGGCGCTGCTTATGCTGATAGGCTCAATAATACGTTGGTTGGGCGCTGATTATTATTGGCTAGTATTTGCAGGGCAATTACTGATTGCCATCGCTCAGCCGTATATCACCAATGCTATCAATCAAGTGACATCCGACTGGTTTGATAAGTCGCAAATCGCCACCGTAACGGGCGTGATTATGGGTGGGATGTTTTTGGCGACTGCCCTTGGCGCTTTTGCCCCTGCCCCATTAATCGAGGCATTTGGCTTCTCTGGTATGCTACTCATCAATGTCATTATTACGGCAGTGGCGGTAGTAGGGTTTTTATTAGTGGTCGCTGAAAAACCCAAACAACAAGATAGCGCTATCTCACTGCACGAAATCGAATCGCTATTAAAAAACAAGCGCCTATGGTTTATCTCATTAGCGGTGTTTATTGCGATGGGCTATTTTAATGGATTAAGTAACTGGATTGCGCCTATTCTTGCGCCGCGCGGTATTGATGAAGCGACGGCGGGCATCATTACTGCCATGCTAATCGTCGGCGGTATTTTAGGCGCGCTGCTGATTCCACTATTATCTGACTATCTGCAAAAACGGCGCATTTTTTTAATATTGGCAACGCTAATTGGTGCTAGCGCCACCTATCCCTTGTTATATTTAACGACAGGAACCACAACATTATTGCTGAGCTTTATATTAGGATTTTTCTTGCTGGCAGGTTATCCATTACTGATTGCCGCCGCTGAAGATACCGTACACGCTTCACAAGCGGCTAAAGCAGTTGCCATGCTAATGATGATGGGCAATCTAGGTGGCGTTATGATGGTGTTGCTGATGCAGGGCGTGAAAGGACTGACAGGCAGTTGGACGCCGACTGGTTGGGTACTGATTATTGCCGTTGCTTCAGCTACTTTTTTAGTCTTAAAAATACAGGATAAGCCAGCAATTAAATCTACTGTTAAACCAAGTTCAAACGTTGTTTAAAAGCGTTATTTCAAATCGTTACTTAAAAGCGAAAAAAGTTAGTATTGAAAAAAAATAGCGCCTAAGTCTTAAGCGCTATCTTTTTTATTAATGATTAAAAATTGTTTTATAACCAATCAATCCAGCTAATTAAGCTACTTGATTAAATTGCTAATTGTCTTAAAGGCAGGGTCTTTACTACTGCGACAAAGCTCAAAAAGAATGGATTCTACCGTACTAATCACGCCACCAGCGCGGCGAATACGGCGAATCGCTTGCTTCTTATCATAAGGAAAGCGCGAGCCAACCGCATCACCAATAATAACCGGCTGCATGCCATTATCGAGCAAATCAAGCGCCGTTTGCATGACGCAGACATGCGCTTCCACCCCAAATAATAGAACAATGCTACGATTCTGCTGCGCTAAATAATGCCACGAATCGTCATTATCACAAGCGCTAAAAGTGACTTTTTCAAAGCTTTTGGCATTATCACCTTCTAGCACATCACGTATCTCAGGCAGGGTATCGCCAAGTCCCTTTTTATATTGCTCATTGAGCATAATAGGAATATCAAGCGCTTGCAGCCCTTTGATTAGCGTGACGGTCTTTTTGACAATATTTTCATGGTCATAGATATGCGGCGTTAAGCGTTCTTGAACATCGATAATCATCGCTTGGGTATTTTCACGGGCGATACGATAAGTGCGATCGGTAATCATGGTAGACATAGTACACTCCTTGTACGACTGATATTAATAGGTAAAGGCGACGCTATATTTGGCCTCTATATCATTATTATTAAACCTAGCTCTTATTTAGTCATAGTTTGCTGAGGGCGTCAATGGAGATAATTTTTATTAACAACTTATGAACGTTGCGTCATAGATACCTCGTTATTTTTTATAAATAAAAAAGCCCCCAATCGCTTGATTGGAGGCTTCTTTTAAAATGCTAAAATATTGCAAAGCTAATACAGTCTAAAAATTACACACGCTCAATAATGGTCGCGATACCTTGACCAAGACCGATACACATCGTTGCTAGACCAATTTCAGTATCTGACTGCTCCATGGCATTTAGCAAAGTCACTGTGATACGAGCACCTGAACAACCTAGTGGATGACCTAGTGCAATCGCGCCACCATTGATATTGACGATGTCTTGCTTGTCCGATAAGTTCAAGGCTTTTAGTACTGACAAGCCTTGCGCTGCAAACGCTTCGTTTAGCTCGATGGTTTGCATATCGTCGATGCTCATGCCAGCGCGCTTAAGTGCTTTTTGGGTAGCCGGTACAGGACCGTAACCCATGATAGCGGCATCACAACCAGCAACAGCCATGCTACGAATACGAGCACGAGGCTTAAGACCTAAGTCTTTGGCTTTTTGTGCGCTCATGACTAACATTGCTGACGCACCGTCAGATAATGCAGATGAGGTCGCAGCAGTGACCGTACCGCCTTTAGGATCAAAGGCTGGACGTAACTTTTGCATTTGCTCCATCGTTGCATCTGGACGAATCACTTCATCAACGGTACATAGTTGCAAGCGACCAGCAGCATCATGACCTTCGATACCGATGATTTCATTGTCAAAACGACCCTCTACCGTTGCAGCCCATGCGCGGCGATGTGACTCAAGACCGAAAGCATCTTGCTCTTCACGAGTGATATTATTCATACGACCAAGCATTTCAGCGGTCAAGCCCATCATGTTTGAGGCTTTTGCATAGTGCTTTGACGCTTCAGGGTTGAGATCAACGCCATGCATCATGCCAACGTGACCCATGTGCTCAACACCACCGATGATGAATACTTCACCTTGGTTGGTCATGATTTGCGCGGCAGCAGTGTGTAGCGCCTGCATAGATGAACCACATAGACGGTTAACCGTTTGGCCGCCAGCAGTCTTTGGAATACCAGCCAGCAGACCGATGTTACGACCGATGTTCAAACCTTGCTCTAAAGTCTGGTTTACACAGCCCCAGATGATGTCTTCGACGTCACGTGGGTCAAAGTCGTTACGCTCAACTAAGGCACGTACCAGCTCAGCTGATAAGCTATCAGCGCGAACGTGGCGGAACATACCGTTTTTAGATTTACCCATTGCTGAGCGTACGCCATCTACGATGACCACGTCTTTTGGACTTAAAATTGTCATACTATCTTCCTTTTCAATTTTTATTGTCAGTGTAGTCAGTTCATTTTAGGCTATGACTGCGTCAATCCCGCTTAAAGTACAATAGGTACCTCTGCGCTCGATTTTCTTGTACTAGCCTAAATTTAACCAACTATAATCGTACGTCTGCTATTAAAGAATATTGGCATTAAAGAGCATAAATAACTAACTTGCTCTCAGCCTCAATAGTAAACGTACGGCACTTCATCCTAGTAATGACTGCCCATTACGCCGTGGCGTAAAAGGTCTCGCCTGCTGCTGCCATATCGCGAATCTTTTGCGGGGCTTCATAGGCTTTGCCAAGGTATGCGTATTTTTCACACAGCGCCAAGTAGTTATCTAGACCCATTTGGTCGATATAACGGCAAGGGCCACCGCGGAATGGTGGGAAACCAACGCCCATAATCATCGCCATATCGGCTTCAGATGGCGTGCTGACGATATTGTCTTCTAGGCAACGTACAGTCTCATTACAGAAAGCCAGCATGGTGCGGTCGATAATCGCTTGATCATCAAAGGTCTGCTTGTCGCTATCAGTAGTGGCTTTTAATAGCTCATAAGTCGCTTCATCAGCAACTTTTTTAGGCTTGCCGCGCTTGTCCATCTCATATTTATAGAAACCAATGCCGTTTTTCTGACCTAGGCGTTTGTTTTCATATAAATGCTCGATAGCACCTTTATAATCAGGCTTCATGCGGTCAGGGAAACCTTCTGCCATGACTTCTGCGCCGTGTACGCCAGTATCTAAACCAACGACGTCGATTAGGTAAGCAGGACCCATCGGCCAGCCGAATTTTTCCATGACTTTATCGACATGAGCAAAGTCCGCACCTTGCTTAAGGAGCAAGTCAAAGGCACCAAAGTATGGGAACAACACACGGTTTACCAAGAAACCTGGGCAGTCATTCACGACGACAGGCACTTTACCCATTTTTGTGGCCAAAGCAACGGTCGTTGAAATAGCTTCTTCAGAAGATTTTTCACCGCGAATAACTTCTACTAGCGGCATACGGTTTACTGGGTTAAAGAAATGCATACCAACGAAGTTTTCTGGACGCTCTAGTGCTTCCGCTAGATAAGTAATAGAAATCGTTGAGGTGTTTGACGCTAGGATACAGTCGTCTTTTACCAAGCCTTCGACTTCTTTTAGTACCGCACGCTTCACGTTTGGATTTTCTACGACGGCTTCGATAACGATATCAGTCTCAGCAAAGTCACCATAGTTCAAAGTCGGACGGATACGGCTTAAGGTTTCACCCATTTTTGCTGGGGTCATTTTGCCACGTTCAACCATTTTGCCAAGTAGCTTGCTGGCTTCGCCCATACCAAGGTCTAATTGCTCAGACTTGATGTCTTTCATAATGATTGGCAAGCCTTTGCTGGCTGCCTGATAAGCGATACCGCCGCCCATGATACCCGCGCCAAGTACGGCCGCTTCATTGATTTCATGTGCTTTTTTGCTGTGCTGCTTAGCTAATTTTTTGACCAACTGATCGTTTAAGAACAGACCAACCAAGCTTTCTGCTTGTGGCGTTTTCGCCGCTTTTGCGAAGTAAGTCGCTTCCACTTCGATTGCTTTATCACGTGGCAGATTTACATGCTTTTCAATTGCTTCAATAGCGATTGCTGGCGCTGGGTACTGCTTAGGATTGGCTTTGGCAAAAATCATACCTTTTGCGCTGTTAAATGCCATCGCTTGCTCAAGCTGGTTTAGCTTAACAGGCGCAAGCTTCTCTTCACGCTTCGCTTGCCAATCAAGCTCACCTGAGATACATTTTTTGACCAAATCAATCGCTGCATCTTGTAAATCATCGGCAGGAACAGTCGCATCCACTAAGCCAAGTTTTAACGCATCAAGTGCTTTCTTTGGTGTACCAGTAGCAATCAATTCAAGCGCATTGTCGATACCAATGATACGCGTACTACGAACCGTACCACCAAAACCTGGGAAAATACCCAATTGGGTTTCTGGTAGACCGATGATGGCTTTGTCGCTCATGACGCGGTATTCACAAACCAAGGTCATCTCACAACCACCGCCAAGCGCTGCGCCATTGATAGCGGCTACTTTTGGAAACGGCAAATCTTCAAAACGGTTAAAGGCGTCGTTGATGTTAACAACCCAGTCTTTGATTTCGCTTTCTGGCTTTTTAAAAGAGCCGACGAATTCTGTGATATCAGCACCAGCGATAAACACGCCTTTGCTCGACGTCACGATAAGACCCTTTACGTTATCCGCTTTTTCTAAAGCAGTAACCGCTTCGCCAAATTGCTTATTGGTTTCAGCATCAAACTTGTTCACGCTCTCATTTTCGGCGTTGTACTGCATGTTGGCGATGCCATCCTCTAGCATTGTCACCGTGATGCGATTTCCTTGGTATACCATTTGAAACTCCTTGCTATATAACGAAAGCTACGTTTTAAAATTAAAAGTTTTAAAATTAAAGCACATAGCCAGTTATTGTTAGTAAAACGAGTAATAACACTGCCAACCTACTGCCTTATAAAGTCAGCATAAAGTAAGCAGTGCAGATGTCTTTATTATCCAGCGCTCATGCTTATATATTCATGTTCTATGCCGAATGTTACCGCGTTAGCACAACTGAATACGGCGCTTTATTTATATACGATTGTTGCCGGTATGCTGTGATAAATCCTAATGGTGCGAATACCCGTCGTATAAATACTGACTGAATATTGAGCTGATATGTCACATAGATAAGGGCTAAAAACCCACCTGCTAAGCACCAGACCATTTTCACGCCAATTAGTGTAGGGGATTATGCCCCCGACTGTCACAAGCTAATACCATACTCGCAAGTCACTCTTAAGTCGATACTAGCCCTTTACCTTGCTGCCAAGGTGCTTTAAGTGACTGCTTGTATACTGAGATTATATACTGACAATCATGCTTTTAACGCTTATAAATACCGCTTATTTATCGATAAGCGCTATCCCTTATCAAAACATATCCAACCGCCAAGATACATCGCCCATACGTAACGAGGGCTTGTTGTATTATTTCCAGCTTTTTTAAGCCAATTTTTTAACATTAAAGCGCCAAAAATGCGTCATTGATGATACCCGCTCGCTAAGGAATATAATCTATCATGCTACACTAGCACTATTTTTATTATTCACCTGATAGATGGTTGGGTTATGACTGTTTCTACTTCTTCTACTAATACGCCAAGCCTGATGCCTACAAGACTCGTATCTTTTGCTGGCTTCGATAACAACACCGAGCAATTTCATAGCGCCGTGCGCGCGCAACTGTCGCAAGATATCGAAGTGCTATTTGCTTACGCTGAGCTGCCAAGCCCACTGATTGATGCTTGCCGTTATGTGATGACCGGTCAAGGTAAATTGGTACGTCCGTTATTGGTCGCCAGCGCCTTTGATAGTGTCAATCAAAGCAATGCTAATGCCAATGCCAATGCCAATGCCAATGAAAATACAGATAAAAGCACTGATGATAAAAACAGTATGGCTAACGCTGACGGTTTGGAAGCTCTGTTAGAAAACGACTCAGATTATGATATGTGTCGCCGTGCGGCGTTGGCAGTAGAGCTGCTGCATACCTATTCATTGGTGCATGATGACTTGCCATGTATGGACGATGACGACCTGCGCCGTGGTCAGCCAACCGCCCATATCGTCTTTGAAGAATCAACCGCACTGCTGGCAGGTGACGTGCTACAGACCTTAGCTTTTGAAGTATTGACGGCAGAGCTGCCAACCTTTGCGCCGTTTGACTCAGCTATCGCAAGCCAGCTCATCGCGATATTTGCGCCGCGTGCCAGACGTATGGTTTCGGGTCAAATGCTCGACCTTAATGCCGAAGCTACTACAGGCATTTCACAAAGCGATTTAGAAGCTATCCACCGTGATAAAACCGGTGCGCTCATTGAAGCGGCGATGCTAATGGGCGGGATTTGCGCTGGCGCGACCGCTCCACAGCGTATGGCTCTACAAGAGTGTGCGCAGCATATTGGACTCGCCTTTCAGGTACAAGACGATATTTTAGACGTCACCACCAGCACCGATACGCTTGGCAAACCTGCTGGCAGCGATGAAAAGTTAGACAAATCTACCTATGTAAAATTGATGGGCGTTGAGCAGGCAACCACCTATGCGCAATCGCTATTTAATGACGGACGCGCAGCCATTATTCGCGAGTTGAGCAGCCGTGAGCTGAGTGGCAAAAAAGACAGTGCAGACAACAACGCACTATTGGCACTCATTGAATGGCTATGGTCACGTAAAAAATAAGCTTATTAATGATAAATTAAAAATAGCAAAGGGTGGTCAACATGGACAGTACCCCTACTCCGCGTATTTACCTTGGCACCGGCGGTTATAGCGATACCGACTTACTTGGTACGCTATATCCCACTGGTACCAAAAAGACGGATTTCTTACGCGAATACGCCACGCAATACGGCGCGGTCGAGATTAATAGCACTTTCTACGCGCCCATCGGACAAAAAGCCTTTGCTGGTATGGTCGATAAAGCCTACGTGCAAGCAGACAGTGAGTTGAAGTTCGCGGTCAAACTGCATCAAGACTTTACTCATGCACGTAAAGGCACAAGCGATCACGCGCAAGCATTTATTACTGCCCTCACGCCACTGATCGAAGCCAACGCTCTCGCGCCACTACTACTACAATTCCCACACGGCTTTGATCGTACCCGCGAGCATCGTCTATATCTGGCAAACCTTGTCAGTTGGTTTCAAGACTATCCACTAGCCGTTGAGTTTCGCCATAATGGTTGGCATACCCCGCAAGTGGTTGATAGTTTTGTCAAACAAGGGCTGATTTGGTGTAGCGTCGATTACCCCAAAGTCAGCGGTCTAC
Organism: Psychrobacter sp. UBA2769; assembly: GCF_002352555.1. Taxonomy (NCBI): domain Bacteria; kingdom Pseudomonadati; phylum Pseudomonadota; class Gammaproteobacteria; order Moraxellales; family Moraxellaceae; genus Psychrobacter; species Psychrobacter sp. UBA2769. The sequence continues at coordinate 19,110 of NZ_DEIR01000026.1, read as the reverse complement.
CACCGTCACGATTGATATTTACCGAGCGCACTGGCTATCTGCGGATGCATGGTAACAATCTAAACTGGTGGGATGCGATGAGTGCCGCTGACCGTCATGATTATCGCTACAGCGAGGCGGAAATGCAGGATTGGGCGCAAGCAATTGCCAATCAGCATCAGCATTTTGATACGCTCTATATTTTCTTTCAAAATACCGTTAATGCGCATGCTTATTATAATATTGCGATGTTGAGGGAAGCGTTGGGTAAGTTTGGGTTTGAGGTGTTGTAGCACTACTCCCCACGCTGTATATCAGAGGGTTTAACTAACTCTAGTTTAGATGAAAATCTATATTTTTAGGTTATTGTAGCTTCTTAGAAACATAGTAGAAAAGTTAGCTTGGGAACTTAAATCCACCCTTTTACTGCTGTAAAAAGCTGCCATTTATCACTATAGTAAAGAGTCGTTCTTATGAGAAAAAACCTTATAGTGTTTTTAGGATTAGGTACAATTTCTTTTATTCTTATTATATATTTATTTCTGATAAACCCTAATGTAGCGAATATTATCGACGTAGATAGTGAAAATAATCAGCAAAAAGCCTACAAAGCTTTTGGTTTAGAAGAAGAGGATATGGGCATACACTACATCAAATTATCTAACCTAATAGAATCTGAAAGAAACGAAGCCTTAACTGCATTAAAAAATTTGAAAACTACTGGCAGCCTTAGTGGTGGCATACAGACAACAGAGTTTGATGAGACAATGATTGGTGAGGCTAAGAATAACTTCCAAGCCCTAGATGAAGATATCAATAAAGCTAAATATAAATTAACATTCGAGCCAGTTCTCTTAGATAATTTTTATAATAGTAAGTTGGTAGGTTTGAATAGCTCTGGCATATTAGCTAATAACAAATACAATATATTTTATCAGGTCTACGATATCAATAATGGTCAATCTGTTATTGAGCTCACAGAACATTATATACCTAAAAACGGTTCCGTCAGGCTAACAGTGATTGAGGATTTCTTGAACGATAAAGTCAATGATAAGCCTGCAAGACTAGAAAGCCTATATTCTGATAGACAAGAGCTTTTATACAATTTTAGCTGGCAAAATAACCAACGCTATTATGAATTAAATACTAAAAAGCTATCATTAATTTCTGTAAGAGAAATCGCAAACTTCATTGATTTAAGTTCCACTAAAATACAACTATTAGATGAGAAAGAACCTAACTAATTAGACAATCCCAAAAGAGCCATTTTTTATATAAATCCAAACCAAAAAAAGGACGCCTCTCAGCGTCCTTTTTTATCAATCAAATACTTAGTCGTTAAAGATTACTCTTCAACACCAGCATCTTGACCTTTATATTTAGCGTTTGCGTAGTCCCAGTTCACTAGCTTGTCTAGGAACGTGTCCACATAGTCAGGACGACGGTTACGATAATCGATGTAGTACGCATGTTCCCACACGTCACAAGTCAATACTGCTACTTGGTCATGTGCAAGTGGCGTATCAGCGTTAGCTGTTTTGGCGATTGATAGTTTGCCACCGACTTTATCAGCCACTAGCCAAGCCCAACCTGAACCGAACTGAGTCAATGCTGCGTTTTTGAACTCTTCACGGAACTTGTCATAGCTGCCGAAGTCTTCTTCGATTTTCGCTTTCAAGTCACCAGTAGGTTCGCCGCCGCCATTGTCTGGCGTCATGCAGTTCCAGTAGAACGTGTGATTCCAAACTTGTGCTGCTTGGTTAAACATACCTTGTTTGCTGTCATCTTTAGCGGTTGCTACGATGATTTCTGACAAAGTTTTGTCTTCTAGACCAGAACCTGGTAGCAATTCGTTTAACTTAGTCACATATGCGTTGTGATGCTTGTCATGATGGTATTCTAGCGTTTCAGCACTGATATGTGGCTCTAGCGCGTCTTTTGCATACGGTAGTTCTGGTAATGTAATCTTTGACATATTATTTTATCCTTGCTGGTTTAGCCATTAGTATTAGGTATAGCTTAAAACAAACGCTATAAATTATGAGACTAAATTGGCTTAGTTTATTGTTAGAGAAATTTAACACTCACTAGGCTAACACATAATGCGGTAAACCTAAAAAAGCGCTAAATTTGAAAGTTATCTTAAGCGAGCAACACTCAATAGTTATTATATCGTTAAATACGAGAAATTTTAAACACTCAAACTTTTTAAATGCCAAGTCATTAAACATCAAAACCGTCAAATGCCAAAACAGGGACTTAAAAACCATTGTTAGCGTTTAAAACTATTTACTAACGATTAAAGCTATTATTAACTTTAAGTTCACAAGCTATAAGATATAATTCACTGTAGCTTGTTGCCTATTATAGCAATAGTGACGACAAATATCAGTTACCAAATGTTATGAATCAGCGATTCGTTATGCTAATTGGTAATTTAGCCGATGCTAGCCTAGAATATGCGCGTATAAGCGACTCAATTACGGACAAAGAATATGAATCAAGCCAGCGCCACAGAGACTCATCAACAAGCATCCACCTTAAATGATTCAAATCCAGACACACCACAAAGCCAATGGGTGCTCGCCAGTAACAATAAAGGCAAACTTGCTGAGTTTACCCGCCTATTTGCTGAGGCAAATCTAGATGTGACGATTGTCCCGCAAGGTCAGCTTGATATCGACGATGCAATCGAGGATGGATTAAGCTTCGTTGAAAACGCCATTATCAAAGCCCGTCATGCCAGCCGAGCAAGCGGATTACCGGCGATTGCTGATGATTCAGGGTTATGCGTGCCAGCATTGGGCAATGCACCCGGTATCTACTCTGCCCGCTATGCAGGCGAGCACGGCAATGACAGTAAAAACAATGCTAAGCTTGTTGCCGACTTGCAGCCTATTCGCGCAGCACAGCCTGATGAGCCTATTAAAGGCATGTTCGTTTGCGTATTGGCAATGGTACGTCACGCAGATGACCCGTTACCAATTATCGCCCAAGGTTTATGGCACGGTGAGATTTTGACGGCGCCGCATGGTGATGGCGGTTTTGGTTATGACCCGCTGTTTTGGTTGCCAGAGTTGCAAGCAACGGCGGCAAGCCTCAGCGCTGCTGATAAAAACAGCATCAGTCATCGCGGTCAGGCGATTGAGCAATTATTGGCGCAGTTGCCTTTATTGTCTTTATAAAAGCAATTCTGCCTTATAAAAGCAATCCGAATAAAAGCAGTCCTACCTTATCGTCGATCCATAGCGTTTACTGCTTTGCTATGTTATTAATACCGATAATAGTTAATACCGATAATACCGATAATACGACAATATTAACCCAGTAATTTTATTTGAACGGACGATAGCAGCGCTGCCCTATTTAGACCGCAAACAGATAATTTTTACTTTGATAAACAGATGGATTATACTGTTCTACTTTTAAAATTTTGTTGAAAGCCGTTATTTGTCTGTATAATTGCGCAAAAAGCGTTATTATGCGACCTATTTACGGTTAATATTGATATCAGATAGCGTCTATTCAGATAAAGCGTTTCACATTTTTGTGTCAGTAGCGATTGCTACGGGCACGGACTGCGAAATTGCGCGCTATCAATATCCCCTATTTATTCCAACGGCAATCGGTCACACTCGCCCGTATTTTGAGGCACGGTTGTCTATTACTATTTAACCCTAAGTACTATTTAATCAAACGTACTATTAAATCCTAAAGGTGTAATGAACATGGCTACAGATTTACAAGTTACAACCAACAAGCTATCTAACAAAGAAACTCAGCTAACGGTTAAAGTACCCGTTGAAAAAATTCAAAACAAAGTTGAAGGCCGTATTCGCCAAGTTGCGAAAACTGCCAAGATTGATGGTTTCCGTAAAGGTAACGTCCCTATGTCACATATCCGTTCACAGTACGGTGCTGGCATTCAACAAGAAGTTATCAACGATGTGATCCGTGATACCGTTTTTGAAGCGATCAAATCGGAAGACATCCGCGCCGTTGGCATGCCTAACATCGATGATGTAAAACTTGAAGATGATTTCTTGGTATATCAAGCCACTGTTGAAATCTTCCCAGAAATCGACGTACAAGGTATTGATGAAATCGAAGTTGAGCGTCACACAGCGACGGTTAGCGACGAAGACGTTGACACCATGATTGAAAACCTACAAAAACAACGTGAAGAATTCGTTGAGAAAAAAGGTAAAGCGGCCAAAGACAACCAAGTAACGTTTGACTTTGAAGGCTCAATCGACGGCGAAAAATTCGAAGGCGGTTCTGCTGAAGACTTCAAACTGGTTATCGGTAGCAACCAGATGATTCCAGGCTTTGAAGATGGTATCAAAGGCATGAAAGCTGGCGAAGAAAAAGTCATTGACGTTACTTTCCCAGAAGATTACCAAGCTGAAAACTTGGCTGGTAAAGAAGCCCAGTTCAAAATCAACGTAAAATTGGTTGAAAAATCAAAACTACCTGAAATCAACGAAGAATTCCTAGAGCTATTCGGTGTTAAAGAAGGCGGCGTTGAGAAATTAAAAGAAGACGTGCGTAAAAACATGGAACGCGAAATCAAAAATGCGGCGCGTAGCCAAGTAAAACAAGCGACCTTTGATGCGCTACTAGAAAAGAACGAGTTTGACGTACCAAACGCCATGCTAGAGCAAGAAATCGAGCGTCAACGCAACATGATGATGCAACGTTTTTCTCAGCAGTTCGGTGCCAATGCTGATAGCTTCGATAAAGACATGCTGCCAAATGAGCTGTTCGAAGAGCAAGCGCTACGTGCTGCCCGTCTTGGCATCATCGTTGCTCGCGTTATCGACACCAAAGGCTTAGAAGTCGACCAAGAGCGTGTTGAAAGCTTTATCAAAGAAGCCGCTGAAAACTACGAAGATCCAAGCGAGGTCATCGAGTACTACACCAATGACAAGCAGCAACGCGCTAACATTGAGTCTGTGGTTCTAGAAGACCAAGTGGTTGACTATCTAATCGAGCAAGGTAAAGTAACTGACAAAGAAGTCAGCTACCAAGACTTGCTAGCTGCTCAGCAACAACAGCAGCAAGGTATGTAATTTAGTAAGAGATAACTTGGCAATTTGCTATTAATAGCAAATTGCTACTCTTATTGCAAAAATGCTAAACACAATGCCAATGCCCTAACAATTTGTTAGGGCATTTTTATTGCGAGCTTATAAATTACTGGCTTATTAGCTACTTTTATCTGGTGTTTATTGCTACTGCCCTTGATAAATGGGCACAGACGCCTTATTAATAGGGAGTCATTTATCATTTGTCACATTAAAAAGTTACTATTGCCGCAATAAAAAAGTTACCATTAGCTCAATTATTTTTAGCGGCTACTATTTTTGACAGCTGCTATTTCTAGCAAGTAGATGGAATAACTTTTAAGCGCCGTCTTAAATCATGAATATGATTGGCTACTTGCTAGCGATATTTAAAGCATTTAATTGAACCGAATAGGTTTTATTAGCAGATAGCTTTTATTAACAGGCAGCTTTTATTCATAGGCGGCAATGTTTACAATGATAACCACCATAAAAATTTAGCCAACAGCTAGCCTATACCTCTTTACTTTATGTACTTATAAACAGGACATCTTTATGACAGATTATGATCGCATCACTGCTAACCCGCATTTTGATATGTTGATGAGTGCGCACACCACTGCCCAAAGCGCACAATATAACCAAAGCGCGCCCCAAGCTGCATTGGTTCCAATGGTGGTTGAGCAGTCAGCGCGCGGTGAACGCTCGTTTGATATTTTCTCACGCCTATTACGTGAGCGGGTTATCTTTTTGACCGGTCAAGTTGAAGACCACATGGCCAATCTTATCGTCGCCCAGTTATTATTCTTAGAAGCAGAAAACCCTGATAAAGACATCCATTTATATATCAACTCGCCAGGTGGCTCAGTCAGTGCTGGTTTGGCTATTTTTGATACCATGAACTTTATCAAACCTGAAGTTTCGACCATTTGTATGGGCGGCGCTTATAGCATGGGCTCATTTTTGCTCGCAGCTGGCGAAAAAGGCAAACGTTATGCCCTAGCCAACTCTCGCGTAATGATTCACCAGCCTTCAGGCGGCGCGCAAGGTCAGGCAACTGATATCGAAATTAATGCGCGTGAAATTCTAAAAACGCGTGCTCGCTTGAACGAGATTTTGGCTGAGCGTACCGGTCAACCCGTTGAAAAAATCGAAAAAGACGTTGAGCGTGACTATTGGTTAGATGCCAAAGAAGCTAAAGAATATGGTTTGGTTGATGAAGTATTAGAGCGTCGCCCGACTTCTCTATAAGCGCTTTAATAGCAGCCGTCTAAGAGACTTTAAAACATCAGATGCCTAAGCGCGATAGGGTAAGAGAAAATATATTAAGTGCCCTGCGCTTTTGCATCGATGTCCATAATCAGAATATTGATCAGTATTAAATTTTAGGAGTGCCTGTATATGGCAGAAGATAACACCCCGCAGTGTTCGTTTTGCGGCAAAGAAAAAAGTGAAGTAAAGCAGCTGATTGCCGCTGACGACGCCAATATTTGTAATGAATGTATTGAGCTATGTACAGACCTGATTGCCGATAGCGCCGAAGATGGTGACGACGACAGCGACATTGATACCTCTTGGGTCAATAAAAAGCTGCCAACACCAAAAGAGCTGCGTGCCAAGCTTGACGAATATGTCATCGGGCAAGATGCGGCGAAAAAAGCCTTGGCGGTGGCGGTTTATAACCATTATAAACGCCTAAAAGTCAGCCAAACTTTGGCTAATGACAGCAAAAAAGCTAAAATCGGTGCTGATGATGCCATGGTAGAATTGGCAAAAAGTAATATCTTGCTGATTGGTCCAACCGGTTCTGGTAAGACTTTACTGGCGCAAACTTTAGCGCGCCTGCTTGATGTGCCATTTGCGATGGCAGATGCCACGACCTTAACCGAAGCTGGTTATGTCGGTGAAGATGTTGAAAACATCGTGCAAAAGCTATTGCAAGCATCAGATTATGATGTCAGTAAAGCTGAGCAAGGCATCATTTATATCGATGAGATTGATAAAATCAGCAAAAAAGGCGACAACCCATCTATCACGCGTGACGTGTCAGGTGAAGGTGTCCAGCAAGCCTTGCTTAAGCTTATCGAAGGCACGGTTGCCGCTATTCCGCCACACGGCGGTCGCAAGCATCCACAGCAAGAGCTTATCCAAGTTGACACCAGCAATATCCTTATCATCGTTGGTGGCGCGTTTGCCGGTCTTGATAAAGTGATTCAGCAGCGTACTGAAAAAACAGGCATTGGCTTTAATGCCGATGTCAGCTCAAAAGACGATAGTAAACGTAGCTCAGAGCTACTACAACAAGTAGAGCCGGAAGATTTGATCAAGTTTGGTCTTATCCCTGAGCTTATCGGTCGTCTTCCTGTGCTTGCTGCGCTCACAGAGCTTGATGAAGATGCATTGGTGCAAATTCTCACAGAGCCTAAGAATGCGTTGGTTAAGCAGTATAAGTATCTGTTTGATATGGAAGGCGCTGACATTACCTTTACTAAAGAAGCGCTTGATGCGATTGCTAAAAAAGCAATGGCACGCAAAACAGGTGCCCGTGGTCTGCGCTCTATCGTAGAAAATGCCCTACTTGAAACCATGTATGAGCTGCCTTCAATGGAAAATGCTAAGACTGTACTCGTTGATGAAGCAGTAATCAACGACGGTAAAATCCCTGAAATCACCTTCTCTAACGGTGACTCAGAACAGATAGCGATAGACGCTTAAAAGCTCTTATCTGCTCTATTGAAGCGGTAATTAAAGTAAAAGTGTCTAGTGTGAATTATACTAGACACTTTTTTTATGTCCGCTTACTTCTCATTTTATTTCTTGCAGCGAATGTAGTGGGTAAAAATGACAGCCGCGTTTATCAATTGCTATCAGCGCTTATCATCAATCATGCTAAAGTAGAAATACCAATACAATTAATGATACAAAGGACTGTTTATCATGCTTAACACTGTTTCTGGAAATGTCTCTGCAATAGCAAATTCACTACGCCAACATCTGCATTTTTCCTCGCAGCAAGACCTTGACATTACCTCCTATTACCGCAACCATGTCGCCGCTATCACTGGTGCTGGCTCTGGCATGGGGCGCGAGCTTACCATTCATTTAGCAAAAATGGGCTGCCATGTGGCGCTATCAGATATCAATGCTGAGCAATTGGCACAAACCAAAGAGTTACTGGTCGGCTATGATGTCAAAGTCACCACCACGGTACTCGATGTCTCAGATAATAAAGCCGTCGAAGCGTGGGCGGATAGCGTGATGGCGGAGCATGGTAAAGTAAACTTTATCTTTAATAATGCGGGCGTGGCGCTTTATTCAAGCGTAGAAGGTAGCAGCATTAGCGAGCTTGAATGGGTGATGGACATCAACTTTTGGGGCGTGGTTTACGGCACCAAGGCATTTTTGCCATTGATTAAAAACAGCGTGAAAGAAAGCGAAATTGATGGTGGTAAAAAAGACAGCAAAGCACGTAAGTTTAACGAACATGGTCATATCATTAACATCTCAAGCTTGTTTGGTTTGACCGCGCAGCCGTCACAATCTGCCTATAATGCTAGCAAATTTGCCGTACGCGGCTTTACTGAAAGTCTGCGTCAAGAGCTAGATATTCAGCGCTGCGGCGTCTCAGCGACCTGTATTCATCCCGGTGGCATCAAAACCAATATCGCCAATAGCGCCCGTGGTAACGACAGTATCAGCGACCTTGGTATGCGTAGCGGCCGCAAAGCCATCAGTAGTTTTAATAAATTTTTAAAATTTGATGCCAGCGCCGCCGCTTGGATTATTTTGCAGGCTGCCGCGACCAATCAGCCACGCTGCTTGATTGGCAATGATGCCAAAATGATAGATGCTGTCCAGCGCGTATTCCCAGCACGCTATAGCAAGGTATTGAATGACGTCAATAAGCTATCACGTCAATTAAAAGGCAAAAAACGCGCAAAAACGGCTAACCGCAAAGCGGCGATTGCTAATTAATATAGCGGCAGATAAACAATAATAAGTTAAACAGCTGTCGTCTATTCGATCTAAAACCGATACAAAATGCTAATGGGGTGAGTTTTTTGCAGCCTCTGTTACGCCTGCGAACAGCAAGCAAGAAAAATCTATCCCATTAGCACAAGAATACTAACGTATCGATTTTATTTTGCAATTACTATATAAAAACATCTTCATCAAAAAAAGCGCGTAAATATTTTCATATTTACGCGCTTTTTAGTAAAAACAGTATGCCTTGCTATTTAGAACGTTCACCATCTGTTGGCATCATTTGTCGCTTTAGTGCCGTCAGTATGGCCGGCTGTAGTAATAGCAATGAGACCAAAGCCGTTGACCGTTTGGAAGAAGCAGAAGCCTTGGCTCGCGTTAAAGCCCTCGAAGCCCGTGCCGAAACGCTAAAAGGTAATATGCCAGCTGCCAGTGATATGAGCGCTAGCGCAGGCGGCGGTGATGCGGCAGGCGCAGCTGAAGGCAAACCAGCGATTAATATGCCAGACGAATCTACCATCCCAGATGACGAGCGCGGTGCCGCCATTCGTCGAGGTTTACAGATTGTCAATCATACTTATAAAGAGATGCCAAATAACGTTGGTAACCAGCTCAACTGTACCAGTTGCCACTTAGGTAACGGCTCAGAAGCGTTTGCGGCGCCATGGAATGGTCTGCCGGGCATCTTCCCTATTTATCGTTCGCGCGGTGGTCGTATCAACTCCTTGCAAGAGCGTGTCAATGGTTGTTTTGAGCGCTCAATGAACGGTACAGCGCTTGATTTGGGCTCCGATGATATGAACGCCATTATCTCTTATATGACTTGGCTGTCGCAAGATATGCCCGTCGGCGTATCTCCTGAAGGTCGTGGATTTGTCAAAGTAAATAAAGAGTTAGAGCCAAACCCTGAAACGGGTGAAAAGCTATTTGCAGAAAAATGTAGCGTTTGTCACGGTGATAATGGCGAAGGTCAATATAATGACGATGGTACTTATATCTATCCTGCGGTAGCTGGCGATAAATCCTTTAATGATGGCGCAGGGATGGCACGTACTTATACTGCCGCCGCCTTTATCAAAGGTAAAATGCCATTTGGACAAGGTAATACGCTAAGCGACCAAGAAGCCGTCGATATTGCCGCCTACTTTACCCACTTGCCACGCCCTGTAAAAGCCAATAAAGACAAAGATTGGCCGAACGGCGATGCACCAAAAGATGTCCGTCGTTAATTAAAAAAGCTTATAAGTTATATAATATAAAAGCCCAGCTCCTTAAGTAGCTGGGCTTTTTTATAATTATTGATGCTTAGTATAATTTGATTAATTTAAGGCAGTTTCATATCGCCATCGACCAACCAACCAAGGCGGCGCATCACATAAGCGACCACCCCAGCGATAAGCGCAGGTAAAATAAACATCAATAAAATAATCGCCGTCCATAATTGAGCGCTACTCATAATTCCTTGTGATGCTTCAATGACGCCAAACACCCCAACCAATCCTGCCGTACCCATACCAGCACCAGTTGCCGTACAAGCCAGCCCAAAGCCAACAGTTGCGATAGGACCAACAATAGCACTGGCTATCACAGCAGGTAATAAAACAATAGGTTTTCTAAGGACGTTAGGGATTTGTAGCATACTGGTGCCAAGTCCTTGAGATATGACGCCACTGACGCCGTTATCTTTAAAACTGGCCACCGCAAAACCAATCATATGCGCCGCACAGCCAACGACAGCCGCCCCGCCCGCTAAGCCGCCAAGCCCAATAGCGATACAGATAGCAGCGCTTGAGGTCGGTAGTGTCAATAGAATCCCAACGACGACTGCTATCACGATACCCATTAATAATGGCTGCAATTCAGTTGCGGCTTGAATGCCTTGACCAATTGCATTGACCGCAGCAACGACAGGAGGATTAAGCAGCGCACAGACGATTAGGGCCACCGTACATACTACTAACGGTATCAGCAAAATATCGAGCTTGGTTTTGCCCGCGACCCAAGTACCAGCACGATAAGCAAATACTGAGGTCAAATAAGCACCAATCGGATTACCGGGCACGGCAGCAAAGGTTGCTGGACCGGCCTCTTGCGCGATAAATAAGTTACCTGCCATCAAAGCTTCAGAATGCGCACCAAGCATCCCTGCAACCAAGCAGCTTAGCATCACTAACGTTGGCGCTTTAAGATAATAAGCGATACCGACACCGATACCCGCACCCATTAATACTGAGGCCAGTTTTCCAACCGCAACCAAGGCGGGCAAGTTTAACCAGCCACCGATTTGCGAGATGATAAGACCGGCAATAAGGGTAACAAACAGTCCTAACGCCATCCCAGTAAAAGCATCGATAAAATACTTTTGGAAAAAAGCTCGAATCATACCGACGGGTGCAGTTTCTGAAGGTGTCACAGTCATCATGATGCTCTTATGTTAAGTTTGATAAAAGATGCCAAAAAATATATCAAAAAAAAGGGATAAAAAAAGCGCCACCGTGACGCTTTTTTTATCAATACTGTAGGTCTAACGACGCTGTTCGACAATGATAGAATCTATACCATTGTTTTGTAGGCGCTGCTGAGCAGTGGCAACCGCTTGACGGTTATTCATCGGGCGTGAGATAACCTGATAGATAGGCAAACCATTACCCGTGGTATTTTTTACCACTCGAGCGTCCACACCCGCCATCAAGACTTGAGCACGGCGACGATCTGCTTCGTCGGCATCACCAAAGCTGTTGATTTGCAAAATATAAGTAGCAGGTTTGGCCGCTTGAATGCTTGCAGTACCAGCGCTGGGTTTGTTCGCAGCCGCGCCTGTATTCGCGCCTGTATTGTTGGCAGCTGGTGTGCCATCGTAAGTCGCATCTTCTTCAACGATGACAATATCGTCGTCATTATTGCTGGTGGCTGCATTATTAGCATTGTTGCCACGATTCGGCTCAATAGTGGTATTTTCAGAGATGCCAAAGTTACCTGCATCAGTAGCGGGCGTCGTACTTTGAGGCTGATTAACGACTACATCTGGCTCGAAGTCAGTGATTTGACCTGCTTGGCTATCATCGCCTTCCCCAAAGTCTTCATCAGGAATCGTTGCCATCTCTTGATTGGGCAAAATATCATAAAACTCATAATCACCATTATCGGTGTCGGTATCGACTCGTTGCTGAACTTGTCTATCAGGATCGGTACCGTCTTCGCTGCCCGCAGGACTAAAATTAAACAATGGTGAGAGGTATAAAAACACCCCAATCATGAGTGTCAACACCGCCCCAACAAACATCCATAATAAGCCTGACACACTACTTGTTTTGCGTTTTTCAGTGGCACCTTTTGGTTTTTTGGCTAACATGGATCTCGTTCTCCCTACTGAATATATCTATCGTTGTCGAATTATCAATGTTGAACTGTCATTGTCGAATTATCATTTTCGAATTGTTATTGCCAAATAGTCGTCGGCGAATGATGGCTAGCAGCCGTCTCTCTTTATACTACATACTAGACGGCGCAGACAAGCCTAATAAGCTAAGCCCATTACTCAATACCTGCCTAACCGCCTTAGATAAGCGTAGGCGAGCTTGCATCATATCCATCTCATCTTGGCTTGGCGTCTCACCCGAGGTTAGGCTGACGGGCAAGATGCGATTGCTATCGTACCAACCATGAAATAACGCCGCCAACTCTTTTAGATAGTTGGTTAAGATATGCGGCTCATAGCCTGTCGCTGCACGTAGCAAGGTTGCCGGATAAGCGCCCAGTAATTTAATCAATTCTTCTTCGCTCGGTGCGGTTAATAACTCTTGCTTTTCAGCGCCAGTAATATCGTCTACTTGCAGACCACTGGTTTCTAGTTTTTCTAACACGCGGCAAACCCGTGCATGCGCATACTGAATATAGAAAACCAAGTTGTCTTTACTTTGCGATTTGGCAAGCTCTAAGTCAAAGTCAACGTGTACTTCAGGCTTACGGGCGACGTAATAGAAGCGCGCGGCATCGTTACCGACTTCATGACGCAGCTCACGTAAGGTGACAAATTTGCCCGAGCGCGACGACATTTGCACTTTTTCACTACCGCGCCATAAGGCGACAAACTGTACTAGCACCACATCAAGACGGTCGGCATCGATACCAAGCGCCGTTAACGCCGCTTTCACCCGTGGGACATAGCCATGATGGTCAGCGCCCCAAACGTTGATGACTTTATCAAAACCGCGATCGAACTTGTTTTTATGATACGCGATATCAGAGGCAAAATAGGTGCTTTGACCATTGGCACGGCGAACGACACGGTCTTTTTCATCACCAAAATCGGTCGATTTAAACCAAATATTGCCATCTTTTTCGTACAAATAGCCTTTTTCATCTAGGATTTGTAAGACAGGTTCAATCTCGCTATCGATTGATCTTTCGCTAAACCAGCATTCATAGCGGACGCCAAAGTCATTTAAGTCGTCTTTGATATCAGCCAAAATACTACTAAGCGCTGCATTTAAAAACAGCTCATAACCATCACCAAGCAAGGCTTTACTATTAGCAATCAGTCCGTCGATATGGGCTTCTTTATCGCCCGATAGCAGCACTTTTTCGCCGTCTGCATTTATCTCAAACTGCGCATCTGCTGGTACGTCTTTGGCAATTTCTGCAAAACTATGCACATAACTATCAGCGTGCTGGGTTTTTAGTGTTTGAGCAATATCACTGACATAATCGCCTTGATAGCCATTGACTGGGAATGTGACTGGCTCAGCGTTGGCTTCTAGATAGCGCAAATAAGTACTGGTCGCTAAGATATCCATTTGGCGACCGGCGTCATTGACATAATACTCACGCGTGACATCATAACCAATGGCTTCAAGCAAGTTTGCCACGCTCATGCCAAAGGCGGCACCGCGACCATGACCGACGTGCAAGCTCGACGTTGGATTGGCCGAGACAAATTCAACTTGGATTTTTTGACCTTTAAACTGCTTGCTTAAACCAAAGCGTTCTTGCAAATTAAAGATATCGTCTAACACGGCGAATTTGGCTTCGGTATTTAAAAATACGTTGATAAAGCCAGGACCCGCGATTTCTACTTGGCGAATATTTTGGTTTTCAGGCAAGGCGTTGACAATTTTTTCAGCAAGCTGGCGCGGATTGGCTTTCGCAGCTTTGGCGGCCGTTAGCGCGATATTGCTCGCAAAATCACCATGACTGGTGTCTTTTGTCCGTGTAATTTGGCTGTTGTTTTGCCAATCAGCCGGTAGTTCGCCGTCATTTTTTAGGGCTTGGATGGCACTATCAAATAGTGAGGCGAGCGTATCAATTTGGGCTTGTGACATAGGACTATAAACTCAGATAAATGAACAAAAAAATTGGTGAAATATAAGATAATACAAAAAAAATAAGTAACCTATAAATATAACAACCTTTAGGCGCTATTGCACTATTTGAACCAAAAATAGCGTTAAAATTACCACTTTTATACTGGATAGGCATAGCTTAGGAGATGATGGCTATTATAGGCTGCAAATACAGGGTTGTTTAGGCTGATTGTAGCGTTACTGTTGCCTGACGTTAGCGAAATATTTATAGCGGCTCTATTCCGCGTTATAATGAAAAACAGTTATCGCCTGCTTTTTCTATACATTATCGTCTCATTTATAAAAAATCATAAAAAAAGCCTCAGAGCGTGCGCCACTTTACACTTTCATCTATAGGATAAAACCATGTTTGCTATTGCCGCCAGTACCGTCACCAGTTGGGGTATGTATATTTTATTGCCCATTTTTATTGCCTTTTTATTCTTTATCATTTGGGACTTATCAAAACAATCTGAAGCGGGTCGCGCGGGTACTTTTTGGATGTTTTTAGCTCTTGGTGCAGGCTTTATTGGTTTTATCCTCAAAGTTTTAATAGAAATGGCATTCAAACGCTGGTTTATTTAATCGGTATTTGCCATAGCTATTTCTCAAAACACTGCTCATTTTAGAAACATCGCATTTAAAAGTAATGACAGCCTTGTGCGAGATTGATAACTCTAATCTTCTGTTTGCAGTCTAATCCCTTCTTTGCAATAGTTATTTTTTTGCAATAAGGGTCGCACGTTTCGGTGCTGGATAGCCTTCGATGGTTTTGCTGGCATCATTAGGGTCTAAAAAATCTGCCAACGAATGATAAGTCATCCATTCAGTTTTGCGCTGCTCAGCGGTAGAAGTCACGGCGATATCGACGCAGCGTACTTCGGTAAATCCTGCTTTTTCTAACCAACCAATGAGTGCATCGACCGATGGCAGAAAATAGACATTATTCATCTGCGCATAGCGGTCGTGCGGCACGAGTACGGTATTGGCATCGCCATCGATAACCAAGGTTTCAAGCACCAGCTCGCCACCTTTAACCAGTTGCCCTTTTAGCTGTTGTAAATGCTCAAACGGCGACTGGCGATGATAGAGCACGCCCATACTAAATACGGTATCAAACAGCTGGCTATGCTCCGGCAAAGCTTCAAGCGGTACGGGGATATAATGCGTTTTATAATGATCAGCGGCGCCGACAAAATGACGAATGGCCATAAATTGATGATAAAACAAGCACGATGGGTCAATGATAATAACTGTCTCCGCCCCTGCGCCTGCCATCCGCCAACCGTGATAACCCGAGCCACCGCCTACATCCAATACGCGCCGACCTTTTAAATTGCCTAAATGCGGCAACACTCGCTGCCATTTCCAATCGCTATGCCATTCAGTATCGATTTTTATAGCGGACTCGTCACTACCAATCCGACCACCAATCTGAAAAGGCCCTTTCCGCCACGGCATTAGCTGCTTTAACAGTGCCATTGTTTGTTTACGCTCAGAGTCGCTAAGATTAGCGGCAACCGTCAAGACATCGTTGTCTAAATCGACATTATTGACTGTTATTTCTGGCAATCGTGCTACCGACGCTTGATAAGCGGGTGCGTGAGCGTAGTTGGCTTTGTCTTTTATGTCATTGAGCCATGTCGGTAACCGCGTTAGCCACTCATAAGCGCTCGGCTGCTGCTGCGCCAGTGCTAGCAAGGTTAGATATAATTCGCGTTCAGCGTGGGTGATGGTGTCATTAAGCATAAAGGGCGGCTACCGTATTGATAAAGCACTGATAAAAACTTCGATTTGGCGAAAAATTTGCGCTGATTAAGTGTTATTTAAACGCCACAATAGAGACAAAGTTTAAAAACTGAAACCACGTCAGATGACGCTCAAAACCCACTTGCGCTAGACGCGCATGATGCTCATCCAAGGTATCAGTAATCAAAACGTTTTCTAGCGCATTACGTTTGCCGCTGATTTCCATCTCGGTATAGCCATTGGCACGTTTAAAGTCGTAATAACGCTCAACCAACCACGCATCATACTGCTCATCAAAAGCATGGGTTTTTTCGGTTAATACTAAAATCCCACCTTCACTTAATGCTGCATAAATTTTCTCTAATACCGCCACTCTATCGGCAGCGGGCAAAAACTGCAGCGTCAAATTAAGAATAACCATATCGCATGGCTCAAACTCAACATCACGAATATCAGCGGTGATCACTTCAATATTATGCGTTGGATAATTTTCCGTTAATAAAGCACTCGCTTCCGTGGTCATCGCTGGTGAGATATCAATCGCTTTAATCTGTAAATCTTGCGGCTCAAACTCGCCTGCCAATGCCATACTTGCCGCACCCAATGAGCAGCCCAAATCATACACACGGCTAACACGTTGCCCATTATTGCCCTGTTGGCGGTATTTGCAATGGCGACGGGCAAATATCGGCAACATCGCTAGCACCTGACCATAACCGGGTACACTACGGCGAATCATATCGGGAAAACAAGCCACCACTTGCTCATCAAAAGAAAAACGCGCCGCTTTATCGAGTGGCGTGGTAAATAAGGTGTCATGTTTAATGATGTCGTTTTTAACGGTGTTATTAACAACAGTAGCTGGTTTGGTATGGCTCATGGGGTGGCTCGTTTTTTGATGGTGGCTCGTTTTTTGATAATGTAACTTTGACTTTTGATAACGGAACTATAATGAAAGAGTATGGCATTAATAGTTTTTAAGACATTTTTAGATAGCAAAAGCCCATTATAACATTACTGTTTGTTACTTATCGCGGGCAACTGCCCTGCTAAGCTAAATGTATATTGCTAAATAGCGAATTTTTTAATCAAATACCTTTAAGATAAGGGCTATTTATTAAACACACTATTTAGCGCATATTTTATCGTTAGAATAATAGGAACAATTATGCAAACCATTATATTAGGCGGCGGCTGTTTTTGGTGCACCGAATCGGTATTTTTATCGGTAAAAGGCGTCCAATCTGTCGTTTCAGGTTATATGGGCGGTGATGCCGTTTCTGCCAACTACGAAGCGGTCTGTGGTGGTGATACAGGCCACATTGAAGTAATTAAAGTTGCATTTGATGAGTCTATTGTACCCTTAGAAGTGGTACTCGATGTGTTTTTTGCTACTCACGATCCCACCACCATGGACCGCCAAGGCAACGATGTCGGCAGCCAATATCGCAGCGTGGTTTTCTATACCGATGAAGCGCAAAAACCAACGGTCGACCGTACCATTAATAAACTACGTGACATGGGTCTCAATGTGGTCACAGAGGTTCATCCTGCTGTTGAATTTTATAAAGCCGAAGAAACCCATCAAGACTTTTTTAACCGCAATCCGGGGCAAGCTTACTGCAACTTTGCCATACCGCCAAAACTTGCTAAGCTGCGTAAAGAATTTAGTCAGTATATGGTGAGCTAAACGATTACCGTAATTTTTAGACGCTATAAAAGCCAAGGGTTGATACGCTTGGCTTTTTTATTGCGTTTGGCGGTATGATAATGTTAAACCTTTAAAGCATTGATAGGCTAGGAATAATGGTATGAATTCTAAATTTTGGCAACAACGCTGGCAGGAAGGACGTATTGGCTTTCATAAGTCTGACGTCAACCCTGAGCTAATCAAACACTTTTCTACATTGGCGTTGCCCATCGGTAGCCGAGTGCTGGTACCTTTATGCGGTAAATCGGTTGATATGGTGTGGCTGGCTCACGCAGGCTATGACGTCGTTGGCATTGAGCTGGTCGAATCAGCCGTACAAGCGTTCTTTATTGAACAAAATATCACCCCTACCATTACTGAGTTTACTAGCGCTGCTGATGGCTCAACTTTAAAGCGCTATCAAGGTCAGCTGGCTGGTCAAACCATTAGCTTATGGGTAGCAGATATTTTTGCACTGAGTCCTACAGCTATTGGCGACATTGATGCCGTTTATGATAGAGCAGCATTAATAGCCTTGCCAGAAACTATGCGCCCTGATTATAGTAAGCAAATATATAAGCTTAGCAATAATGCGCCACAGCTATTAATTACCCTGAACTATGAGCAAAGTAAAAAAGACGGCCCACCTTTTTCGATTAGTCAGGAACAATTACAGCAGTATTATAATGCTAATTATGAAATTATTGAGCTTGAAAGCCAGTCATCAACCCTTAATTCTGCAGCCGAACTATCGGTAACTGAGCATGTTTGGCTATTGAATAAAAACCAAGATTAATTAGCACAGCAAGTAAGGATAAAATAAGCAGCGACCAAATAATAACGGAGAGAGCCGATGAAAGTCTTAGTGAGCCTTGTCAGTTTAAGCGCTTTTTTACTGGTGGCTTTACCCGGTCCACTTTATAAGTATGGTGTCGTCGACTTAGGTACCGCATTTACGGGTTTTAAGTTTGGGGTGTTTGCGGGTATCGCCACCCTTATCTTGCTGGTGTTGCAAATCCTATTTAAACGCAAAACAGTGACGCTTGGCAGTACGATAATGGCGCTGCTACTGTCTACTATTGCTATTGCAATACCGCTTAGCATGCTGAATAAGGGCAAAAGTGTGCCGCCCATTCATGATATTTCGACCGATTTGGTAAACCCGCCTGAATTTGTAGCCATTGCCCCACTACGTGCTGATGCACCAAACCCAGTTGAGTATGCAGGTGTAGAAGTAGCAACCCAACAGCGCGCCGCCTACCCTGAACTACAAACATTAAATTATCCCCAATCAAAA